>PWKH01000104.1 GCA_003559765.1 Spirochaetaceae bacterium
ACTCTTTTTCCGGGCAGCTGAAACCGATCCTGAGAAACTGTGTTTTTTCATGCTCTCCCCTGCCGAAGAGCGCTGCACCTATGGAGATGTACGCCCCATGATTACCGCAGCGGCACAGGACCTAGCCGCATCGGGCATACAGCCCGGAGACCGCATCGTGCTCACCGGGAAGAACAGCCCAATGTGGGCGGTCAGCTATTTCTCCATCCTCCATGCCGGCGCAGCAGCCGTACCGATTGACTGGCAGCTTGACTCCGCCGATATCGCCCGGCTGGCATCCTTTGCCCAGGCGGCAGCAGTTATTACCGATGAGGATATCCTCTCCGGTTTTCCCGAAGAAATCAAAGCATCATGCCGCCTCATCTCCTTGAACGAGGAGAGCAGCATGCAGTCCATGTATGCTGTCTGCCGGCAGGAGCCCGGTTCTGCCGTCCTCCCTGCACGCAGCTGTGATGATCTTGCCGCAGTGATGTTCACCTCCGGCACTACGGGAAACGAGAAAGGGGTCATGCTCACCCATGGAAACCTCTCTCCAACATATTCATGACCGGTCACCGGGACTTCATCGCAGGGGTGCCGGAGGATGTGTATTACGCCCTGCTTCCCCTGCATCACATCTGCACCCTGACCGTCTGCCTCGGAGAGACCGTTCTCCACGGCGCAGCACTTCTCTTTGCCAGACGGATCGTCACCAAGGAAATCATCAGGGATCTCAGGGAAGGAAGTGTGACCATGTTCGTCGGCATTCCCCTGCTGTACAACAAGATCCTCAAGGCCCTGATGAAGGAAGTGCGGGCAAAGGGAGCAGCCGTCCATCTGCGGAGGGGGACCCCTTTCTCCGGATACCTTCCGACGGTACAACGAGCTCGGGGTGAATTTCGTCCAGGGATACGGACTTACCGAAACCGCTTCGATTCTCACCCTGAATCCCAAGCACGCCTGCAAATATGAATCAGTGGGCATTCCCCTGCCCCTGGCGGATGCGAGAATTCTGGATGCGGATGATCAGGGGACCGGGGAAATAGCAGCACGGGGTCCGAATATCACTCAGGGATACTTTCGGAATGAAGCTGAGACCGGGGAGCTTTTTGATGATCAGGGATATCTGCGCACCGGAGATGTCGGGTATGCCGACCGGCAGGGATATATCTGCCTTACCGGACGAAAGAAGTCCCTGATGGTCACGGAAGGCGGGAAGAACGTCTGCCCTGAAGATATTGAGGAGCATTTCCAGCTGTTTCGGCAGATCGAACAGATCATGATAACCGGCTGCATCCGGGATGCCGCCGCCCGATCAGAAGGGATTGAGGCGCTGGTGCTTCCCAGCAGCGAATACTTCGCCGAAGTCGACGGGCATGCCGTCGAGGAGGAGATCCGAAGGCTCGTCAGGCAGGTGAATGCCGGACTGCTGCCCTGCCAGCGGATCAGCAGAACGACGGTGCTCGAGGAGCCGCTGGAAATAACCCCTACCCATAAAATCAAACGGGGAAAGGTGCTCGAAGGGCTTAAGAGAAGCTAACGGTCTTCAGGAATTCTGCCCTGTTCAAACCATCTTCTGGCAAGGTAGATGAAGGGCGTATCCGCCGCCGCCACCAGCCATTTCAGCAGATAGGTGGTTGCGGCAATCTGCACCAGCACCCCCGTGGGAAACACACCGTAAAAGGCGATCATGGTGAACACGATGCTGTCGAGCAGCTGGCTGACCATGGTGCTGAGGTTGTTTCGTATCCAGATATACCGAGCTTCGGGACGCCGTTTTTTCCACATGGTATATGCCCAGATGTCATGAAACTGGGACAGACCGTAGGCGGTCAGACTCCCCAGGGCAATCCGGGGCATCAGGCCGAAGATGGTCTCCATGCTCTCCTGGACAAAATCACTGGCAGAGGGAGCAAACAGCAGGGAAAGGTTCATCAGCACCGTCATCACGATCAGGGCAAAAAATCCGATACCCACAGCCTTCGCCGCAGACCGTCTTCCGTAGTTCTCGTTGAGAATGTCCGTGGCAAGGAAGCTTGTCGCATAAACAATGTTGCCCAGGGTGGCTTCAAATCCGAAGAGATTGACCGTCTTGGTCACCTGGATATTTGCGATGATGACCGATATCGGCACCCACAGGTACAGTCCGGTCTTACCCCAAAGCCGGTAGCAGAGCATGATCGCCGCAAAGTTCAGAAGCAGCATCGCAAGCCAGAGCAGTTCATTCATGGAGCATATCCTTCAGCGGCACAATGACCGCTTCCTTGAGCAAAATATGATTCAGCACCTGGACGGTCAGGCTGCTTCTCACTGACAGCAGCAGCGCTGTCTCCCCGGTGCAGAACTGAGGCCGCAGGATATCATAAAAGCCGCAGTTCTGCAATTCGACCGGTCCGACCTCATCCACGCAGAGCACCGGCACCCCTGCGGCCAGATCCCGGAAAATCAGGTCCCTGGCCCAGGAGAACGCCCGGGGGGAAAACCAGTAGGAAAGCCCGTACCTGGTCTTATCAGGATCGTCTATGTCCTCGGAAATTCTGCTTGCCAGCGGCCTGCTCTCACCTGTCGGAATGTGCACCAGCCGGTAGCTGATTTTTTCCCCGTCCCTGAACTCCCCTTCAGAGAGGAAGCCTCCGCATGCAGGCCCCAGCAGCTGAGCTGCGGCTGAGCACATGGCAGTTTTTCCGCTGTTCTTATCCCCTGAAAGGATAACCCCGGAGTGCCGCTGAAGCAGCTGTACAATATGTTGTGCATCCATGGGCGCAATGATACAATGTCTGTCATGATTCGTGAAGGGCTGACCATCTTTTCTCTGACAGGCTGGAGGGATTGCGGAAAGACGCATCTGCTGTGCGAACTGATCAGGAGACTTCCCGGAAAATGCGCCGCATGTATTACCTCCGATTACCCGCTGTACCAAACTGATACCGATGCTTCTGCCCGGCTCAGGCAGGCCGGGGCAGACCATGTTTTCAGACTGGAGCAGCCTATCATCTCCCGGCTGACAAGTTCCGACGGTCTTACCGATACTGAAGGAGTCCTCTCATTTCTTCCCGGCAGTCTTCCGGCAGACTTTCTGCTTTTCGAGGGAATGCTGCTTTCCGGGACTGTCACGGCTGTGCTGTACACCAGGGAAACCGCAGTCCGGGGCATCTGTCCCGGTCATGACCATGCCGGGGTGCTGATCCACGACGGCAGAGCGGAGACCCTTGCGCTGCTTGATTCGCATCGAAACAGGGAACAGCTGCTGCTGTTCCGCAGGGATTATCCGGAGATGCTTGAGCTGCTGCTGAGTTAAGCTCCCATAAACGACTGGAGGGACTCGAATGCCTTCAGGGAGTCTTCCTTGATGACCACAAAGGTGAGTTCGCTGGTGGTCGAAATGATTTCAAACACGTTGATGTTCTCCCATGCCAGCCGCCGCACCGCCTCGTACACTACCCCGGGGGTATGCACGAAATCACCCGTAAAAAGAATGGTCACAGCGACCAGATCATCCATCGCATGGATGATCTCAGCTGACTTGAACAGATCCATCAGCTGCTGCCGGTATTTCTGGCTGACGGCAATGCTGATTTCGTTGCTTCCGATGCTGATATTCAGGAAGTCCCCCCGCTGGATCGAAACCATCCGGTAGACCTGGTCAAGGGAGGACAGCAGAGAATCATCCTTCACCAGGTTGATGTCGAAGATCCTGGTGCGCATGGTGATTTCAAACTGCATCGGGCGGTCGTTCATCTGTGCACGTCGATGCTTCAGCTCGTCGGCATACCTGCGCAGGGCCATCACCACGGACGACTGGGTCACCTCCTTGCCGGTCTGCTGCTCCAGATCCGGACGCAGTTCCTCGGCGAGAGAGTTAAAACTGACAATGCCCCTGATCATGGCTTCCAGGAGAAAGGGACGGGTTTCAATGGTATCTTTTACTGCACTGCTTACTGATTTCATATACACCTTGTTATCATAGACACTATCTGTTATTATAATCACAGTTTGGATAGATTGCAACCGGTGAACAGCCGGCTGCGGGAGCGCAAGCCATGAGATGTCCCCGATGCAGCAGCATTCAGGATAAAGTACGGGAGTCGAGACAGAATCCCAGCGGCACCACCATCCGCCGCAGGCGGGAATGCCTGTCCTGCGGATACCGGTACACCTCCTACGAGAAGATTGAGGAAAAACCCCTGCGGGTAATCAAACGGGACGGGCGGCGAGAACCCTTCGACCCTGACAAAATTGAGCAGGGGCTGCAGAAGTCCCTGGAGAAGCGGGTAATCAGCCAGGATGTCATCGAACAGATCCTCAGCGAAGTGGAAGATGAGGCTGCCATGAAGGCGGGAAGCAAACGGGAGATTTCCTCCCGAGAAATCGGCGAGCTGATCCTGTCGAAGCTCTTCGCCGTTGATCCCATTGCCTATGTCCGCTTTGCCTCGGTGTATCGAATGTTTGATGACGTTGACCAGTTCATTGCTGAGATCGAAAAGCTTTCATCCGAAAAATCACCTAATCGTGATCCAGAATAAACCGGTCAAACTGATCATGCATATGCCTGGGGGTAATGATCTCATTGATGCATTCCAGAGCATAGGTATCGCTCATACCGGCCACATAGTCCAGTGCAGCTTCGGATGCACCGCTTCCCTCCCGCTGATAGCATCGATGCATCTTTTCCAGATAATCTCCGAATCTCACCGCCAGTAAATTTTTCTCCTGACGGTATCGGCCGGCGTCAAACCCCCACTGATCAAACAGATCCCTGAGATAACTGAACAGCAGGTGAATCATCCGATGGAAATAGTCATGATATCCCGTTAAAAGCGGTGACCGGTAGATATGGCGGTAGTTGAACTCCTTAAGATCCAGCACGGCGGCGAAGACCTCATCAGAAAATCCGATGCCCCCCGTATCGCTTGAAGATTCCACCACATCATGCACCAGGGTGCTGATGATCTCCCGGTTGGTCCTGCCGAGGAGCCGCGTCGCAGCTTCAGGAAGATCCTCCGGCTGAATGACCTGCAGCTGCAGGGCATCTTCAATGTCCCGGCCGAGGTAGGCGATCTTGTCTGAGAATCGGACCGCCACTCCCTCCCAGGTGGCAGGCACCGTATCGCGGCCGGCAAGCTCCTCGAGGACAATCTCGTCACTCCTCGGGATGAGCCGCTGCTCGAACTGTTCGCCGCAGTGGCACACGATCCCGTCGCGGACGGCATAGGTAAGGTTCATCCCCTCTCCGTAGCCGGCAAGCACATCAGCCACCCTGAGGGAGAAATGCTCATGGCTGAATCCGCCGATCAGCTCATCGAGCACCTTCTCACCGGTATGCCCGAAGGGCGCATGTCCGAGATCATGACCGAGTCCGATTGCCCAGGCGAGTTCCCCGTCAAGACTGAGGCCCTTGCACAACGCCGCGGCAATAGTGGAGACATGGAATACATGTTCGATCCTGGTGCAGATATGATCATTTTTCGGCGCATAGAACACCTGCGTCTTGTGCTTCAGCCTCCTGAAGGGATAGGAATGCAGTATGGCGGTGGTATCCCGGAAGTAGTCCCCCCGGATATCAGCATCCCGGAGCTGTCTGCGGCGGTGAAGCACAGTATTTGGAAGGTTATTTCTCATTTGCTTGTTCCCTAGCGTTTCTATTTGTGGTAGTATACTATCACACTTTCATAGGAAGAGAAAACTGCGGGAACACATGATGAATCTTTTTACGATCGAGTTACTACAGGCTGCGATATCCCTGCTTCCCCTGCTGATCGCCTTTACCCTTCTGTTTGCCAAGGGGCTGGGACGGTACTGGCTGCTTCCGACCCTGGCGTTCCTGCTGAACACCGGATACCGGATCTATGAGCTGTATCAGGCCCGGGAAAAAGCAGATGTTATTACCGAAACAGGAGAGCTGCTTTTTGCATTTTTTCCGTCGATTATCAACATACTGCTCTTTCTGGCCATGCTTTCCATACAGATATCTCTGCTGCGGGAATACCGGGAACGGGAGCAGGCCGGACAGCCCCAGAGGCTGATTACTCCACCCCATGGACCGGCTCCGGAACCTGAAACTGAATCCCCGGCTCCTGCGGAGGAGTCTAAAAAAAAAATCCTGAACCCTGAACCTGCTTCCGCTGTTTTCTCCGTCGACGCTTCGGCAGGAGTCAACCGTATCCGCGTTCCGGAGGACCCCGTCCTTGCTGAAGAAATGGCCAGGGAACTGAAGGAAGTCCGCGCTTCCCTGGCTCAGGCATTGGAAATTGCTCAGTTTAACGGAACTTTGAAGAAACCGAGGAAAAAGAAAAAGGTTCCGAAAAAACGGAAGCGGAAAACCGGATGAAACCTGAAATTATCTGTAAGAGCCGACGATTCCTTGACCGGCGGCAGGGTTGCCGGCTGCTGTACTGCGGCATCAAGCATTCCGGAAAGAGTTCCCTTGCCCGCAGGGCAGCTGCGCATCTGCGGTGGGATTATGCAGACAGCGATGAACTGATCATGCAGTCGAGGCCTTCCTCTGATTCTGTCCGCAGTTTCTACCAAAGCGTCGGGAAAGCGGCGTTCATGGAGGCTGAGTATGATCATACCCTGCTGCACCTCCAGTCAGCCGGATCGGTCTGTCTGGCCCTCGGCGGAGGCGCTGCTGATAATCCGCAGCTGCTGGAATGCTGCAGGAAATACGGAGTGCTGATATTCCTGGATGCCCCTGAGCAGCTTTTGTATGAGCGCATTGTATCAGGAGGGATTCCCCCCTTTCTCTCGGCTGATAACCCGAAGGAAAGCTTCCGGAACCTCTATGAACGGCGCAGAAAGGTATATCTGCAGCATGCCGACGTCCGGCTCTCCACCGGAGGGCTGTCCCTGGATGATGCAGCGGCGATGCTGCTGGATGCGCTTGATGAGATCATAGCGAGGTATTATGGCAGGCAATAGTTTCGGTGAACTGTTTCGCATCACCACCTTCGGAGAATCCCACGGCGAGGCCAACGGTGTGATTATCGACGGAATAGAACCCGGCTTCCCTCTTGATCTTGATGCACTTCAGCGGGAAATGGACCGCAGAAAACCCGGACAGAGTGCGGTGACCACCCCAAGAAAGGAGCGCGACCGTATCCGGATTCTTTCGGGATTCTTCGAAGGGAGGACCACCGGAGCTCCGCTGACGCTGATGCTCTTCAACGAGAACCAGCAGAGCAGGGACTATGACTCCCTCCGGGATGTGTATCGGCCGGGCCACGGCGACTATCCCTATGCGGCAAAGTACGGCCACCGGGACTACCGGGGCGGCGGAAGGGCTTCCGGAAGAGAGACTTCAGCCAGGGTTGCCGCCGGAGCTGTTGCAAAGCAGCTGCTCCAGAACCGCGGAATCACCGTTACCGCCTACTCCCTGATGATCGGCGGCCTGTGGTGCAGCACCGTCGATCTCTCAGTAATTGAGACGAATCCGGTGCGCTGCCCCGACCGTGAGAAGGCCCCTGAAATGGAACAGATCATTTTAGACGCAGGCGCCTCCGGAGACAGTGTGGGCGGGATCGTCGAATGCATCTGCCGAGGTGTGCCCTCCGGACTGGGCGATCCGGTATTCGATAAACTCGACGGACTGCTTGCTCATGGAATGCTTTCCATCGGTGCGGTAAAGGGAATTGAATTCGGAGCAGGATTCGGCAGTGCTTCCCTCAAGGGCTCCCAGTTCAATGATGCGATGACCGGGCCGGGAGCTTTTGCTTCAAACCATGCAGGGGGCACCCTCTCGGGTATATCAACAGGACAGGATATTCAGTTCCGGCTTCCGGTGAGACCTACTCCGTCAATCAGCAGAACCCAGCAGACCGTCGACATCCGCGGCGGGGCTGCTGAGATATCCATAGAAGGACGTCATGATCCCTGCATCATCCCCAGGATCATACCGGTGGTCGAAAGCATGGCCGTCCTGGTGCTGATCGACCGGTGGTATCAGCAGTTCGGACGGGACTGCCGTCAGCCCTCGAAAGGATAGACCAGTTTCCAGTACTCCCGCATCAGATCAATCTGCTCAATGAGGTCCCGGCTCTCCTGCAGGGGCATAAGATCAGATTCAAGTTTTCCGGACTGCAGACATGAGACCACCTCATCCACCTGATAGATGAACCCGTTGGCTCCATGATCTGCCCGCACTATCTCTTCACTGGAAATCTCATTGGCTCCCTGGTGGTGATAGAGGCAGAACCTGTCCCCGGAGGGAAACCTGTCGAAGGTGATATACCCTTCCGTGCCGTAGATCACTCCCCGGTTCTCCATGGGCAGCTCATACCCGCAGCTGATGTGGGCAAAAGCGCCGCCGGGATACTCCAGCTGATAGACAGCCAGCCGATCCACCCCGAGGTCGTTCTTCCGGCAGGAGGCGTACTGAATTTCCGGTATTTCCCCGAGCAGATAGCTGCAGAATGATAACGGATAGATCCCCATATCCAGGGTTACCCCGCCGCCGAGCTCCGGGTCAGCCAGTCTCCGGGCATACTCCGGCTGAATCCGTTTCCCGAAGCAGATATCGATCAGCTGCACCGTGCCGATGCCGCCCTGCTGAACTGCCTCCCGCATGCGCCGCATCAGAGGGAGAAACCGGGTCCACATGGCCTCCATCATGAAGACTCCCCGGATTCGAGCTTCCTCGATGAGGGTGTCGGCCTGCTTCGCATTCACCGTGAAGGGCTTCTCCATCACCACATGCTTGCCCGCCTCAAGCGCCGCCATGGCGCAGTCATAGTGGAAGTTATTGGTGGTCGCTACATATACCACATCCAGGGATTCGTCGCTGAGCATCTGTTCATAGGTTCCGAAGCCGGGCACCTGATGCGTCAGGGCAAAGCTCCGGGCCCGCTCCGGGCTTTTCGAACTCACCCAGGCAAGGTCGCACTGTTCATTGGTATGCAGGGCGTCAGCCATTTTTGCGGCAATAATCCCTGCACCCATGATTCCCCAGCTGTATCGTTCCGTCATGCAGCCCCCTTTTTCGGTTCATTGAGCATTGATCCTATTTTACCCTACCTTGCAGGCCTTTCATAGCAGAAGTTCCCCATGTTGCATATCTTTTCAATACCAAGTATCCTGTACTACTATGCAAAATCTACCCCTGATCATACAAAGTGATAAAACCATGCTTCTGGAGGTGCATTCTCCCTCTTTCTCCGATGCCCGGGACGATATTGCCCCGTTCAGTGAACTGATGAAATCCCCCGAACATTTCCATACCTACCGCATCTCACCGCTGTCTCTGTGGAATGCCGTAGCAGTGGGGTTCAGTTCTGAGATGATCATCACACGGCTCAATCGATGGTCGAAATATCCCCTCCCTGATGCAGTGGAACAGTTCATTCATGAATTCGCCTCCCGGTTCGGCCGGCTGAAGCTGCTGCCGGGACCGGATGAGCAGACCCTGGTGCTGTCCTGCAGCCAGGAGAAGCTCTACCAGGAGCTCAAACATCACCGGGGACTGCAGAACATGCTGACTCCGGCGGGGGACTGCAGCTTTCTGCTCTCGCTGTACAACCGGGGAACGGTGAAGGTGACTCTGATCAAACTCGGTCATCCTGTTGAGGATATAATTCCCTTGAGACAGGGTAAGACGCTTGCCCTGTCGCTGCGGGAAACCGCCCTTTCCGGGAAACCCTTCGATCTCCGGGATTACCAAGAGGAGGCGGTCAGCGCCTTTCTGGGATCGGGCAGCCCCTCCCCGGGGCTCGGCTACGGTACGGTGGTCATGCCCTGCGGTTCTGGGAAGACCGTCATCGGCATTGCCGCCATGCACCGGCTGCAGCAGCAGACGCTGATCATCACTACCAATACCGCCGCGGTGCATCAATGGATAGACGAACTGCTGGACAAAACCTCCCTCACCGCAGACGATATCGGTGAATATACCGGAGGAAAAAAGGAAATCAGACCGGTTACCGTATGCACCTATCAGGTGCTCACCTGGAGACCCGACAAGGAGAGCGACTTTCCCCATTTCTCCCTGTTTCAGCGCAGCGACTGGGGACTGATTATCTATGACGAAGTCCATCTGCTGCCGGCCCCCGTGTTCAAGATTACCGCTGAGATTCAGTCCACCATGCGCATCGGCATGACCGCCACCCTGGTGCGGGAGGACAACCGGGAGGATGAAGTCTTCAGCCTGATCGGCCCGAAACGATATGACATCCCCTGGAAGGACCTTGAGCAGAAAGGCTGGATTGCCTCAGCTGTATGCACGGAGATCCGCACGCCCCTCCCGGAGGAGCTGGAAATTCCCTATGCGGTAGCACCCCGGGGGGAAAAGTTTCGAATCGCCAGCGAGAATCCGAGAAAAATTCCCATTCTCAAGGAACTGATAGCAAATAATCCCGAGGACCTGATCCTGATTATCGGCCAGTATGTCAGACAGCTTCAGCAGATTGCCCGGGAGCTGAATGCGCCGATCATCACCGGGAGTCTTCAGAATGCGAAACGGGAGGAGCTCTACCGGCAGTTCCGGGAGGGAACGATTCAGATCCTGGTGGTTTCAAAGGTGGCCAACTTTGCCATTGATCTGCCCGACGCATCCATGGCCGTCCAGGTTTCCGGCACCTTCGGATCGCGCCAGGAGGAGGCGCAGCGCCTGGGACGGATCCTCCGCCCGAAAAAACGGAATGCAAAATTCTACAACCTGGTCACCCGCTACACCTCTGAAGAGCAGTTTGCCTCCAACCGGCAGCACTTCCTGACCGAACAGGGCTACACCTATCAGCTGGAGATCTGGGATGATTGATCAGCCGAATCTGCTGCAGACCTATCTGTACCGCCTCACCGACCCCCAGCTGCTGTACCTCTACCACATCCATATCGGCGATGTCCCTACCCCGTTCCACAAACCGAAGCTGATTGAGGAGCTGATCAGCTATCTGAGACAGCAGGAAACCCTGTCGGCTACGGCTGGGCTGCTGGAAGCCGATGAATTAGCAGCCGTAACAGCGGCGGCCCTGACCCCATTGCCCTCTTCTGCTCAGCTGAATCAGATCCTCATCTGCCGGGGCCTGCATGCAGCAGCTGCAGAGCGCATGCTGCTGCATCTGGAGGAGCGGCTGGTCCTGCTTCCGCTTCAGGAATCGGACGGAACTGTATGGCAGGTAAATCCCCTGCTTCAGGAATATATCGGCGGAAGTCTGCACATTGATGCGCTCTTTGCTCCAGGGGAGACTCCTGACGGTCCTGTCAAGGAATTATGGTTTACCCCGTCCATGCTTCCCGGTTGGCTTTCACTGCTGCAGCACCGCAGTGAACTCTTCGACCGGAAGGGTATGCCGAAAAGGCAGCGGGAAGGAGAACTGCGGAGGCTGTATCCTGGCATCAGCGATCCCCGGCGGTTCAGCCAGCTTTCCCAGACCGCAAGAAAAGCCGGTATACTCAAAGGGAGCTTCCATCTTGATCACGAAGCAGCCAGGATGCTCTTCACACTTGATTCGCATTCACTCACCCTGCACTTCGCCTACCGTCTTGTCAGGGAGTACGGAATTACCCGAGGGCAGTTTGCCCGCCTGTTATCTGTGTGCCGCCATCGCTGGTATGCTTCCATGCATCTCACGGGCATCATCATGACGCTTAGCGGGCTTTCCCGTCAGCAATGCGATGCGCTCCTGGATTGCCTGAAGTCTTTCGGGTTTGCAGCCGAAATCGAGGGAACGGTCAGCCTTGTTCCCCTGCACCGCAGTCTTCAGTCAAAAAAAGCATATCCTTCTTCGGAGGAAGGTCATCTTTCCAAGGACTTCGGGATCCATATAGACCGGAACCTGCCCCTGCATCGCTGGGCTCATGCCTACCGTTTTTCCGCTCTCAAGCTGCATGATCGGATGACCATCCTTCAGGTAAACCAGCGGAGCATGCTGGAGGCTCTGGACAGCGGAATGAGCACAGATGAGATCACCGATGCCCTCAGGCTCATCAGCACTGATCCCCCTGCACTGCTTCTCCAGTTCATTCAGGAATGGGCGCAGTCCTATGAAACGATCTCCCTGTTCAGCGGAATCGTGCTTCAGTGCAATGAGCGCACTGAGCGGATCATCACCCGTCACCCCACCATCAGTTCCATGATCGTCCGCACCATCGCACCGGGGGTGTTTCTATTTTCCGAGAAGGAATCAGAGCAGCTGCGCATCCAGATGATCGAGGCCGGTCTTCCCTTTGTACCGGCAGTCCGGACAGCTGAATCCATGAAGCACCCCGGCGGAACAGCCCGCGGAACAGTACCGATGCCCCCTGAACCGATTCTGCTGCCGAAGGAGGTTGATTCCCCGACGCCTATTCCCCGGTACGACGATGAAATCATCAAAGGGCTGCATCAAAGTCTTGAGCGCTTCAGCGGAAGCAGTGAGATGATTTCCGAACTGCGCTACCGGATTGATCAGAAACTGATTCTTACCGAGCAGCAGCTGATCCGGTGCTCGAAAAAGCGCCATATATTTGAAGCAAAGGGATTCGATTATCAGGGAAAGGTTCAGCTCATCAGGCAGGCTCTGAAGTCTAAAGCGGACATCCTTGAGATTCAGCTGCATCAGGACGGTCAGTCGATGCTGCTGTTTCCTGAACTGCTGATCCGGCAGGGAAACGCAGACATACTCCAGGGACGCACCATCCCCGAGAATGAGGAGTACCGTATTTCCGCGGGGAAGCTGTTCCTTGTCAGAAAAATCAGAAAACCGCTGCTGCTTCCGAAAAGGGATAGCTCAATCCGGTGAAGGTTTCAAACTGCAGGATGCCCTGACTGAACAGCATCTGCTTCCCTGTTACAATCCTGCATCCGGCCCTGCGGGCACGCTCTATAATCGGGGTGGTTTCAGGAGCATAGATCAGCTCATAGAGGATCTCCTGTCCCCGAAACTGATATGCCGGAAGCGGATCGGCATCCGTATCGGGCTCCATACCCACATTGGTGGTCTGGACAATGAGATCAGGGGCTGCAGTCCGGTCTGCTTCGTCCAGGGATCCCCAGGTAGAACCGGTCTGAAGCGCCAGCTGCTGAGCCTTCTCCACGGTCCGGTTGAGCACCGTCACCGAGCACTGATGATTCCGCAGGGCCCATACCGCCGATCTGGCGGCTCCGCCGGCACCGATGACCAGGGCATGCTTAATCCGGTCCTGTTCCAGATCATCAAAGATCGGCCTGAGAAACCCGTAATAGTCCGTATTGATGCCCTTCCAGGTATCACGTTCCCATACCACGGTATTGCAGCTTCCGATCTGCTTCACCTCCCGGGTGATTCTGCCGAGATACGGGAGCACTTCCTGCTTGTGGGGAATGGTGACGGAAAACCCCTGGATTCCCAGCGAATCAGCGAGCATAAAGAAGGTGCGCACATCATCAACCTGGAAGGGGACATAGACGGCGTTCAGTCCGAGGGTGCGGTAAGCGGGGTTGTGGATCCTTGGAGAGGCGGAATGGAGCACGGGGTTTCCGATGATCCCGTAGATTTTGGTATCGGAATTCACCGACTCGCAGCGGTACAGATCCTTCATCACCGAATAATCCAGATGCCCCGGAGCCGCTGAGGCGGCATTCGGTGCAGAGGCGAACGTGAGAAACGAACCGGTCCTGCGGTAGAGAATCCGCGTGGGCACCCCCCACGGCCCCATGGCCAGGACAATCTTTTTCGGGATATGGCGAAGCTGCGCTTCTGCGTTGAAGAGGGTCACCACGTCCCGGATGCCGCAGGCGGTAACCGCCGCCTTGGGGATTTCCCCGCGCTGGGAAATCCGCTCGATTCTCGCAAACAGATCAACAGGAACCTTCTCCAAATCATGGAAGGAGCGGATGATTTCAATCCCGCGCTCTGCGGCGATCTGCTCAAGTTCGCTCCGCTTGAAATCCTCCTCAAGATCAGCATAGCTGAAGGCTCCTTCCTGCAGCAGTTTTTTCAGAAAGGAAGCCCTGGTCCGGTCAGTCCTCCGGTAGGCGCCGCCGTCGCGTTCCCTTCGGCAGGTGAGGATCATGGGACGGTTCATCTGACGGCTGAACTGAATGATCTGATCGGCATCGGGCTTTTTCAGCAGGTCGGTGCGCAGTTCATAGATTTCAGCAGGACAGGCTGCCGCGATCAAGGCGTTCTCTTCCAGGGTTTCTCCGGTCAATGTCAGACACAGCATAGGTATCGGCTCCTTGATGTTTCAACTACGGTTATGATATAATCATATGAAAATTTAATACACCTTATTTGACTCAGTCAGGATAGTTCATATGCATACCATTTCCGTTCAGAAGCTCAACGCAGCCTTCGGCGACAGAGACATACTGCTCAATATCAGTTTCAGCGTTCATCAGAACAGCAGAATTGCCCTGGCGGGAGCCAACGGTTCAGGGAAGACCACCCTGATGAAGATCCTCGCGAGTCTCCATGAACCTGATTCGGGGACCGTAGAGATTTCCCGGGGAACAACCGTCGCCTACCTGCCCCAGCATGCTGATTTTTTTGCAGACCATACCCTCTACCGGGAAGCCGAAGGAGCTTTTGAGCGCTTCGAGCCGCTGAAGCGCAGAATCCGGGAAGTGGAAGATCAGCTGACCGGCTGTGATCCCGGCACCCCGCCCACAGCCGGTCTGCTGGAGGAGCACGACCGGCTTCACCAGGAGCTCGTCGGCAGCTCCTATTACGACCGGGAGCGGATCATCTACCGGGTGCTCTTCGGTCTCGGATTCAGCACCCAGGACCTCCAACGAAGCTGCCGGGAGTTCTCCGGCGGATGGAGGATGCGCATTGCCCTGGCCCGGATTCTGCTGTCTTCACCCGATATCCTGCTGCTGGACGAACCGACGAACTACCTCGATATCGATGCGAGAATATGGCTGACGGAATTTCTGCGCAGCTATCACGGAGGGGTCATGCTGGTATCCCATGACCGGCAGTTTCTCGATGATACGGTGACAGAGATTTTTTCGCTCTTCCATGGAAGCATTAAACGATATACCGGCAACTACAGTGATTTTGAACGCCGTCAGCAGGCTGACATGCAGCAGCTTCTGGAGGCATATGAGCAGCAGCAGAAGGAAATAGCGCGGATCGAGCAGTTCATCCAGCGCTTCCGCTACAAGGCCACCAAGGCAGCCCAGGTCCAAAGCAGAGTTACCCAGCTTGAGAAAATGGAGCGCATCGAAATCCCGCCGCATATGAAGCGCATCGGCTTCTCCTTTCCGGAGGCTCCCCGCTGCGGCAGAGAGGTGCTCCAGCTGAAGGATGTCTCGAAAAGCTACGGCAGCCTGCAGGTGCTGGACTCCTTTGATCTGACCGTCACCCGGGGGGAGCGCATCGCCGTCACAGGAAGAAACGGGGCGGGAAAATCCACCCTGATGCGCATTATCGCAGGCGAAGACCGGGAGTTCTCCGGTCCCCGGGTGATCGGCAAGGATGTGCGCATCGGATACTTCCAGCAGAATATCGACGAGGTGATCACCGGCACCAGAACCGTTCTTGAAGAAGCTGAATCTTCCGTACCGGAGCACATCCGGCCGTCGGTCCGGAATTTTCTTGGAGCCTTTCTGTTCCACGGAGATGACGTGTTCAAGGAGCTGAACGTGCTCAGCGGCGGAGAAAAAAGCCGGCTCCAGCTGGTGAAGCTGCTTCTTCAGAGCTGCAACGTGCTGGTGCTGGATGAGCCCACCAACCATCTGGACATCACCTCCCAGGAGATCCTGATGGATGCCCTTGATCAGTTTACCGGCACCCTGCTGTTCGTCTCCCATGAGCAGTCCTTCATCCGCAGACTGGCCGGAAAAATTGTCTATTTTTCCCAGGAGAAACCCCGCATATATGAGGGAGACTATGAATACATGCGGTGGAGACAGTCCCGTGAGACCCCTCAGGAGCCCATGAAGGCTGCACCTGCCCTTCAGGATCCTCCGGGGGATGCGAAAATCCGGCATCAGGAGCATAAGCGGCTGCGCAACCGGCTCAGGAGCCTGGAGCACCAGGAGCATGAGATCATTGAGGCGGTGGAGACCCTGGAGGAGCGGCTGCAGGAGCTGCAGCAGTGCTTTTCCCTTCCTGAATACTATCAGGACGGAACACAGCTGAAGCAGCTTCAGGATGCCGTAAAGGATACTGAAGCCCGTCACCATGACCTGCTTGAGCGGTGGAATGAAGTCACCCAGGAGATTTCAGCATGCAGAAAGGAACTGGCATGAACCTTCATTATCCCCTGATCCTTGCCTCTGCCTCACCAGCACGATATGCCCTGCTGCATCAGGCAGGCATTCCCTGCATTCAGATTCCCACCCATGCTGACGAAACAGCCGAAACCGGCTGTCCCCGTGATCTGACCTCCCAGCTGGCCGAGCGGAAACTGGAATCAGCCTGCTGCGGCGGGCTTGATCTCAGCAGGCATCCGGTGCTCTCCGCCGATACGGTGGCAGCCTTCGGCTCGGACATTCTGGGAAAGCCTCAGTCCCGCGGCGAGGCGGAGGCGTATCTGCGGATGCTGTCGGGAAACACCCATGAGGTGGTGACCAGTTACTGTCTCAAGCTTCCCGGTATCTCCCGGGTGTTCAGCGGAACGGTGTCCACGCTCATCAGGTTCCATCCTCTCAGTTCCTCGGAGCTTTCCCGGTACCTCGACCGTGGAGAATGGGAGCATGCCGCGGGGGCCTACCGCATTCAGGGAACCGGGGCTTCCTTCATTCAGGAGATCAGCGGCTCTTTCTGGAATGTTGCAGGGTTGCCATTGGAGGAAATTTTTGGCATAGTAAGGGAACAGGACTGCCTGCACGTTGTGTACGGCCCCTGAATTTCCGTTTACCTGAGTAAACGAGACAGAGAGAAGGAAGCACTCAGACTCATTCGATCTGACGTGCATCAGGAGGATTACCTTGGCGGTAGTAACAATGAAGAGCCTGCTTGAGTCAGGCGTGCATTTTGGGCACCAGACAAAACGGTGGAATCCCAAAATGAAGCGGTTCATCTTTTCTGAACGCAATGGAATTCATATCATCGATCTGCAGAAAACCATTGTCTCAATCAAAGAAGCCTTTGATGCTGTCCGGGAACAGATAAAAGCGGGAAAACCGGTACTGTTCGTCGGAACCAAGAAACAGGCCCAGCAGGCCATCGAACGGGAAGCTCAGCGCTGCGGCATGCCCTACATCAATTACCGATGGCTGGGAGGCATGCTCACCAATTTCACCACGATCAAGAAGTCAATTTATCGTCTGAAGAAAATCGAAAAGATGGAAATTGACGGAACTTTTGAAAGTCTCACGAAAAAAGAAATTGCAAAACTGAACCGTGAGCGTTCAAGACTCGAGAAGAACCTCGGCGGTATTAAGGATATGAAGGACCTTCCCGGGATCATCTTTATTATCGACACCCGGAAGGAAGCGATCGCAGTAGCAGAGGCGAACCGCCTCGGCATCCCGGTAATTGCGGTGGTTGACACCAACTGCGATCCTACCCACATCGATTATCCCATCCCCGGCAACGATGACGCCATCAGAGCCATCTCGCTGTTTGCTGAAATTATTGCAAATGCAGTAGTCGAAGCCGATAACGAAGTGGGAATTCAGTTCATCGAAACCCTTGATGATGATTCCGAATCATCAGAATATATCGGCAGCTCCACTGCTGAGAAGAAAACCGATGAAGTTGAGGAAGACTTCGAGGAAAGCGAAAGCGCAGCAGATCCTGAAACTGAGCGGGAAAAGGAACTGGTAGAACCGACCAATCTGGTTGACGAGGACACCCTCTACGAAGAATAAATGCACTGTGCACAGGTAAGGAGCAGAACGTGGAAATAAAAGCGAGTGAAGTAAAAAAACTCCGGGATAAGACCGGAGCCGGCATGCTGGACTGCAAGAAGGCTTTAACGGAAGTAGGCGGTGATTTTTCCAAGGCGGAAAAGAAACTGCAGGAGCTCGGACTAGCCGCGGCGGCAAAGCGGAGCCATAAGGCCACCAAGAACGGCATGATCACTACCCTGATTACCGACACGAAGGCCGGCATGCTTGAGCTGTTTTGTGAGACCGATTTTGTCGCCCGAAATGAGGATTTCGCGGAACTCGGCGGAAAAATGCTGCAGGATGTCATCAATGAAGGCATCACCGATACAGCTGACCCTCGTCTGACTGATCAGATGAACGTGCTGATCAGCCGGATCAAGGAGAACATGGGCATCAAGCGGTTTCTCACCATGGATATTGCCGATGATGAATATGCAACTTCCTACATCCATGGCGGCGGCTCCCTCGGCGTGCTGGTGAAATTCAAGTCAGACAAGCCTGAGGTCTTTGCAGATGATGAAGTGAAGGAAACCACCTTCGACATGGCCCTCCATGCGGCTTTCCATAATCCCCAGTACCTGGATCCCGCCGACGTCGATGATCAGTACATCACCGACCAGCAGGAACTCTTTACGAAACAGGTTGAAGCCCTCGGCAAGCCTGCCAACGTTGTGGAGAACATCGTCAAAGGGAAAATGCAGAAGCACTATTCAGAGATCTGCTTTCTCAAACAGCCCTTTGTAAAGGACGACAAGCGAAGCGTCGAGCAGGTGCTCAGCGACCTCGGAAAGAGCAAGGGTGGAACAATCTCTTTGGTCGACTGCAAGGTATGCCGCGTCGGCGAAGAAGAAGCGTAGAAAATCCATGACAGCAGGGCTGCAGCCTTTTCGGCTGCACCCTGTTTTTTGCCAGACAGCAAGGAGACAAGCCATGAATGAAGTGCTGAAACGGACTGAAGAGAAAATGAAGAAAACCCTTCAGGCGCTGGAGCATGATTTCCAGACATTGCGGACCGGCAGAGCATCTGCAGGCCTGCTTGATAAAATCAAAGTGAGCTACTACGGACAGGAAACTCCCCTATCCCAGGTCGCCAGCATCTCAGTGCCTGAAGCACGGCTGATCGTTATCCAGCCGTGGGACAAGGGACTGGTCAATGAAATTGAACGGGCAATCCAGAAGTCAGAGCTGTCTTTGAATCCGAGCAACGACGGGCGGCTGATCCGCATCAATATCCCCCCCCTGACTGAAGATCGGAGGAAGGAGCTGGTGAAGCTGGCCAAGCAGCATGCTGAACAGAACAAGGTTGCCCTGAGAAATGTCCGCCGGGATGCCAATGAGGAGCTTAAAAAGCTTGAAAAAGCCAAGGAAATCAGTGAGGATGATCTGAAGCAGGCAACATCGAAGATCCAGGATCTTACCGACAGCTATGCAAAGCAGATCGAAGAAATGCTGAGCCTGAAAGAAACTGAAATTCTGGAAGACTAGGCTTTGGAATCAGGAATTCCTCCCGTGGACACGGACCATCTGCCCCGCCATATCGGTATTATCATGGACGGCAACGGCCGCTGGGCCCAGCGACAGGGCCTGCCGAGGACAAAAGGCCATCTTGAAGGGCTGAAAGCGGCAAAACGCGTGGTCGGTTATCTTGCGAAGCTGCCGATTGAGTACGTGACGCTGTACACCTTCTCTACGGAAAACTGGAGCCGGCCTCGGCAGGAAGTAGCATATCTCATGGGACTTATAGCAAAGCATCTGCTCAAGGAAATGCCCTTCTACCGGGAACATAACATCCGGGTTTCCCGCATCGGAGACGACAGCCAGCTGCCTGATTCTGTACTGAATCCGCTGAATGAAGCAGCACAGATGACCCGGCATCACAACGGACTGCAGGTGAACCTGGCAATAAACTACGGAGGGCGTGATGAGCTGATACGGGCATTCAATCGGCTTACCGAACATCGGGGGGTGCAGCCGTGCACTGCCGCAGACCTGGAATCATACCTGGACACCAGCGGCATGCCCGACCCTGAACTGATACTTCGGTCAGCCGGGGAACAGCGGCTGAGCAACTTCCTGTTATGGCAGGGGGCCTATGCAGAATACTGTTTTGTTGAAACCTGCTGGCCGGACTGGAATGAGGAGACCGTTTCCCGCTGCCTGCGGGAATACCAGCGGAGGAAACGGAAATTCGGCGGACTTACAGATGAATAAGAAAAAACTGGTGCAGCGGATTGCGGTCACCGTAATCGGGATACCCCTGGTCCTCTCGGCAATATTCTTTTTTCCCCACTATAATCACGCACTTTTCTTTCTGGTAGTGCTGTTCTTCAGCGCCTCAGGATCCATTGAAATCAAGGGACTGCTTGAGCAGAAGTACCAGGTGCCGATCCCCCTCTCCCCCTACTGGGGGCTGGTGTTCCCGACGACCGCATACATTTCCCTGTTTTTCAATCCTTCGTTTTCGGCCATCTGGACGGTGTTCATTCTCTTTACGCTTGCGGTGTTTTCCCGGGAGATTTTCCGGGGGGCGCAGGATGATTTTTCCGGCTCACTGACACGCTCAATTATGACCCTCTTCATGCTGTTCTATCCGAATCTGCTCACTCCCTTTGTGATTTACCTGGTAACTTTCGAGCATACATCCTATCTGTTCATGCTCTTCTTTCTGCTGGTCTTCGGAAATGACGTGTTTGCCTATGTCTTCGGCATGATCTTCGGCACATCAACCAGAGGGGTGGTGAAGGCAAGCCCGAATAAGAGCATTGCCGGGTTCCTCGGCGGGACTGCAGCGACTGTCGGAATTTCCCTGGGGTATTTTGCCCTGTTCTCCTCCAGTCTTCCCCCGGCTGCCTGGTACCATGCGGCAGTCCTGGGTGGAGTGATGTCGATTGTCTCGAACCTGGGGGACCTTTTCGAATCAGTGGTGAAACGTTCGGTCCATGTGAAGGACTCCGGTTCATTAATGCCCGGACGGGGAGGGATTCTAGATACGATTGACTCGATTGTATTCAGCGCCCCGGTATTTTATTATCTTATGTATCTGGTGTACATAACGGTGTAGTATATGAAAAAACGTATTATCATCCTCGGATGTACCGGATCCATCGGCACAACCGCGGTAGAAATTGTTCGGGAGCTTCCTCAGCATTTTGAAATATCGGGAATATCTGCGCATAAGAACGAGGAAATCCTGCTGAGGCTTGCCCGGGAGTTCTCCATTACCCATACCGCCTTAACCGACAACGTATCTGCTCCCCATGAATGTATCCGCTATACCGGAGTTCAGGGATTATGCCGGATGATCCGGGAAGTGGACGCCGATATGGTGCTCAACGGAATTTCAGGGGCGTCCGGCCTGGCATATTCCATTGAAGCACTTCGATCGGGAAAAGACCTTGCGCTTGCCAACAAGGAATCGGCAGTCCTGGCGGGAAAGCTGCTTTTCGATCTCGCCGGGGAGCGCGGTTGCAGCATTGTTCCAGTTGATTCGGAGCATTCAGCTATTCTTCAGCTGCTTCGCCATCGTCCGATCGAGACAGTTGAGCGGGTGGTACTGACCGCCTCGGGCGGACCGTTCCGCACCCTGCCGACAGAGCAGTTCACATCCATCACCCTTGAGCAGGCGCTCAGACATCCGACCTGGGATATGGGGCCGAAGATCACCATAGACTCCTCCACCCTGGCGAACAAAGGGCTTGAGGTGATCGAAACCAGTCACTTCTTCGGTTTTCCCCCTGATGCGATATCGGTGATGATCCATCCCCAGAGCCTGGTCCACTCCCTCATTGAAACCCGGGAAGGTTCCCTCTACGGTCAGATGAGCCAGACGAGTATGAAGCTGCCGATTCTCAATGCCTTAAGCTACCCGGAAATCATCAAGTATACCTGTGAGCCCTTCACCCTCGTGGGGAAGACACTGACCTTCGAGCAGCCGGACTACCAGCGGTTTCCCATGCTTTCATACGCCTTTGATGCGCTGCGCTGCGGACCCGCCTCACCGATTGTCTATAACGCCGCCAACGAAGTTGCGGTTGAGGGTTTTCTGAACGGGACAATTCATTTTACCGAAATTTCTCATGTAGTCCATGAAGTGCTCTCCCGTGAATGGGACCAGAAGATAGACAGCTTTGATGCCGTCTATGAGACCGACCGGCGTGCTCGAAGCATTGCAGAGACCCTGCAGAGGTCCCTATGATTATCACCATCATTGTCGGGCTGATCAGCCTCGGTATTATTATTTTTATCCATGAGCTCGGCCATTTCCTTACGGCCAAGTCCTTCGGCATCACCGTTGAGGCCTTCGCCCTCGGATGGGGGCGTAAACTCTTCTCCTTCAGAAGGGGTGAGACGGAATATCGGATCAACATCTTTCCTATGGGCGGATACTGCAAAATGAAGGGAGAGGAGGAATTCCGTAAGGCCCTTGCGGAGAAGCGGGACACCTTTCACCCCTCCCCGGGCTCGCTGTTTTCCGTGTCTCCCCTGAAACGGCTTGCCACGTATGCGGCAGGGCCTGCGGCAAATTTTCTCCTGGCGGCAATTCTTCTGTCCATGGTGGTCTGGATCGGATACACCTACACCACCTTCAGCAATACCGTGATCCTTACCAGTGATTATCCCGAAATGTTCGCCTCGGCAGAGGAGCCTTCTCCGGCCCAGGAGGCGGGACTGCAGACGGGGGATCAGATCATTGAACTGAACGGGAAATCGGTGCAGACCTTCAGTGATCTGCAGCAGATCATCGCAGTGAATCCTCAGCAGCGCATGCAGCTGGTTATTCAGCGAAACAGCGAGCGGGTTGAGACGTTCATCACTCCGGGACTGGACCGCTCAAGCGGTGCCGGCTACATCGGGGTTTCTCCCTATATTATCCCCGAAGTCGCCGAAATCCAGCCTGACAGCTCCGCTCAGCAGGCGGGCCTGCAGCGGGGAGATGTCATCACTAAAGTAAACGGACAGGAGATTTCCCATACCATCGATCTCCAGCAGTTTTTCCGCGGCACACCGGGAAGTTTGGAGCTCACCGTCCAGCGCAGCGGTGCTGAAGAGCATCTCACCTATGTGCCCCAGTACAACGAACAGGGACAGCCGGTGCTGAACTTTTCCTTTGCCATGCAGGAGATCTCCACTCCCGACCGCAATCTCATCCAGGCGCTTCCGGCGGGATTCGCCGAGGCCGTTGAGACCTTTGTACTCACCATCCGCAGCATCGGCGTGCTCTTCCGCGGAGTAGACACCTCCGAGGCGGTAGCCGGACCGGTACGGATCACCTACCTCATGGGTGACGTCACCACCCAGGGATTTCAGGCGGGATTCAGCCAGGGAGTCATTACCTTCTTCCAGTTGATCAGCTTCATCAGCATCGCCCTCTCCTTTGCAAACCTGCTTCCTATTCCTGCGCTGGACGGAGGTCAGATCATCATGTCACTGTATGAAGCGGTGCGCAAAAAGATGATCAGTCCGAGGAAGTACCACCTGCTGCAGGTGATCGGGTTTTCGATCATCATGTTCATCTTTCTCTTTGCGCTTTTGAGCGACATCTCCTTTTTTGCCGGATCACGGTAATTCTGCGGTCAGCAATGCTGAGATTCCTTGATTTTCCGCATTTTTTCAAGCACATCAGCAGTACTGCCCCGGAATGGGCCGGGGTTTTCTAATTTAATGCTCACCAGGGCTGCAGCAAAATCCAAGGAGGATTGAATATCTGTATGGAGCCGTTTTGCTAGATATGCTGCAAAAACCGTGTCTCCGCGACCTGTTCGTCCTGTCAAGTTGTCCGGACTAAGCGGTGATTTGAAAATCCTTCCTTGCGAAGCGACAATCACTTCATGGTGGTGGCTGATCATCACTTCCTGTGCCCCCCATTCTGTCAGTTTGAGAGCGGCTTCATACCGGTCAGCTGTACCGGTGATAATTTCCCCCTCCGCCGCATCTGCCTTGAAATAGGTAACATACGGCAGCAGCTCCCGTTTTCGCTCCCAGTCACGGAATATCAGGCTTCTGTTTTCCTCCCTTCGCAAGAACCCTTGCGCATCAATCCCGATACGGCCTTTTCCTGAGAGCGGTATAATGCATGCGTCGGGAATCTCACCTGCAAAAAGTCCGGCAAAATGGATTATCTTGGTTCTGACGCTCGGAATATCATCTAAATTGAATGCATCACCCCGGGAAAGCAGCGTCACGGTTCGCTTCTCCCGATCTTCACTGTGATAAATATTTTCGATTGAGGTAGTCCTGGATGAATGAATAAAATGCAGATCACTGCTGTTTTCTTTTATTATTTGTTCGACATTGAGTTTATCTTCCTGATGTGCCTTGGTTACGACAAGTACCGAAGCACCGGAACGAACGGCTGATGCCGAAGAATAAATAACCGGCCCGCCCAGGATATGCTGAATCTCATCCTGGTACATAATAATATCGCGGGACACATGCCCAATCATAATCATGTCATATGCTAACTCCACAGTATACTCCTCCTGCCCTACTTTATATTAATATTACCAGTGTCCGATTTGAGGCCCGGCATTGATCAACTGAATGAGTTTTTTCGGAAAATAGGTAGTTATACTGAAGACTCCCATATGAAGCATCTGCTTCATCTCTTCCTCGTTATTTACCGTCCAGACTGATACAGGAAGTAACCGCTTTCTGGCATATTCCACTAATGTGCTGCTGCAAACTGCATAGTTAATATTGATGCCGCAGCAGCCCAGTTCAACTGCGTTTCTGCATATATCTTGTATGTGTAAATAACTTGGTTCATTGCAACCGGAATCAGAAACCCGCTGGACATTCAGAAACACCTGCATTTTCGGGTATGTTTTCCTGATCACCGATGACCAAGCTGTCCCGCATCCTGAAAATACTACAAAATCCAGCAGTCTGTGAGATGTAATTATACGGTTAATATTTTCGATGCTGCCGATATCTTTCAGATCAAGATTCAGCATACAGTTTTGATCTTTAATCACCTCAAGGATGTCTTCAAGGGCAGTACATTTTCCAGTCTGTGATTCGAGAACCTGTTTAATAACGGAATAGGGAGTTTCTGAAATTAAGATGCGTTTCCCTGTATTGTCATACACCCAGGGATCATGGGTCAGCACTGGTTTTCCATCCAGGGAAGTTCGGATATCTATTTCAACCATATCGGCTCCTGCTTCCATGCCTGAAATCACGGAAGCAACAGTATTTTCCAGGCTTTCTTCACAGCCGGAATGAGCCGTCACTAATGGTCTGAACCTGTTTGACATAGCATACCTCATTTATTTATTTCAGACTCATTGAAAAACCTTCAGTAAGCTGTCGATACACAAAATTTGAGAACAGCAGGATCGGCAGCGAAGCCAGCAAACCAATAGCCATGAGTTCACCCCATTGAGTTGAATATTCACCTATATATCGTGAGATAACCACAGGAAGAGTAAGCAGGCGGGGGGTTCTTACGAAAAGCAGCGCAAACATAAATTCATTCCAAGCTAGAATCAAAGCAAATATTGAGGTGGCAATTACTCCGGTACGCACAAGCGGTGCAACCACTGACACTAAAACGCGCAGAGGTGAAGCTCCGTCCAAGGTAGCTGCTTCCTCAAACTCAATGGGCAGTGCTTTTAGAAACCCGTAAATGATCCATATTGAATAAGGCAGTGTATATATTTGAAATGCTACAACAAGCCCACTGAGAGAGTTTATCAATCCGACAGCGTTGAAAATATTGAACAGAGGCACAGCAAGAACAATGGGAGGAAGGATGCGTACTGCCAGAACCCATATTAGAAACAGTTTATTAATGCTGAAGGGAAACCGGTATCTGACTAAGGCATATGACGCCAGGAATGCGAGTAGGATTGAAATCAACGTTGCTGAAAAAGACACCATTACCGTATTGAAGAAATTTCTCCAAATACCTGCTTGAAAAACCTTTCCGTAATTTTCTAAAGTAGGGTCATGTGGAAAAAACGTTGGAACCGAACTGATAACTTCCCGTGGATTTTTTAAGGAAGTATTGAGCATCCAATAGATTGGTATGAGGATTAGTCCGAGAAATGAAAGAAGGATCATCCAAAAAAGCATGCGTTTAATTATCAGGCGAAACTGGTGCATCTAGTCATCCTCCTTGAGTAATCTTCTGAGATAAAACATTGCCAAAAAGGCTACAAAAAACAATGTTATGACTGAGGCGGCACTTGCTCTCCCAAAATTAAAAAAAGAAAATCCTTCACGATATATGTAAAACGATAAAGTCTGGGTAGAATTTGCCGGGCCTCCTCCTGTGAGGGCGTACACTTTATCGAATAGTCTGAAAGTATCCAATGTTCTCAGCATGAGCACCAGAAGTATCTGTGTTGAAAGAATTGGAAGGGTTATTGTTCGAGCGATTTGAGTCTTCTTGGCTCCGTCAATCCGTGCAGCTTCGAAAAGTTCATAGGGGATCGAACTCATTCCGGCTTGAATTATCAGAAAGGTAAAAGGGGTCCATTGCCAGATATCAACGAGAATAATCGAGTATAGGGCAATCCGCTGATCAGTCAGCCAACCTACAGGTTGCATGCCGATATTTCTCAATACATAATTAAACAAACCAATTTCATAATGATAAAAAATTTGCCAGACCGCACAAATAACCATAGTGGAAATTATCATAGGAAAAATAATAATCAGAGATGCCGCCTTCTTCCCCTTGAATGAACCGTACAGCAGAAAAGCAAGCAGTACTCCGAAAAATACTTCAAGTACGCTTGCAAAAAAGGTAAATACTAACGTATTTCTGAAGGATCGCTGAAACAGTTCATCCCCGGCGATCCGAATATAGTTCTGAAAGCCGATATAATCCTTTGCACCGGTGATAAAGTCATAACGAAAAAAAGAATCATGCAGCACTGTACCTAAAGGATAGGCAGTAAGAAACAGTACAAGCAGTAATGCCGGGGCAAAGATGATATAAAAAAATGAGTTATAGGAAATTCTGTCCTTATTTTTCATGCAGTCATATCCTTACATATCGTCATGGGGTGCCTCTGCACCCCATGACCGGTTAAAAACACTAATTAAGCATATCCTCAACGCGAATCTGGATCTGTTTCAGTGCCTCCTGTGCTGAGATATCACCCACAAGAGCTCTTTGGAGAAAATCGCCAAAGACAGTTTCTATTTGCGCCCAGTAGTCGGTTCTCGGCCGTACTGAACCGGAAATTTGGCCATCCAGCTGTGCCGGATACCAGGGGTATTTTTCCACCAGCCGTTCTATTTGGTGTACACTGTGTCTTGTTGGGGGATTTCCTGTCTCATCAGCCATCAGTTCCTGAATTTCTGCACTGGTAAGGTGAAGCATGAAATCAAAAGCTTGATCAATATTTCTGGAATCCTTAGGAATACCTACCATCCAGGCGCCGATCATTGACGATGAATCCTTCACCTGTCCCGGATGAGCAGCGATATTTACTTTTCCTACCACTTCCGACAGTTCAGGATTTTCAAGTTCCCCAATCCAGCCGGGCCACACTTCAATTGCCATAGCTCCTGCCCCCGACATCAACGCATCCCGAACTTGAGTAGCCTGATATGCGGTTACCCCCTGGGGTGCATATTCCGCCAGTTCAAGAAAAAATTCCACAGCGTTCAGAGCTTCAGGCGTATTAAAGGCAGCTTTTCCGTCAACTAATATGTCGGCTCCAAAAGCCCAGAAAATTGGAAGAAATCCGGTCACAATAGGATTACCCTGCACTCCCCTGAAAAGCACCGGTACCATATCAGATTCATGCTCATCTACCAGTTGAGCCACTTCAAGCACATCATCCCAGAGCTTAAGGGTATCGTAGCCATACTTCTCAAGGATGTCCTGCCGGTAAGCGAACAATGCTACGTTTCCTACATGGGGCAGCGCATACAAATCCCCCCCCGGATACGGGTATCTTCCGATATCTACCATGTTTTCAACTAAATCAGGATCGATTTCTAATCCGCGCTGTGCAAACATATCATCGAGATTTACTAACCATCCTGCTTCCTGTACTCTCGGCAGAAAGGGATCATCAATTAAAATAAGATCGAATGCTCCGGTCCCACCTCTTAGTTCAATCACAGTCTGCTCCATCAGTTCAGGTCCGGAAAGCTTGAGAATTTCAAATCTCACATCCGGATTTTCCTGCATGTATGTTTCTACAGCTCGTTCCATGGCATCACCAAAGGCCCCGTCCCTGCCGGCTATGGTCAGGGTGGTTACATCGGCTTCCCTTGAACCTGCTGCACTCAGTGCAGCAGTAATTACCAGCAGCACCGCGGCTGCTGTAAAAAAACGTTTCATTCTTTTCCCTCCTTGTTTTTTTTAAAGCCGTGAGCTTTTTTGTCTGCTCACAGTTTTATACATCCTAATCATATGCATGACTTATCACCATTTGCACCTGAGCTGAAATCCAAGACGCGTTGCCGTGCTTTTTTATTCATTTCTAAATCATGCCGCTGACTGATAGTTTATATGATTTATTATCGTATCATGATTCTGTCTGTACACAAAAATAATTTTAGACTCACTTAATAGCTTGTTTTTACTAATTAGCTTAATTTTAGTATTTAGTTATATTGACATATTTCGCTTGCTAGATATATATTATTAAATTCTCGAAAATATGATAAAATTTAACATGGGCAAAAAAAATAGCGCACAAGAAACATCAAGTTCTCCCCAGCGACTAAAAAGGAAGGATCTGGTCATGGGGGTGCTGTATCATTTCTCTGAAGTATTTGAATCATGTCAGGCAGAGACTATATGGGATATTTCTATTCCTGCAAAAGATATCAGAAAACAGTTAAAACAGAGCTTGGGAGTCGATTACAAAAGCAATCAATGGGTGTTCACGCAGCTGAGACGCTATGAAGATGAAATTGGAGCCAAGCTTTTCGAAAAGACCAAGGCTGACGGCGCCGACTCCTTTGATCTCATGCTCCATAGGCATATGATACAGTTCGTGCAGAAACAGCACCTCCATGTGCCCCAAAAGATAAAAGTCGCAAATGGAGTGTATGATAAAATTAACAGTGTCAGCGAAACAGCAGACAAAAGATTATCTGTGCTGCTTGGGGCAGGAAGTACGGCGTATCATATTGCAAATATTTTTTTAGAAAAACACCGGCAGTCACCATGCAGGTTCACCCTTTATACACATAATGCAGGCATTCTGCCGATGCTTTTTAGTCAGCATATTGATCATCGAAAAATATCTATTGTTACCGCAGGAGGAAAGCTTGAACCCACCACCCAGACAATTCTGGGAAATGCAGATTCCATTTTTCCGAAGCAGAACATTGATTTTATTGTTCAGGGAACATCCTTGGTTCACAAAGGGAATCTCTACATAGAATCATCCCAGGAACGGAAGATAAAATCTGCAATTCTGCATACCTATCAGGGAAAAAAAATTCTTGTGCTCACCAAACATGAATTTCGGGGAGATCCGGCACCGGAGACAGAACCTTACGGCACCATTATGGATTATGACTATGTTATTGTGCCGAGATCGGTTCATCGTGAAGCCCAGAAATCCTATGAATTGCTTTTTCTCACCTATGCCCAATATTTTGAACCGGAAATTCTTAACTGGAACTACAGTATTTTAAAGGTGAAAAAAGCCAATAATTGAGCAGAAACCACTAAAAAAACACTACTTCTGTCCACTGCCACTGCACCTCTTCCTTTCAATAACTATAATTTACAATTAGTTGTATTACGTCATTATTAACTCTTTTTTCATATTTGTTTATTTTAACATTGACACCATATAGTGTTATAGATTATTGTTTGTCATCATACAGAAATAATCGGAGGAGCATTATGCGGGAAATTGCTGGCCACTGGCCTGGGAGAATCTTTTTACTTGTTCTTTTGCTTTCTGTGGTGGTGATGGCGGTTCTGGTCGCCCAGGGCATTACGGAAACAGATGTACTGCTGTTCGGGTGGATGACGATGCCCCTGGTTCTCGGGATAGGATTTATCCTCGTGTGGCTTGTCGCCTATCTGATCTACTTTTTCCATTTTTGGCCGTACCGGTAAAAGAAGGAGTTGCCCATGTTTGATTATATTGCATTGGGGTTGTTTGGACTAGTAATTATCATGCTTGCTGCTTACGGATACCGGATCTCCGCGAAAACCGCAGAAGATTATATGATGGCCGGAAGAACCATCGGCGTAGTGGTAATGTTTTTTTTCGTGCTCTTCGCCATCAGTTCAAGCTGGACCTTCTACGGGTTTCCAGGAGTACTCTATCTCCACGGTCCCGGATATGTGTTTTTCATCTGGGGCTCTGTGGCAGGGTTCGCCTGCCTGTATATGTTCCTCGGACCGAGACTCTGGGCGTTATCTAAGCTTAACCGCTACCTCTCACCCGTTGAAGTGCTTTCCGAGCGGTATGAATCCCGTGCACTGAGAATTATGCTTTCAGTGACTATACTGGCATTTATTGTACCGTATGTAGGAATTCAGCCTCTGGGAGTCGGCAGAGGGTTTGAAGCCCTTACCGGGATGCCCCTGTGGGTCGGAGCCGCCTATACATCAGTGCTGCTGGTAATCCTGGTGATCCTCGGCGGCATGCGTATTGTAGCCTGGGTGAATATCTTCCTGGGAACTGTTTATATCACAGCGCTATTGGGCTCGCTCTTTTGGGCGGTCTCGGTGATATTCCCTGAAGCCGGTCTGGTGCAGGCAGCCCAGGAAATTGTTGTCATCGATTCGCAGAAGCTTACCACCCCGGGACCGTTAGGTGAATACACCCCGGTCCTGCTCATCGGAACCTTCGTGGTTGGACTCATGGCGTTCTCATGGCCCCACGTTGTCATCGGTGCTATGACCGCCAGGGACAAGACTCTGTTCAAATGGTTTCCCCTGCTGATCTTCATCTTCGGCGGACTGTTCTTCTACATCATCCCCTTTATCTGGGGCTCTCTGGTAGCACCGGCTGCACTGCCGGGAATCACCGATCCGGCTGAAGCCGACCGGGTAGTCCAGACGGTCATCCAGCTGTATCTGCCGAGGTGGTTCGCCGTGTTCGTGCTGATGGGCGTGATTGCCGCGGCTGTTTCCACTGCCGCTGTCCAGCTGATGACTTCCAGCATTATCGTCGCCAGGGACCTCATCCAGGGCGTACTGAAGCCGGAGGCAAGCGACCGGGAGATTACTACCATCGCCCGGTATTCAGTTGCAGGAATTGTGGTGATCTCCCTGGGGGTCACCATCTTCGTGCAGCTCGGCATCGGGGAGGAGGCCATGGCGATGTATCTGACCGATGTGTCAGTGCCGGGATTCGCCCAGTGGGCCCCCGCTCTGGTCGGCGGACTGCTGTGGAAACGGGGCACCCGGCAGGGAGCACTGGCCGGAACCGGCATCGGGGTGCTGTATCTGCTTGCAGGACTGCTGATTACCGGCTCCGACGGAACCCGGTTCCTGCTGTTTGATCTGCATCCGGTAGTTCCCACCCTCCCGGTGAACGCCCTGGTATATGTAGTGGTAAGCCTGCTCACCCCGAAACCGAGTGAGCATATCGAGGATATCTTTTTTACTGAAGTGGAGGATTATCTGCTCAGCGACCGTTCAGCACAGTAGAGGAGAGAAGATTGAATGAAACGCAATGAACAGACCTGGAGGCTGCTGGTCAACACCAAGGGACAGGCGGTAGACCTGTATGCCTATCCTTCAGCGCTGATTGAAGGAAGACTGGCAGGAAAATATATGCTCTCAAAGGAGAAACTTCCTGATACGGTGGTAGTGCAGAGCTTCACCGGCAAGGGGATCCTTGCGGGAGCGGATGTGGAAATTGACGCATCTGCAGCGAAAAACCTGCAGATGCAGACAGCCAAGATTCCCCGTTCGGGACGGGGCGGACCCAAGGCAGTCGGCACCTATGACTATGCCGATTTGATTAAACAGGCATCAAAGAAGTTCACCCCGGCAGAACCGGAACTCGATGACCCGGCGGTGCTGCTGTACACCTCCGGGACCACCGGAAACCCGAAGGGGGTGATGCTGACTCACCGCAACTTTATCTCTCAGACGGAACTGGTTGACGCCATCATGCCGATGTACAGCAAGGATACCATCATCCTGGTGCTGCCGCTGTTCCATGTCTACGGACTTTCCAACGGGCTGGTCTGCGGAACCCGCAACGGCTGCACCATGTCCCTGATTCCCCAGTACAGCCCGGCAAAGCTTCTTGATACCATCAGTTCATCCTCAGCCACCCTGCTGATAGCCGTGCCCAGCATGTACATGCATCTGCTGCAGCTTGCCCGGGCTCGGCAGACAAAGATTCCCAAGAGTCTGAGGCTGTGCGTATCAGGGGGCGCTCCCCTGCCGGTGAACACCCTCAACGAGTTTATTGAACTCTTCGACACGCAGATCGCCGAGGGATACGGCCTGACTGAAACCACCTCAGCTGTATCGCTGAATAAGACCGGAGAACAGTTCAAAGCGGGATCCATCGGTCCTTCTTCCCCGGGGATTGAGATGAAGGTAGTGGATGACAGTTTCCAGGAAGTGCCCGACAATACTGAAGGAGAGATTATCATCAGCGGCGGGGTGGTCACCCCGGGCTACTGGAACAACCGGGAAGCCACCGAAGAAATGATCCGCGACCAGTGGCTGCTGACGGGAGATCTCGGATACCGGGACAGCGAAGGATTTTTCTTCATCACCGACCGGAAGAAGGACATCATCGTACGGGGTGGGTTCAATATTTCGCCCCGGGAAATTGAAGATGTCCTCGCCGAACACCCTGCGGTTGAGGAATCGGCCATGGTAGCGGTAACGGACAAACGGGGACGGGAGACCATGAAGGCCTTTGTCGTGCTCAAGGAAGGCAAACAGACCGATGCCTCGGAGCTGCTTCAGCTGTGCCGGGAGCTGCTGGCTGAATACAAGATTCCAAAGGTGATTGAATTCCGGGAAATCCTGCCTAAGAGTGCGACAGGGAAAATCCTGCGCAAGGAGCTTCGGGATGAGCAGGGTTCCGACCAGCGGCTTATTCTCAAGGAGGCCCCCAATGAGTGAGTTCCGAAATCTTTCACATATGCTCGATACGGTTACAAAGGCCTACAAGCGCAAGGATGCTCTGTATTTTGAAGGTAAACGCATCTCCTACCGCGAACTGAACGAGCAGGCAAACAAAGCGGCGAACGCCCTTGCCTCCATGGGAATTTCCAAGGGAGACCGGGTGGCGATGATGCTTCCCAACATTCCTGAATTCGTCTACTGCTTTTTTGGCGTCCAGAAAATCGGGGCAGTTGCCGTACCCTTCAATTCGATGTACAAAGGCCGGGAGATCACCTTCATTCTGAATGACAGCCAGTCCAAGGCCCTGATCACCCTCAGCAATTTTGCAAACCTGATCAATGAGATCAGGGAGGACGTGCCGTCTCTGGAGCATGTCATTCTTACCGGCCAGCGGACCCTGGTCTATGTGACCCCGGAGGCGACGCTCAATCTCCAGATCGTCTGCGGGAAGAGCAAATTTTCCTCCCCGGAAGAGGCTTTCCGGAAAATCGGTGAGATCTTCGTCGATGTGCTTCAGTCCTACGGCGTAGACGCATGGTATAAACACCGGGGCGGAGTGCGGGTCAAGGGGAAAAAGATCGCCACGATCCTCGTCTCGGAAATAGAGAACCTGCTGACGGTCAACGTGGTGCTGTTTCTCGCCCATCTCGACACCAGGGACCTGTTTAAAGTGGTCTGGGTCACTCCGGAAATAAAGGACAAAGTCCTGGAGCCCTCCACGTCAGTTGAGGAGGAGACCGGCACCAGACCGGACACCGGGGAGTTTACCGATGCCCTGATGAAGGTGCTGAAAAACCGCCTGGACATAGAGATCGAACCCGGTTCCATGAAGCGGGATGAACTGTTCGGATATGAAAAAGTGCTGTCTTTGGCAGTTAAATAGCTCAATAGAAGGCCGGCAGATTCTGCCGGCCTTCATTCGGGTAAATACTCATTGCACACCCCTTTGTTTTGTGATTCAATAACGTAAATGAGTTGCAGGAGCAGGACATGGACATATCCGGTCGGTGCATCGGCACCGCCCAGGTAACAAAAATTACCGTATCAGATGGGATCATCACTGAGACTTCGCCGTCGGCGGAAAACCCGTCTCTCTGGGTGCTCCCCGGTTTTCTGGATCTTCAGGTCAACGGATACCGAGGATTTGACTATACTGCAGGGAAAATAACCCCCGAAGCCATGATCCGGCTGGTCAGAGCCTTGGCTGAAGGCGGAACCACCAGACATGCCCCTACCCTGGTGAGCGCCGGCAGAACGCAGATTGTGACCCAGCTGAAGGCGATAGACGATGCATGCAGCAGTTCTTCCCTGCTCTTTCGTGCTGTCCCGCTGATCCATATGGAGGGTCCCTATATTGCCCATGCTGCAGGAGCCCGGGGCGCCCATGCTCCTGATCAGGTGAGAGACCCTGACCCTGAGGAGTACCTCCAGTGGCAGGAGGCCAGCGGAAACCGGATCGGGATCATCACGCTGGCGCCGGAGCGGCCCGGAGCGCTTGAGTTTATTGAGGCGGTAAGCGCCGACGGTGTGATTCCTGCGATCGGACATACTGAGGCAGACCGGGGACTGATTCGGGAAGCCGTGCAGGCCGGAGCCAGGCTTTCAGCTCATCTGGGCAACGGCATGGCCGAACAGGTGCACCGTCATGCAAACCCGCTGATCAGTCAGCTTGCCTGTGAGGCCCTCTGGGCCTCGGTAATCAGTGACGGAGAACATCTGCCCGAGGATCTGCTGAACATTATCTATGCAGTCAAAGGGTACAGGCGGATGGTGCTTGTCAGCGACGTCATCCCGTCAGCAGGACTGGCTCCGGGAAGACACAACTGGAACGGAACCGAAGTAACTGTTGAGGAGAGCGGGCGCATCACCCTTCCGGGATCCGGACTGCTTGCCGGCGCCTCCAGCCTCCTTTCCCGCAGCATCTCCCATATAATGCAGTCAGCGGGGACATCCCTGGAGGAAGCTGTCACTATGTGCACGGTCAATCCCGCCGCACTTACCGGGCTGTCGGCGGTATCCCTGATTCCCCGGACAGGTGAAGCGGCGAATATTGTCCTGTGCAGAGCAAACGGATCCCTTGTCCCTGCAGCGGCCATTTTGGCAGATGAAATCCTGTTTTCACAACTGGAGGAGCTATGAACATGAAAATTGATTCCCTGGAAGTTTCTGTTTTTGAGCAGAGGGATGAACTGGGAAAACTTGCAGCGGGAAGAGCGGCTGCGGTCATTGAGGATACGGTGGAGCGTAAGGGCCACGCGGCGGTAATGTTTGCCTCAGCTGCCTCGCAGATTGAATTCATCCGGAATCTGCTGAAACACCAGCTTCCCTGGAGACGGATTACTGCATTCCATATGGACGAATACATCGGCCTCTCCTCCGGGGATCCGCGGAGTTTCGGAGCATTTCTCCGGCGGGAGCTGTTTTCTCTTCAGTCCTTCGGTTCTGTCCACTATATCGCATCACTGGAATCCGATCCGGAACAGGCCTGCAGCGATTACGAGAATCTCCTGCTTTCCCAGAAGCTTGATCTTGTGTGCATGGGGATCGGTGAAAACGGTCATATTGCCTTTAACGATCCTCCGGAAGCCAGGTTTGATGACCCTCGGCTGGTGCGCATCGTCACCCTCGAGGAACGCTGCAGAATGCAGCAGGTGCATGACGGCTGCTTTTCAGATATCTTGGAGGTTCCCCGGCAGGCTGTAACCATTACGATTCCTGCTCTGATGTCTGCAGACCACATTCTGTGCATGGTTCCCGGATCTGCAAAAGCCGAGGCGGTCTTTACCATGCTCACCGGCCCGGTTGAATCTTCCTGTCCTGCTTCAGTGCTGAGGACGCATCCCGGGGCATCATTGTTTCTCGACCTTGACAGCGCTGAGCTGTTTCTCAAATCCCGGGAGACGCGGGATGACTAGAGAGCGGCTGGCATCGTATCTCGGAGACCTTCCTCCAGCTGATCAGCCGCCCCGGATTCTTGAGCGGAAGGTGCAGCAGCTCTCCTGGGCAGTCAGGGAGGATCTGCTGCTTGATCTCAACGGGCTTGAGCCGGTCCCCGGAGTCATATACACTCCCCTCAGTGCCGGGCCTCACCCGCTTGTCATCTGCGAACATGCCCACGGCGGTGCATATGAGATAGGAAAACGGGAGCTCTCTGAGGGCATACCGTACATGCAGAATCCTCCCTACGCCGAGGTGCTCACCTCCCTCGGATTCACGGCCGCATCAATTGACGCATGGGGATTCGGAAGCCGGAAACGCACCGGAGAATCAAAACTGTTCAAATATTTCCTCTGGAAGGGAAGCTCTCTGTGGGGCATGATGGTCCATGACACCCTGCGGTTCCTTGATCTGATGCTTCAGGGGGATACGGTGCAGCAGGAAACTGTTGGAATCATGGGAATGTCCATGGGCAGCACCAAGTCGTGGTGGTGCGCCGCCCTTGATCAGCGGTTTTCCTTCTGCATCGACATCTGCTGTCTCACCGACTTTGACGAACTGATCAGCACCGACGGACTTGACCGCCACGGTCTGTTCTACTATGTGCCGGGGCTGCTGAAGGAGTTCACCGCAGCTTCCATCAATGCGCTGACTGCTCCCCGGAGACATTTCTCGCTGGCAGGCGCCCGGGACCCGCTGACCCCCTTGAAGGGACTGAAACAAATCGACCGGGAACTGCGGAAAGCATACCGCAAGGCAGGGGCTCCCGAGGCCTGGCAGCTGAAGATCTATGATGCCGGGCATGAGGAGACCCCGCAGATGCGGCGTGATATTACTGCATATCTGGAGGGAATTCAGCGCTCCCGGGCCAGAGACTCAAATTTTGCGTAGCGTTTGTTGAAACCGATCTTGAAATGTCCCACCGGACCGTTTCGCTGTTTGGCCACCACCACATCAGTCTCGGTAATCTGCTGATGCTCCTCCTGGTCAACCTTCTCACGGTGAATAAACAGCACCACGTCGGCGTCCTGTTCGATGGATCCGGACTCCCTGATGTCCGCCAGGTTCGGCTCCTTCCCTTCAGACTGTCTGCCCACCTGGGAGAGACAGATGACCGGGATATCGAGCTCCCGCGCCAGTGATTTCAGGGATCGGGAAATCTCTGATACCTGCTCATGCCGGGGAATATTGCCCTTTACTTCCGGTTCAACCAGTCCGATGTAGTCAATGAATATCGCCTGGACATTCTCGTTCTTCTTCATCCGCCTGGCCTGTGCCCGCAGGTCAAGCAGCTTGATGTTCGGGGTATCTTCGATGAACAGAGGGGCTTCGTAGAGTCTGGACGCGGCATCGGTGATGCTGTGGAGATCGGAATTTTTGAGCATCCCGCTTCTGATCTTCTGCAGGTCGATCCGCGCCTCAGTGGCCAGAAGCCGCTGCATAACCGACCGTCCGGCCATCTCCAGGGTAAAAAACCCGACGGGGATCTTTTTCTTTACTGTCATATGGGAGACGATTGTCAGAGCAAAGGCGGTCTTTCCCACCGACGGGCGTGCGCCGATGATAATGAAATCCGACGGCTGAAACCCGCTGGTCAGCCGGTCCAGTTCAGGAAAGCCCGAGGCGACCCCGGAATAGTCTCCCCCTGCCTGATAGAGCTTCTCAATGATGTTGATGGTTTCGTTGATCACGTCCACCGAAGATCGGTAGCCGCCGACGGCCTGGCTCCCCTCAAGGATATTGAAGATCGCCTTCTCCGCTTCAGCCAGTACTTCCTTATGGTCTGAGATATCACTGTAGGAGTGGTCCATGATGCCTGAAGCCGCACGGATGAGTTTCCGCTTGATGCTGGTGCTCTGGACGATTTCAGCATAATACCGGACATTAGCGCTCGATGGCACGCTTGAAGTAAGTTCTGATATATAGGAGGTCCCGCCGCATGACTCCAGGGCCTGCTCTTTTTTCAGCCGGTCGGTCACCGTGATGATGTCCAGAGGTTCCCGGTTTGAATCAAGTTCAACGATGGTGGAGAAAATCCGCTGGTGCGCCTTCCGGTAAAAATCATCAGCCCTGAGATAGTCCATGACTATCATCAGAGCCTCAGAATCGAGCAGCACCGCGCCGAGAACTGCTTTTTCCGCATCATTATTATGGGGAGGCACTCTCCCGGCGGTGCTGCTCATAGCGGCGGCTACTCCTCCTGCTTGGCCTGGGGCTCCTCAGGAGCAGCTGAGGCTTCTGCTTCAGCTGTGACGGCCTCTGCAGGTTTCCGGGCGGGAGCTGACTCGGCTTCCTGCTTTTTCCGCTCGTCCACTACGGTCAGCTTCAGTTCCGCAGTCTCCCCTTCATAGAGCTTAACAGTTACCGTATAGCTTCCCACCATCTTGATGGTATGGGACGGCACGTCGATCTGCTTCTTATCGAGTTCAATGCCGAGCTTATGCAGGGCATTCATCACGGTTGCAGTGGTCACCGAACCGAAGAGCTTACCGGAATCTCCGGCGGACATGGGAATCTTAAGGGTAATGTCTTCTATCCTTTCCTTCATCGACATCGCCGCTTTCCGTTTCTCCTCCTTCTTCTGTTCAATGAATGCTTTTCTGCTTTCAAAATATGCCTGGTTGGCTGTATTGAACACCACTGCCATATTTCTCGGCAGTAGATAATTTCTTGCGTACCCTCTGGCGACTTCACACACATCTCCCTCTTCGCCGAGGTTGAATACATCCTGATTCAGAATGACTTTCATATGCTTCTCCTTATTCTCCGTTCCTACGGTAGACAATCCAAACTTCAGTAACCCCGAGTATTCCCAGGGCTATGACTATAAGCATGTTCAGTCCGGGCAGCAGCGCCGTCAGAGCAACCATGATGCTCAGCTGCAGTCCCGATACGGGCACCCGGCGTTTTCTGCTGATCAAATTCTGGATAATCGCCATCCCCTGGATCATATATAACAATCCGGAGGCCAGAGCGATGTTCCAGCCTGCAATTCCCGCAATGCCGAGTCCCACCAGCAGATCCAGGAGCACCACCGTCCAGGATACCAGAAACACCCAGACAAAGGACTCCGGAATCCGCACCGACGGCAGCAGGCTCTTCATGATTCCCGCTCTGCGTTTGTGATACTCCCAAGCTGCACCAAAGCTGATGCCGAACTGCAGCATGAACAGCACCAAAAAGCTCCGCTGAAAGGTATACAGCGCCGCTGCCGCCAGCTGACTGGGAATAAACATCGCCCCTGATGAGCCGAAAAACGACTCAATACTCTGCGCCAGCAGCTGCTGAGTCTCTTCCATCAGCTGGCTGTTCATCTGGAACAGCGTGATCAGCAGCATTCCGATGACTCCGTAGGCTCCCGTCACGGCAGCCAGGCGCTTGAGCACCGGCATCGGCTGCAGCAGGTAAAACGTTCCGGTGGCAATAGCCAGCATCACCGGCATGCCGAAGCCGACAATAAACATCACCAGCACCGGCCCCTGCAGACTCACTGAACTGAACCGAACCATCTCCCGAATAACGAGCACCAAGGATATGCCGATGACGCTGAACAGCAGAACCGCCTGCTCCCTGCGGACAAGCCCATGGTAATGCAGAGGAACGGCAAAAAGCACGGAAAACGGATCCAGGAGATAAAGCACAAAAGACAGAAGGGTCACTTTGCCCGCTGCCTGCAGCTCATCCCTGCTGTATTCAACTATCACAGTCCAGCTCCTTCGGCGCCCGTTTCTGCCGGGAGCGCTTATTTCTTCTCAAAGGGCAGATAGGCAAGCACTCTGGCCCGCTTAATCTCCTTGGAGACCATCCGCTGATGTTTCGCACAGGTTCCGGTAATCCGCCGAGGCAGGATCTTCCCGCGCTCGGTAACAAATCGGCGCAGGCTGTCCGGTTCCTTATAGTCCACCTGCAGGTTCTGGGTGCAGAATCTGCAGACCTTTTTGCGGAACATCGGTCTTCTGCCGCCGCCGCCTCCGAAACCGCCTCTTCTTCGGTCATCTCCGTCACGGCTGTCACGGTTTGCCGCAGGTCTGTTCTGTGTATACTGTGGTCTGCTGTTCTGTTCAGAACGCTGATCTCTTGTTTCCTCACTCATAGTTCATTTACTCCCTGTTAAAATGGTATGTCGTCATCAAAATCCTCCGGTCCACCGTAATCGGCATCCGGCATACCTCCGCCGCTTCCCTGCGTCTGATCAGGTCCCTGCTGCGGACGGCCTCCTCCGTAGGAATCATTCCGTTTTCCGGAACCGCTTCCTCCTCCGAGCAGCTGCACGGTCGCCGCCGCAATTTCCACCCGGCTTCTGTTCTGGCCGTTCTGTTCCCAGCGGTTCTGACGCAGCTCTCCTGCTACGGAGACCTGCTTACCCTTCTCAAGGTACCGCTGAATCGCCTCGCCCTGTTTTCCCCACAGGACCACATCGAAAAAACTTGCTTCAGTGTCCCAGCTGTCTCCAGACCTCTTTCTTCTGTTGACAGCGAGGGAGAACCGGCAAATGGCCGTCCCGGAATTGGTATAACGAAGTTCAGCATCCCGGGTAAGACGGCCGACAAGGACAACAACGTTTACGTCGCTGCTAGCCATAACTCGCTCCTACTCGTTTGATTCTGAGGTTTCTGCCCGCTGAGGCTTCTGTTTCTTTTTGGCAGGTTTTTCTTCTTCTTTCTTCACGATCAAGTGCTTCAGCACCGGATTCATCAGCTTCAGCGCCCGTTCAAGGCTGCTCACTGTCTCGGGGGGGCTGGTAAATTCATAATAGAGATAGCGGCCCTTTTCTTCCCGGTCAATGGGATAGGCCAGCATTCGGACGCTCAGGTCCTGGGAAGCGTCGACGGTAATTTGCTGTTTTGCCAGCAGTTCGTCCACCAGCTGCTTCCCCTTCGTGAATTCATCTTCTGATGCACGAAAGATTACAGTTAATTCGTAGGTTTTCATGAACCCTCCTTACGGTCTTTAATGATCCGTTCAACAACGGATAAAGAGGTCACAGCAACCTACCATGACATCGACAAATGTGTCAAGGCACGTTGCATAGGACAACCGCATGAAATCTGAAGTTGATAGATAAAAAACCAAACCCAAGAGCCGTCGGCGACATGTAGGTATAAGATGCCTGTATGTCTAGTGAAAGCAGGAGGATGAAATAACTCTGCTGGGGTGTTCATGACACGCATGAGCTCTGATCATGGGGAGTGATCAGCTGGAGCGGATGGGATGCTTTCAATCAAGATGAATCGCAGCAGTTAAGGTTTTTTCT
>PWKH01000102.1 GCA_003559765.1 Spirochaetaceae bacterium
GGCATACCGGTGCTCTCCAGCAATCAGGCGTTTGCCGCCCATCTGATGAAATTAGGAGGAATTGCATAATGGCTGAATACGTATATCCCACGGTCCCGTCCCCCCTTCGGATCATGCTCTGCGGCAATGCCGCGGCAGCATGGTATGAGGAAGACGATCATGTTCGCAGCACTGAAGTGCTGCCTGCATTCATTGAATGTTTTCGTAAAATTACCGAAGAGCTCGGCGCACGGTGCATCACCACATTTGACGACGACCTGCTGATGGTCGGGGTCCCGAGATCCCGCGACTGGAGCTTTTATGCAGTGTATGAAGCAGCCGATCTTCAGACGGTAACTGCCATGGTGAATCTCTTCCGCATGCCGATACAAGGTGTGCGTCTGGACAAGTACTTCTGTATTGAAGTTATGGTCGGTCGGGAGTTTTTTCCGGCGGAATCGACCGTTTCCTCACTGCATTAATTTTCAGATTCAATCTGCGCCTTAACCATGAGCACCTCAGCCTCATGACAGGCGCACAGTCTCCTCCACCGCAGATCATCCATGTCAGCCGGACGCCATGCCGTCATGGTCAGGACGCAGGAGGATGCAGGCTTCTTCAGCACGTCCCCGGGGATCACCCGGACTGATATGCGGGGATAGCGTGCTTCCTGAGAGCCGATATGGTAGTCAACGATCAGCCGACTTTCATCCGCATCCAGGGTAAACCATGCAGGGGAGCGGTCAAAGAGAGATATACCCTTGGAGACCCCCTGCTCATCCGTATGGATCGGACCGAAGGATCCTAACGCCCAGTCGCCGACACGTGATGCGTCGGCTGCAAAGGCAAACACCCTCCGGGCATCACAGGAAATTTCAGTACTGACCGTGCAGCATATGTCTTCTTGAATTATCATTCCAACCTCACTTGCTTTCTATCCTCTCAGCTAGAACCCGAGGGTCCTGGGCAGCCAGAGGCTGAACTGCGGAATATAGGTAACCAGCAGCAGCGCAACGATGCTTACTGCCAGAAACGGGGCATTTTTTCGGATGAGCTGCCCCAGCCCGCATTGGGCAATCCGCTCGGCGGCAAAGAGACATACCCCGAGGGGAGGAGTCAGCAGACCGATGTTCAGGTTAAGAATCATCACCACACCGAAATGCAGGGGGTTGACTCCCACCGTGGCAGCCGCCTGCGCAAGGATCGGTCCGAATAGGATTATTGCTGCAGACGGGTCAATAAACATCCCCAGAAAGAGCAGAAAAATATTAAACACGATGAGCGTCATCGCAGGTGATATATCCTGAGCAGCCAGAAAACCGCTGAGCATAGAGGGAACATTTTCTATCCCCATGACCCAGGCGAACACTCCTCCGCATCCGACAATGATCACCAGCTGACCGGTAAAGGTCATGGAACGCTTAAAAACGTCATAGAGCTCACGCACCTTAATTGACCGGTACACGACCATACAGAGAATCAGCGCATAAAAGGCGGCAGCCGCACCGGCTTCTGTCGGAGTCATGATTCCGCCGACTATACCCAGAATAATGATCACCGGAACCATCAGCGGAAGGGAAGCAGCGCCGGTAGCCTTTGCAAGCACCTTCGCAGAGCGGTCCGGCTTCACTGACTCTATCCCGTGAATTCGCGCCTGTACATAGACAAGTATCATTTGGGACACCCCAATAAGAATACCCGGGATGATGCAGGCCAGCAGAAGTGCGCCGATTGAAACTCCGGTAACCGATCCGTATATGACGATAATCAAAGAAGGCGGCACCATGGGACCGATAATTGATGAAGAGGCAGTAACCGCAGCTGCATAAGCCGGAGAATATCCCTGTTTCACCATTGAAGGGATGAATACCTTTCCTAATGCGGCGATATCGCCGAGGGCTACACCGGTAATTCCGGAAAACAGAATTGAGGAGCCGATATTCACATGGGCTAATCCGCCCCGGATCCATCCAAAGGCAAGATTTGCGAAGTGCACCAGCCGATCAGTGATCTTGCCCTGATTAATGATCTCTCCTGCCAGGATAAACAGCGGTATCGCCAGAAGGGTAAAGGAATTCATATTCTGGAATATCCGCTCAGGAAACACCGGCAGCAGATACCATTGACCAGTAAAGGCAATCCAAATAATTGACGACACCACCATGGTCCACGCAACAGGAGTGCCGAGCAGCAGCAGCACCAGGAATACCACAAGAAAGAGGATCAGCGAGGCACTCATTTCCTTCTCCTTTCTAAAAATCTGGCAACGGCAAAGAAGCAGGCGCATGCAAAAAAGAACGGAAACGCCATGTAGTAGTAGAACATGGGAATCTGCAGACCGCTGGAAGTCTGATTACGGCCGTAGAGGGTCATGTCAACGCCGTAATACACCAGCATAATAAACAGGACCAGGCACATTGCATCAAGGATGATCAGCCAGACTGATCTGACCCGCTGAGGAAGCAGATCCTGCAGGAATTCGATTTTTATGTGCAGACCCTGGCGAACAGAAACTGCGGCGCCGGCAAGCACACTCCACACAAGAATGTACCTGCCGAACTCCTCAGTGAACAACGGCGAAAACCCGAAGACATATCTCAGTATCACCTGCATCACCATCAGCGCAAACAGCACCATGGTCGCAACCGTCCCGAGCAGTTCAACGAATTTCACGAAGTATTTATCAAATTTCCACACCGCAGTACCCCGTTTTCCTGGAAACACGTATCTAAAAATTCATTCACATCCGTTCTCTGCAGTTCGCTACTGCAGAGATTCAACTTCAGCCATCACCTCTTCAATAAGTTCAGGCGTATCAAGCTGTCCTTTCAGCCATTCGATCACCGGCGGCTGTGCAACTTCAGCAAATTTTGCTGACTGCTCATCGGTCAGCCAGATTACCTCAACTCCCTTCTCCTGGGCAAATGCAATCTCTTCGTCTTCCTGAGCTCTGGATTCCTGACGGTTAAAGGCAATGGCCTTTTCTGCCGCGTCATCAATCACCCGCTGCAGTTCGGCGTCCAGACTGTTATAGAAAGCATCATTGATCCCCAGGGGACCGAAGGCATAGATATGGCCGTCTATCATGAGGTAGTCCTGCACCTCAAAGAGCTGTACTGCATTGAATACCCATACGGCATTATCCTGGCCGTCAACAACCCCGGTCTGCAGTGCCGTATAGAGTTCATTGAAGGCAATCGGTGTCGGGGAGGCGCCCATGGCTTCCACCGGAATTGAGAATATCGGTCCCATGACACGCATCTTCATACCCTGCATATCTTCAGGAGACTCAATCGGTCTGTCGGCGCTGTAGTGCTTATATCCTCCCGACTCCCACCAGCCGAGCACCCTGATGCCGGTCTTCTGCCGAATATCTTCAGCCATCCGGTTGCCGATCGGTCCGTCAAGCACTTCCCATGCAGTCTGCTCAGTCGGAAACAGGTAGGGCATATTAAACACCTGGATATCAGGATAGATCGTCGCGTAGTTTCCGTCTGCAGCATCGCTCATCTGAATGCTTCCCCGGCGCATCTGGGTAAGCCGTTCATCCGGGTTGCCGAGGGCGCCGCCGTAGA
>PWKH01000115.1 GCA_003559765.1 Spirochaetaceae bacterium
ATACACCTGCTTTCCCTCAGCGGTGATTCCCCCGATGCCGGCTGAGGGGGCATACCTGCTGTCAAGGGATATCCAGTTTTCCATGGGATGATCCCGCAGAGCTGCCAGACGGACTTCCGCTGCAGCGGTGAACCTGGCCCGGAAAAACCACCCGTCGCCGAGGGGAAGGGCGGCTCCGCCCCGGAGCGTAAGGGGACCCTGATTCGGCCTCCACAGAAGCTCAAGGGATCCGTGTTCATATGCAGACACCCCCGGCAGGTCAAATCCCCGGGCTGATACGGCATACCCGAAATCCGGCACGTTGGCCCACAGGGCGGAAGCAGTCAGCAGTCCCGTCAGTATCAGCAGTATCAGCCTCATCTATCCTCCAAGCTGCATCATCATAAACGTAAGGAAGGGAAGCAGTCCCCGGTAGGTTTCTGCCTCCTCCTAGTCAACTTCATAGCTGTAGTCCATAATCTCCCGCAGAAAGGGACGGACCGCTTCAGCCGCCTCCCGGCTGTCAAAAACAAAGGACAGCTCCCGGGACAGATACTGCGACCGGAAATTATAGTTTGCCGAACCGACTCAAACCAGGCGGTCATCGGCAACCAGCAGTTTGGTGTGCAGCAGGGAGCCCGTTGGAGCTTCGTAGATATACACCCGTGCTCCGGCATCAAGCAGATCCTGGATGGAGTAGTAGGTTGCATCCTGAAGGCGCTGAACCACGTGATTCGCCGATAAGATCACGTGCACCTGAACTCCCCGCTCTGCGGCATGTTCGATTCTCGCCAGCAGTGCGGGGGTGGGAATCAGATAGCCCTGCATCATCCACAGTTCCTCCCGGGCGAATCCCAGGAAGGTATCGAACATCACCGTGACGGTGCTGCCTGAGGTTTTATTCTGATCAACCACCCATACATCACCGGTAAGCCGCCTTGAGTCAGCTTCAGCCGGAGGAAACTGCTTTTCGTCGATGGTATCAAGGGAATAATGATTCCAGCTTTCGATGAATGATTCGGTGAGCAGCCGGGCCGACGCCGGGGAATAGATCTCTGTCATGCTGTCGATGTTGCCCCCCTGCTCCGGTTTCGTCAGCGAATCCGAATCAATGTTCATCCCCCCGGCAGCTACCGTCTCACCGTCAATGATCCAGAACTTTCGGTGGTCCCGATCGAGCAGGAACAGATGCCGGTAGAATCTCCAGGATCTGATGGGATTGTATTCAGTCACCTCCAGTCCCATATCGCGGAGTTCGGAAACCGGCACATAGACTGCGGTGCCGTCATCCTGGGATATGCGATAGTAGGAGGAGGAGTCCATCATGATGCGAACCGATACCCCGCGGCCGGCGGCGTCCGCCAGGGCTTCAAAGATTTCAGCGGAGCGCTCATGGGCTCCAATCAGGAAGGAGTCAATCAGTATGGAGGAGCGGGATTCTTCAATCAGTTCAAGGGCCCGAGTGCTCCAGCTGGTGCCGTCAAAATACATAACGGGACTGCCCGAAGGAACCCTCGGGATCTGTTCATGGGACAGGTAGGAAGCAGCATCTGAGTGCTCCGCTGATATCTCATCAAGGTGTGCCGCAGCTGCACATCCCAGCAGTATGGGCAGCAGCATGACCGCTGCCGCCGTAAGCACCTGTATTTGTTTCATTTTTCACCGGACTAGTGGATATCACAGCAAGTCCGGCTCGGTTTGTCATGGTTTTTTCTGCATTCCCTGTGTAAGAAATTCCAGATTCACGGGGACCTTCACCGACATACCGGATTCGCTGATAAATTCAGCCGATTTTTGGTCCTCGGCAGCATGGACGGTCTTTACCCGGTCAAACCCTTCCGGGATGCGGACTGCCCCCTGGATATACCGCACCGGAAAGGTCTCATCTTCCCGGAACTCCCGGCAGGTCGCAATACCCGCCTCGGATATTTCATTGTCAACGCAGGAGCCGTTCATTCCTGATGCCAGATATGAGCAGACATCCTCAATGCCGATGCAGCAGTTTCTGCCGTTCCACGGAGCCTGGTGTCTGCCGAAGTTTTCCATCCACAGCACCGTCGAAGGCAGCACCCGGACATCCTTGAGGGCATACCACAAAAATCCCTCCTCCCGGCATACAGCGGCATTCCACCCGAATGCTCCGGGCTGCTGATACACCTGGATGATATCAACAAAGCCTTTTCGGCCGGGAAACCGGGAGCAGTCAGCCGCAGGAGCATCCTTCCATCTGGTGGGAACCTCCTGAAGTGATGAAAAATACTCCCCGCCGAGCAGGGCATAGTACTCGCCCCCCGAATACGGCCGGTTTGCCCCCGGATCAGTCAGGCCAAACTGGACGGGACTGGTAGAAATCAGCAGATTCCTTGACCCGTCAAGAGTGGCATGATGCCCGTAGGGGGCAAGTCCGGCGAATCCCGTGACGGTATGCTCCAGATAGATATTGGTCTCCCCGTCCTGCAGGGTGATCTGCTTTTTCACATGGCCTTTTCGGCTTTTTGTCTCCATCTCCATGGTCAGCACGGCGGTGCCCCCGTGCTTTTCAGCTCCCTTCAGTTCCCACAGCTGTGATGCTGTCTCCCCGTGTACGGGAATGTCTTCACTGAACAGGCTGTGCTCCGCTCCGAAGGGGAGGCAGAAGAAATCACCCCGGAGGATGCTCAGCAGTTTCGGCAGCTCATCAGGGAGATCTTCATCATACCAGGGACATACATAGTAAGGAGTTACCGGGGAGGCGCCGGTGTAATAAAACTCAACCGGCGCCATATGTCCCCCCTCCCGGGTGACCGTCAGCCGCACCAGGTCGCTTTCTATCTGAATACAGTCTCTTCCGAACAGCCGCAGCTCCTTCATACTGCTCCCTCCTTATAGTACCGTGCAATTTCTGCAGTAATGTGCTCCTGCATCTCAGCGGAAACACCCGAATCCTCCAGTCCGGCGGCAGTGCGGATCATTTCTGATATCGACATGCCCTTGAACTGCTCAATCAGCCGCTCATCGGCTTCAAAGAGCCTCCCGGAGGGATCGGCAGCCCGGAATCTCAGCCCTGCGGCAAACACCCGGGCAAGGGCATCCCAGCTCAGGCGGTACTCCTGGGCCATAATAACTGCCCCGGTCACCCGGTCGTCATACCGCAGTTTCCTGCCCAGATCCCTGCCGACACGGTAGACCGTATCTCCCAGTGCCCGGTTCTGGAACCGATAGAGCAGATCTTCAATATGCTCCTGCAGCCCCTCCCGGGTAAATACCGAGGGGTAGCGCAGAAGCAGCACCTCCGCAGCCTGTTCCATAGCCCTGCGGGTTCCCTCCATTACCCGGGGATGTCTGAGCACCTCAGCCAGCAGGGGCTTTTCCGGAAGCAGGGCATATCCCAGATAAGCCGCCGCCGCATGTCCCAGATTATGGATATAGAGTTTCCGCTCAACGTAGGCCTCCATGGGAGCAACCGGTTCAAGAAACCGGCACTCAGGGATCGCTCCGATGAAGGCCTCCCGGTCAACGTAGAGGGTATTGTGGGGTTCCGCCCGGATGACCAGGGGATCATCCCCGGTCTGGAGGGGAACCATCTTGCCGATGCTCGTCTCCGCCAGGCCGACATAGGAGGAAAGGGGGAAGGTTTCGGGCAGATGACTGCTCAGCAGCCGGCTCATATATTCCGCACCGTGATGGATATTCTCACCAATAATCAGGTTCACTGGCTCATCGGGCTTCTTTTGGTATCTGACCTCAAGGGCCTCAGCAAGCTGAGGTGCGATCCGGGGCAGCACCTGTTTTCCCACCGAAACCGACAGCACGTCAGCCTCGGTGATCAGCGCATTGATCCGCTCCTGCTGGCTGCCGCGGACGGCGGAGACCCCGGTGATCTCCAGCATCTGCTCGCCTTCCTGGGAGACCACCTGCACCTGGTAGCGGTGATCCCGGTTGAGCAGCGCAATGAGCTGCTCATCGATATCAACAAAGACAACCTCCCAGCCGCTGCGGGCAAAGATCTGCCCGATGAAGGAGCGGCCGATGTTTCCTGCCCCCCACTGCACCAATTTTCTCATCAGTGATCCTCCGGCAGGCCGGCCTGCTTTCGGTAGGCTGAGGCAATCGGCTCGATCGCCTCCCGCTTCTCGCCCGGCCGGGATTCATAATACGTACCGCCGTGGTACATGCAGGTAAATCCTCCGGAGGCCGCGCCCCAGGCGCAGACTTCCCTGATGTCAGGGATCCGAGTTCTGTTCTTCATCTGCCTGGAGAGAGACGTGATCACCCCGCCGACAAAATTATCTCCGCAGCCGGTGGAATCCTTCCGTCTCCGGGGGTCTTCGTCAAGCAGATCATCCACATAGCGGCTTACCGGCATCTCCGTCAGCTTTTGGGGAGCAAACACCCCGCCGCCGGAATATACCAGGATCTGTTTTGCCCCGTGAGTGATTATCACCGACTTTGCACCGAATCGGGCAAAGGCCTCGGCCGCTTTCTCCAGTGATTCACTTCCCGTCAGCTTCAGCGCCTCCTCGGCATCGGTGATCAGCACATCGATAAAGCGGTAGGTATCCCGGGAGGAGCCCATCGGCCAGGGTTTTCCAGGACTCCGTTTCTCATTCTTAAAGTCATAGACCGTACCGACTACGGTGATGCATCCGCGCTCCTTCGCCTTCTTCAGCACCGTATCAAGCTGTTCATGGAGCCGGGGGACCAGAGCGGTTCCGCCGCAGAGCAGGATATCGGCGTCATAGCATTCCTCGGGCACATCCTTTGATTCCACAGTACCCGCTGCTCCAATGGTATTGATAAAGCTGCGCTCTCCCTTGCCTCCGTGCTGAGTCGGATCAGAAAGCACCAGGGTAGCAGGGGAAAGGAATCCCCGCCGCAGCAAAAGCTGATGTTTCACGGGGGTCCGGTCAAGAAAACCGGATATTTTCCTTCCCGCCGGATCATCCCCCACCGCTCCGTAGTAGATCACCTCATCTCCCTCAGGGCCGAGCATCTGGGATGCATGCACCAGAGCGACGCATGAAGGTCCTCCGAGGTTTTCCGCATCCGGCGGAGCATCCCCGACCATCTCCTTGAGCAGCTGCACAAAGGACTTTCCGGAAAATTCTTCAACATCCTCGGAGAACACCAGTCCCCCAGGAATGATTCCCCCGTCACCGGGGCTTCTGCTTAAAAGCTGCTGAAATACCGGATGGTCATACCGGAAATCACCGTAGAGATAATCCAGGGTGCAGCAGCCGATTCCTGCAATCTTCATAGCCTGCACTTACTCCTTTTCCAAGAACGTCTCGTAGTCATTCACCAGCAGCCGGTAGGGCGGCTCATCCTCATCAATCGCGGGAAACCGACCGAGGGTTTCGTGGAACCGGTTGTCCTGCTTGTCATCATTCACTTCGCTTACTTCACCGCACAGCACCGCCCCCTCTCCGGGAAGGGCGTAGAACCGGTGGTACACGCTCCGGTCCAGGGTGAGGCTCTCCCCGGGATCCAGGACCAGGGGCGCCCCCGGTTCAACCGGCACGGTAATGCCGTCCTTCTGGATGGTGAAGGGCTCCTCAGTGCACTGACCGTCCTCAGTGGAAAGGAAGAGCTCAAAGGCAAGCTTTCCGCCTCCCCGGTTGATGATATCCTCCTGCTTGCGCCAGTGGAAGTGGAGGGGCGTCTCCTGTGCTTCCCTGACGATCATGATCTTTTCAGCATAGGGCTTGCCGATCCCGCTGCCGGGACCGTTGCGCAAAGTGATCAGCAGCAGTCCCCGTCTGCGGAAATCGCCGCTTCCGAAGTCGGTGATGTCCCAGCCCAGGTTTGCCGTGCGGATCTCGCGGCAGTCATACCGGTGCCGCTTCCACTCCCCGATATCCCAGTGACACCATTTGGGAAGAAAGAACTGGTGCCGGGCGAAGAAGGCTTCCGCCTCTTTGATGATGCCGTTTATTTCGCTTCGTTTCATGGTACGCTCCTGCTAACCTAGTATAGCACTTGTTTATCCCCCTCGCAACTGATAATATCACGGTATGAAGCGGCTCACGATGCAGCGCATCGCCCAACAGCTCGGATGCTCCCGGACAACCGTCTCCCTGGTGCTCAAGGGGAAGGGAGATCAGTACCGCATCAGCAGACAGACCCAGGAGAAAATCCGTTCCTTCGCCCGTCAGGCCGGCTATAAACCGGATTACTTCGCCTCCGCCCTCAACAGCCGACAGAGCGGATTCATCGCGGCGGTGTTTCCCGATGTCTTCGAATCCTTCATGGGAAGCCTGGTCAGGGGGATGGAATCGGTGCTCTATGACCGCGACTACACCCTGATGATATCCACCAGCCGGTTTGATCAGCGCAGAGAGCAGGATCTGGTGGAGAAAATGCTCTACCGCGGGGCTGAAGGACTCATCCTGGTGCCGACCATGCCCTTCCGCAATGAAGGGACCTATCGGAATACGTATATCAGGGAGCTGGCGGACCGGAAATTCCCCCTGGTCCTGGTGGACCGCTGCATCGAAGGGATTGATGCGCCCTGCATCCTCCAGGAGGATTACCCCCTGGCCTTTTCGGCAGTGAGCCGGCTGATTTCCCGTGGATGCAGGCGGATCGTCTGCGTCAGCTTCGATCTTCAGGCTTCCTCAATTGAACAGCGGCTGCTCGGCTACCGCGACGCGATGCATGCACAGGGGCTTACTGATCAGTATATTCTGCTGGAGGAACTGAATCCTGAGGCGCATGATCTCGCTGAAAAACTCGACAACATGCTCAAAACTGCCGACGGGTTCTTTGTGACTACCACAGGAATAGCCGATAAGCTCTTCCGGCTGCTGCGGCAGCGCGGCAGGGTGCTGCCAATTACCCGCTTCGGCTCAGCTTCCCCCTATATGACCAGAGATATGACCGACATCCCCCAGCCCCATGTCGCTATGGGCATGAAGGCCGGGGAGACTGTCCTGAAGCTGATTGCAGGAGAAGCTTCCCCCGGCACCCTCCGGGTCAGTGAGTAATCAGGATAACTTCCCCCGGTTTCCGGTCCAGTCCGTCATGCAGCACCCGCTCAGCAAGAGCCCCCTCCTCAACTCTCCACTCAGTCAGCCGGTAGACGCCGGCGGTGAAGCTGATGCTTTCTCCGTCATCCTCATAGACTCTGCACTCTCCGGTTTCCCCCGATGAAGCGGGATAGGAATGAAGCTGCAGCGGATTCCAGAAGGCGCTGCCGGTGTGCTCCCGGACTTCAGTAAGAGCAAGCAGTGAGGGGCAGCGGACAAACACCGGGATCGTATCAAGGTCGGCTTCAGCCAGCACATACCCGGGGCCCTGGAAGCGTTTCCCGCTCTCCCGGTTCATCCATTCACCGGGAGGAAGATATACCGCCCTCGCCCGGGCACCCGGATGCATCACCGGGGCAATGAGCAGGGAGCTGCCGAGCATAAACTGATCGTTCACCCTGAAGCTCTGCTCATCCTCGGGGAATTCAAAAAACAGCGGACGCATCACCGGTATCCCGGTCTGGGACGCTTTCAGAAACAGCCGGTAGAGGTAGGGAAGCAGGGCATAGCGGTTTTGTACCGCCTTGCGGCATGCCGCTTCAACCTCCTTCCCGAAGGACCAGGGTTCATGACGCCTGGTTCCCAGGGCGGTGTGACACCTGAAAAAGGGGGTGTAGGCCGCATACTGGACCCATCGGGCGAAGAGTTCTCCAGTAGCGTTCTCCTGAAACCCTCCAGCATCAGCTCCGACAAAGGGAACTCCCGAAAGACTCAGGTTCAGCAGCATCGGCACCGACATGACCATATGATCCCACCAGCTTGCATTGTCCCCCGTCCATTTCGCAGCATAGCGCTGAATGCCTCCGTAGGCCGCCCGGGTGAGGACGAAGGGCCGTTTTCCCGGCTGCAGCTTTTCTGCAGCCTCCCTGGAGGCCATGCACATGCACAGTCCGTAGACGTTATGCAGCCGCTGGAGGGGCACCGGCCTGCCCTCCGGGCAGGTCTGCACCTCGGGAGGGGGAGTAAACTTCGTCCGTTCATAGGGATCACCGGAAAAATCCGCCGGCTCATTCATGTCGTTCCAAATACCCGCAACCCCGGCGTCAAAAAGCACCCGATGCTGATCTGCCCACCACCGCCGGACCTCCCGGCGGGTAAAGTCGGGAAATGCGGAGACCCCGGGCCACACCTTTCCGTGGTACACCTTCCCCTCGGCGTCAGTGCAGAAGAAGGAGCGCTCCTTCCCCTCCCGGTATATCGGATAGGCTGGATCCGCCTTTACCCCCGGATCGATAATGGTGACCACCCGGAACCCCTCCTCCTTCAGGCTGGAAATCATTTCCTCAAAAGCAGGGAAGGCATCAGTATTCCAGGTAAACACCCGGTATCCGTCCATATAATCGATATCAAGATAGATCACGTCGCAGGGAATGGTCCGCTTCCTGAACTCCCGGGCAACTGACTCAACCTCGTCCCGGGAAAAATAACTGTAGCGGCTCTGATGCAGCCCCAGTGACCAGAGGGGAGGCAGGGGCATCCTGCCGGTAAGGGATGCATACTGCACCGTCAGTTCCTTGGGACTGCGGGAGTTCCACAGATAGAGATCGAGCATACCGCTTTCTGCAGCAGCCTCGAAGGCGTCCTCCCGCCGATCACCGAGATCGAACCAGCAGCTGCCGGGCTCATCGAGGAACAGGCCTGTAAAGAAACCGTTCTGAGCGAATATGCAGAGGTTTATAGAAGCATAAAGAGGATCCTTGCCGAAGGTGTGCTGGGGTTCATCGGAATTCCACATGTGCCAGGTTCTGCCCCGTTTGTTCAGCTCGCCGCTTTTCTCCCCGAGGCCGTAGCAGCGGGTATCCCGGGAAAGGGCCCCGGTAATTCCGATGCTCCCCTCCGGTTCCGACCAGTAGAACCCCTGGGGGGCTTCAAGCAGAACATCCCCGTGGGCATCGGTGATGACCGCAGATGCATCAGTCCGGCTGAATTCCGCCCGGACCCCTGACGGGCTGAAAACCCGCACCGTATGCCGGGTATCCTCCACCGTCAGGGTGCTGCGCTCAAACTCCGCTGCAGCCGCATAGCTTCCCGAGACAGCAGCAGCTCCCCAAGGGGCTGTGCAGCACAGCCTCACCGTCCCGTTCTTATACAGGGTGAGGCGGAGGGTTCCTGTGCCGTATTTCAGTTTCAGTTCCCTGCGGCCGTCGAGGAGCTGCACATCGGTGATGTTTCCGCAGAATTGTTTCTCTGAGAACAGTTCCAAGTGCTCCAGAGGAGTGAAATCGCTGATGACTTCCTGCTTTGCCATGGCTGCCCCCTTTTTTTGAGCTTAATCAGCGGCGGCGTCTGAGTACCAGCTTCATGTCTCCGGATTCGTAGGTCAGTTCAATCAGGTCGGTCATCATTGCCACCAGGGACAGTTCGCTGCTGTCCTCCATCTCCCCGGCCAGCTGCCAGTAGTAGTCCTCAAGTTCGGGGTTTCTGTTAATTCCCAGATTGCCCTCCAATGCCTCGAGGTCCTCGGCAGATATGGTGATGTCAGATATCAGGAAGGAGACGTCGAACCCGTCAGCATGCTCATGAACCTGCACCTGGGCATTCCGGGCATCATGGGCATACATGAAATAGGTAAGAATTTCATCAACAATTTTGGTAATTTTCTTAATCTCATGCTTCATGATTCCTTGTTCCTCTTAAACGCGTCAAATACCGGCACCAGGAATGATGCGACAAACCCTCCGGCAAATCCGTTGTTATACAGGTTCACCCCACCATGCAGAACCCCGACGTTCATCACGATGGAAAGATGGAAGAACCCTGCCGCCACACCAGCGAGTATTCCATACTGCCCTGCAATAGGAGCCAGGGTAGTGCCGAAAAGTCCGGCAATAATCACCCCGGTGCTTCCGCCGCTCCAGACCTTCAGCAGCGAGGCGATGTACACCCCTGCCAACACCGGAAGGGTGTTTCTCGGGTGCTTGCCGAAGGCGGCAAAGCCTACCACCGTCAGGATCCCTCCGATCACAGGACCGTTGAACGCTCCACCTAAGAGTAGCACAAAAACAGAAGAAATATACCCCATAATACCCATATTTACTAAGGTGGAGGGGATATCTCCGATCCGGACAAAATCACTGACCAGCCGTCCGGAGGATGCATAGATCTTTCTCAAACTTCGTATCATCCTGCGTTTCCTGCGGAAATCCCCGTACAGCCCTGAAAGGATCATTGCTGAGAAGGAAATCAGAAACAGATAGAAGAAAAACCGGTGGTAGTCCCCGCTGAGATCAGTGGCGGCAGTGACGGAAAAATCGAAGCTCCGAAGCAGGGCAGTGAGAAAGGATCCGATAATCCCGCCGGTGAATCCGATGTTGTAGATATTGTACCCGTCATGGAACCGCAGCATGTGGGACGCCAGAGGAGGCAGTACAAATCCGGCGGAAACACCGAAAAGCACCGCCGTCGCCAGAGCCGCCGAACCGTTCATCCAGTTGCCGAAGGCCACTGCGCTGAACAGCGGGCCGAGGGTGGTGCCGAAGAACGCAACCAGGGCGAAGTTCTTAAAGGGAACCTGCTGCACCATCGCATAGAGCTTCACCCCGATGAAAATCGGCCAGATGTTTAGGATATTCTTGCCGAAAAAGGCAAATCCGATAACTGTATACACCGCCGCAATAAAGGGGCCGTTCAGCTCAATCTTCAGCAGCATGATCATCATGCAGCAGATCAGCCCGCAGAGTCCCGCATTCACCAGGGTGGCAGCAAGCCCTCCGACGGCAAGATAATCATGCAGCAGAATACTCGGGGACACGATGATGCGCCCGAGTCCGACAGCAGCTGCGGCGGGGCCCTCAAGCATAAGCCCCAAAAGAAGACACGCCGCCGGAAATACGCTGATCGTGGCAATTAATGTTTTTCTTTCCATATGGTATGATAGACTATACTATTTCCCGGGATCTGAAAATATTTAATATGAATAAATTAGTAGCCTTCTTAATTTTTTTCTATGCAGGATGCATGCCCCTTTTCTCACAGCAGCTGCAGTTCACGGTCATCCATACGAACGATGAGCATTCAGCCCTGGTCCCCCGGCTGTACAGCGACTTTGTGCAGGGGAAGGAGCAGCTAACCTTCGGCGGATTCCCCCGGCTGGCCTCCTTCGTGAAGGAGGTGCGCAGCAGAAAGGATGAGCCGGTGATGCTGCTCTCCGGCGGGGATTTCCTCGGAGGATCGCCCTTTGCCTGGCTGACCCTTGAGGGATCTGCAGCGGAACTTTCTCTGATGCAGCAGATCAGTTACGACGCCGTCGCCGTCGGCAACCATGAGTTTGACTACGGGCCTGAGGCGCTTGCCGCCTATCTTGCCGAAGCCGGCTATCCCGAATCTCATGACAGAACCGTCCTGCTTGCTTCCAACACCCGTATTCCCGAAGGCCATCGGCTCGAATCCGCGGGGCTGCTCGAACATGCGGTAACCGTTCTGGATAACGGGCTGAAGGTAGGCCTGTTCAGCCTGATCGGGGATCACGCCGCTTCAGTTGCCCCGTATGCTGATCCGGTGACCTTTGTTGATCCGGCAGAGACAGCCCGGAGCCAGACTCAGCTGCTGCGCCGACAGGGCGCTGAAGTGATTGTGCTGCTCTCCCATGCCGGGGTTGAGGAGGATGTGATCCTGGCCCGGGAGGTTCCCGAAATTGATCTCATCATCGGAGGACACTGCCATACCCTGCTGGAGGAGCCCCTCCGGGAAGGGGATACCCTGATCGTTCAGGCGGGCTCGCAGCTGCAGCATGCCGGAATGATCGAACTCACCTACTGCCGGGAAACCCAGCGGCTGGAGACTCGGAACGAACAGACAGGCACGCCCTTCGTGTTTTCCCTTGATGACTCCCTCCGCCCTGACAGAGAAATCCAGGAGCAGATCGACGGATATACCGACGAACTGAACCGTCTGATCGGGAAGATGACCGGTAATTCCTTCACCGATATTGGGCAGACGGTGATCACTTCTGCATTTACCGTGCCCAGGGACCCTCCCCTGCAGGAGTCTCCCTTCGGCAGCTTTGCCGCAGATGCGATGCGGCTGACCGCCGAAGCGGTGACCGGCAAGCCGGTGGATGCGGCGTTTCAGGCGAACGGTCTGCTGCGCGGGCCGATGGTACCGGGATCTCAGGGGAATGTCTCCTTCTATGATGCGGCCGGCCTCATCGGGCTGGGAGCAGGGCCCGACGGAACGGCGGGCTACCCCATGGTATCGCTGTATCTCACCGGAACGGATCTCTACAAGGTGCTCGAAATATCAGTGCTGCTCTCACAGCTGCTGGGAAACACCTATTTCCTCCAGACCTCGGGACTGACCGCCGTCTACGATCCCCACCGGGCGGTGCTGCTCACCCTTCCGATTGTCGATCTCCCGGTGCCTGCCGGGCGATCCGTCCTGTCGGCTCAGCTGTTCACCGGGTCGGGCATCCAGGAGCACCAGAAGGATTCCTTCAGGAGCCTGCCGAGGCGCAGTGATGAGCTGTTCCATGTGGTCACCGACTACTACCTGATCTCATTCCTGCCGATGGTCGGGGAACTGCTGCCGCGGTTCGAAGTGACCCTGCGGGATTCGGAAGGGACACCGGTTACCTCCCATGAGGATCTCATTATCCGGAAGGACGGCAGAGAGCTGAAAGTCTGGGAAGCAGTGGTTTCATATGGGGCATCCCTGGGGCACATGCCGGAGACCTACCGGGAGCCCTCCGGCCGTCTGACAGAGACCCGGGGCATACCCCTGCTTCTATACCCCGCCGCTGTGCTGATCCTGCTCACGGGAGTGATCCTGCTGGGCATCAGGAAGTTTAAACAGTAACTTTTCCAATTTAGGGTTCCCCACGTCTTAATTTGATCATAACATTCTGTAAAATAAGGAAATATATTGACAATTTGAACTAAACCTCCTATAATAGGGATACCTATATAGGGGTACTGTTATATGCAGAATACTTCAGAAAAACCTGACTGGGTGACCAGCTTTAATAGACCTTCCGGCACTGAAATCAAGTGCATCAACGGCAATTATTACCTCTACGAGAGAAAAAGCGTGTATGATCCGGTGACAAAGAAGAAACGAAAAAAGTCTGGCGCTATGATCGGAACGTTGACCCCATCCGGTCTTGTACCTAAAGGGGTGAAGATCGATTCATCTGCTTTGATGCAGATTGAAAATCTTGAATATGGCGCCTCACAGTTCCTGTATGATGCGTCTTCACACATCATTGAACGGTTGAGAAAATGCTTTCCCCACCGGTGGAAGGAACTCTTCGCAACGGCTTTTCTTCGCTGCACCGAACAGAGTCCCTTCAAGAGAATGGGCTATTATTATTCCACGTCCTATCTGTCGCAACTGCTTGGAAATCTTAGCCTTTCTCCTGCTGCCGTTACCAAGCTGCTCAAAGAGATCGGCACGGATCGGGGATCGATAAAACAATTCATGCAGGCTGATCTCGATGAGTCGGGTATCATTATGATCGATGGACATCGGATCATTACCCATTCCGAGAGTCTTGAA
>PWKH01000062.1 GCA_003559765.1 Spirochaetaceae bacterium
CCGCTGGTTTCCCTGCTGAGTTCCCGGAGATTCTCCGTTCTGGAAATCAAACGGGTCACCCCCACCTTGGAGGAAGTGTTTGTTTCTGTTACCGGGGCAGCGCAGCAGACACAAAGGAATGAACTATGAACCGATGGATTGCTTTCTGGAATATCCTGAAAAAAGATATGAGTACTTACTACCTAAAACCGCCGAACATCAGCTGGGGAATCATCTTTCCAGTTGCTTGGACGCTGATGTTTTATCTCAGATCAGCAGAACCAGTGGCAGTTCGGGACATCCTCCCCGGCATCATGGCCCTTTCGGTGCTATTCGGAACTACTTCCATGCTGGCAGTAACGATCACCTTCGAGCGCAGAAGCAAGTCCTTTGAACGGCTGCTGCTGGCTCCTATCAGTGTGCATCTGCTGATGGGAGCAAAAACTGCAGGAGCAATTATTTTCGGATTCATCAATGCATTCGTACCGGTACTGTTTGCACTGTTCTGGACAGATCTTTCCGGACTGGCATGGCATATCCTGCTTCCAGCGGCTTTTCTCATTGCAGTAACTTCAGCATTCCTCGGCTTATGTATTGCAGTTTCAGTTACAGAAGTATTCGAAGCGCAAACATTTTCAAACTTTTTCCGCTTCCCGATGCTCTTTCTCTGCGGGCTGTTTATCCCTGTTTCACAACTGCCTGGATTTATCCAGCCCCTTTCATTTCTCCTTCCCCTCACGTACGGAACCGATATGCTTCGCTATGCTGTCACAAATGAACATATGATTCCCATGCAGATCAATGTAATCATGCTGCTGCTGTTCGGGCTGCTGCTGTTTTCCATAAGCATAAGAAATGTGAAGCGCCGCTGGATCACATAGCCATCATCAATGGCTGCAGCAAACTGATAGTTATCATTCCCCGCGGTGTATGGTACAATCTCTGCAGGAAATACAGCACCATGGGGAAAAACCCGTACTCAATACAGCATATCCGTCTCGCTGCCGCAGCTGCAGTTCTCCTGCTGTTCATTACTGCAGGGATGCAGTACCGTTTTGCCCATACCAGGATGTATGTGCACCAGAGTGAAATCGAGAGCATCACCTCCCCCAGAATCATGATGACCTACGGTCCCCACGGTGAATCCTTTGCCATTTTGGAGCAATGGAGGGTTCAGTACTACGGCCTGGTTACCGGATGCGCAGTGCTGTTTCTCATCGCCTTTATTGCTGCACAGGGTATACTCAAACATGCTGCGGTAGCCTTTGAGATACTGCTGTTCTGCGTCAGCCTGTATGCTGACGTTTTCTACCTCTCTTCACAGTTTACCCTCTATTTGGCCTTGGCCTTCGGTTTTCATCTGCTGTTTCCCCTGCTGAGCGCCTCCGCACTTACCCTTGCTTCCTTAGCGGCTCTGGCGGGATTCCCGAGGGTTCCTACGGCCTGGTATTTCATTCCCCCTGATTTTCCCGCCGATGCGGTTATCACCATGGAAATCGGGGGCCTCGCTGCGGCGGTGCTTATCCATGCAGTTCGGGCAATGCACCAAAGGCTTCAGCAGGAACAGCGTATGACTGCCCATTTGAGAAGTTCTGTCATTCAGCTGACATCTGCCAACGTCAACTTTCAGGATTACGCGGCATCCGCCGAAGAAAGATCCTCACGGGAAGAACGCAATAGAATCACCAGGGAAGTCCACGACACCATCGGCCACACCCTTACCAACCTGGTGATGATGCTGGAATCCGCAAAGGATATGGTACGGAGCCGCCCGGAAAAAATCACCTCCCATTTGTCCCTGGCCCGGGAGCAGGCCCAGTATGCGTTAGCAGAAATCAGAAAAACACTGCGCCTGCTTCGTTCAGAAGGAAGCGAAGACCAAAACAGCTTTCTCATGCTGCAGAACATTTTTAAGACCTTTGAAACCGCCACAAACGTGAAGGTTCATCTGGAATACCGAAATATTTCTTATTCTCCCAAGCATATGATTGATTCAACCGTACTGAGGATCATTCAGGAAAGTCTGACCAATGCCTTCAGACATGGAAATGCTACCGAGGTGCGGGTGCTGTTCTGGTGGGACAAGGGGCTGAGTATTGTCATCAGTGACAACGGAGCCGGCGCGGAGAGTATTGAGGAGGGCATCGGCATGCGGGGCATGCGGGAGCAGCTTGAACAGATTCACGGTACCGTGCGCACGCAAAGCATCAAAGGGAAGGGATTCGAAGTACAAGTCTGGATCCCCGAAAGGAGCGAGCATGAAGGACCCCATCCGCGTGTTGTTGGTTGATGATCAGAAACTGTTCGTCGATAGTCTTCATATGGTAATTGAATCCCGTGCACCGGATATCGAAGTGGTTGCTGTGGCGTATGACGGTGAAACAGGGGTTCAGCTGGCTCAGGAACTGACTCCGGACCTGGTGATTATGGATGTCCGCATGCCCGGGATGGACGGGGTAGAAGCAGCCAGGCAGATTATTGAGACCAGTCCTGACATGATCGTGCTGATGCTCACCACCTTTGATGATGATGAATATGTGTATCAAGCGATTCTCCACGGCGCTGCGGGCTATCTGCTGAAGGACATGCCCCCGGAAGACCTGATTGCTTCCATGCATAATGTCACCAAGAAAAATCTGCAGATTTCCTCCAGCGTCCTGAAAAAACTTCTAGAAAAAACTCACCATGCGCAGCAGGAGCCCCAACGTCCGGTCCGGCCCCAGCTGCCGGAGGAAATCGGAGTACTCAGCTCCCGGGAACATGAAATTCTTCATCTAGTAGCTGCAGGGCTGAACAACCAGGAAATCGCTGAAACCCTTCACATCGCCTCCCAGACGGTAAAAAACCGCATCAGCGAGCTGTACTTTAAGTTCGATGTTCATGACCGCCTGCATCTGATTAGAAAGGCAAAACAGTTCGGGTACGGCAGTCTCCAGTCGGAACCCCGCTGAAGGTACATTTGTACTGTCGGTACTGGTTCATTCGGTACTAAAGAAACTTGTGCCCTGTCATGGCTGATCTATACTGGATGCAGTATTAGTTTAGAAAGGAGGAATGAATATGAAAAAAGCAAAGATGCTTTTTACGGTACTGCTGGTGCTTGTACTGCTTCCCGTCAGCCTCAGTGCAGCAGGAGCACAGGAACGTGAGGAAGTGGTTGAGCTGACTGTATGGTTCGGCCGGGAAGACTTTATGCCCGATCAGGGATTTGATGAATTTCATGAACGCTACCCGAATATCCGGGTGAATGCTGATGTGATTCCCCTGGAACAGGCCCTGACCGAAGCGGCACGGGCTATTGCTTCCGGTGTAGGCCCAGACATGCTGCAGACCGACTCCCGTCGTCTGCCCCCCCTTGTTGAAGGCGGGCTGCTGAGGGAAATGGATGAATATATTGACCGGTGGCAGAAGGAAGACCCCGATTCCTTCAACGCGCTGTCTTCTTCGGCCTGGGATCATGCCACCCATGATGGAGTGCTTTACGGAGCAAATATTTTCTCCGGTCCGTTCAACCATGTATGGCGGATTGACTGGCTGGAAGATCTCGGTGTAGATCCCCCTGAAACCTGGGAAGAGATGCTTGATGTCGCCCGGGCTGTCCGGGATGCCGGAATGGGTCAGGGATATGCAGTACGCGGACCGAACAGCACCCCCTGGTTCTTCTCTCACTACATGGCCATGGGCGGAGAATTTGAAGACAACATCATCCAGCTGGACTCCGATGCCGGCATTTATGTGCTGTCTTTCTACCAGACGCTGGTACGGGAAGGCCTGGTAAGTGATGACGTCCTCGGCTGGGGATCAGGAGACATGCGGGCAGCGTTTATCACCGGCAGAGCTGCCATGGCTCCAATCGGAACCAACATTTTCCCGAACATTGAGGCAGAGATGCCCTACGGAGAAAAATGGGGTGCATCTCCTCCCCTGGTACGGGAAGGATATGAGGATGACTACAAGTATGCCTCCCTCGGCTGGCCAATGGTGGTAACTTCCAACACGGAACATCCCTATGAAGCAAGTCTGGTGCTCCGGTATCTTGCTGAGCATGACAATGCCCTCAGTGTAGCTCGGAGGTATCAGCCGACCACCGTCACCACAGTCTGGGAAGATCCCGGCTATCTTGCTGAACAGCCCTGGTCAGATGACTTTTCTGAAGATCTGCTCAACATGACCAGAACTCCCGCAACCATTCACATTACCCAGGTGGACAATATCGTTCTCGACGCCCTCGGTGAAGTGATGAGCGATGTCAACAAAGACCCGGCTGAAGTAGCTGCACGCTATCAGCAGCAGCTGAACGCCCTCGAGTAATGCAATCCATGCACGGTGCAGCCGGGGCGGAATACTGCTCCTGCTGCACCGGCAGTAATTCAAGGAAAAGCGAGATGCTATCATGATGAATTCAACAACTGCCATGTGGAGAAAAAAGATTATTCCCTATGTTATGGTCCTTCCTACTTCATTTCTGGTATTTGGAGTGCTGGGGTATGCGATTATCGTCGCACTGAAGGACTCTTTTTTCCGGTATCCCCCGCTGGCGTTCAACGATCCGGGGACCTTTGTAGGATTCGACAACTACATCCGACTGTTTCAGAATGCCCATTTTCAGAATTCAATTGTGATTACCTTTATTTTTGTATTTGGAACGGTAATAGTCGGACTCATCATCTCCTTTATTCTGGCGCTGTCTCTGTACAGCCTCAGTGAAAAGGCACGGTTTTTCCGAACCCTGACACTCGTGCCCTACCTGATATCAGGAGTTGCGGCAGCCGTCATGTGGAGATTTCTCTTTACCGGTGAAGTCGGATTTGTCAATCTCTTCATCGAAACAATGGGAGGAAGCTCTGTACGATGGCTCAGTGACGGGAGGAACGCCCTGTTTGTCGTCACCCTGGCGAATATCTGGAAGATCTTTCCCATGTCGACCCTGCTGATTCTCGCAGGACTGCAGGTCATTGACACCGATCTCTATGACGCCTCCACCGTCGACGGAGCTAACAGCGTACAGATTTTTTATCATATCACGCTCCCGCTGCTGGGATCGTATCTTTCCACCAGTCTGATCTGGCTCACCTTTGCCAGCTTCAACATGTTCGCCATTATCTATCCGCTCACCGGAGGAGGACCAACTCGGTCCACTGAGGTTATGGCCGTCTTTATGTATGACTTAGCCTTTGGAGAGCTGAATTTCGCCACCGCTTCTGCAGTGATGATCATCCTGCTGATTCTCAACCTGAGCTTCAGCCTGCTGTTCGTCAAACTGTTTAGAAACCGAACTTGAGGGTAGCAGCATGAAACAAGCAAAACTGAACGTCGCCCCCCGGCGCAGAGCCGGTGCCAAGCCGAAATATAAACTCAAATCGACTATCATCTCCTGGTTTTTTCTCTCCTTTGTGATGCTGTGGCTGCTCATGCCCCTGCTGTGGTCATTTTTCTCCACCTTTAAGACTCCGATAGAAATCTACCGGATTCCGGTACGCATCTTTCCCGAATCATTTTCCCTGCACAACTACACCCGGATTCTCAGTGACGCAGCCTTTCCCAGATACTTTTTCAACAGCGTGTACCTGACTGTGCTGACTACGATCCTGACGATTCTCATCAGCGTCTGGCCAGCCTATGCCTTCGCCCGAATGAAGTTCCCCTTCAGGCACATGCTGCTGCTGTTCATCCTGCTGCCCAGGCTGATTCCGAGGATCAGCGTCGTTATCCCGCTGTATCGGATTATCGTCAACCTGGGACTGCTGAACACCTATACGTCCCTGATCTTCACCTATACGGTGACATCCCTTCCCTTTGCCGTATGGATTCTCAGCGGGGTGTTTGAATCTATTCCGCGGGAGATAGAGGAGTCGGCCTTCATGGACGGAGCCAAGCTGATTCAGACGATGGCCCGCATCATGATTCCGATTGCCAGTCCGGGGGTGCTGGCGGTACTGATCTTCACCGTCAGAGAAACCTGGAACGAATTTCCCTTTGTCCTCTCCTTCACCAATTCTTCGTCCATGCGGACTCTGCCCTATCAGTTGTATATGTTCCGGGATACCCTGGGCATTGAGGACTGGCCGCTGATTAACACCTTTGCCATTATTACCGTTATTCCGATTCTGATTGCATACTTCATCTTTGCAAAACAGGTTACCACGGGGATCGTCAAAGGCGCCGTAAAATAACCGGCTCTCCGCCCGCTTTTCGTCATGGAAAGCGGGCGGGCTGCTTTTTTGATCAGGCCTTTCCCTGAAAGTAGTCCGGCTCGCTGCCGCTCTTCCACTTGATATTACAGCCGATTGAGGGCCGCTGATGAGCATCAGGCTCCTCTTTGCGACTGACCGCTTCCACCGCCGCAGTCAAGTCCGCTCCGGTAACCGGGATATCCAGGGAGGGACGGGAACGGTCAAACTGTCCCCGGTAGACCAGCCAGTGGTTTTCATCGAAGAGGAAAAAATCCGGAGTGCAGGCTGCATGAAAGGCCTTTGCCGTCTCCTGGGTTTCATCGAAGAGGTAGGGAAAGGAAAAATCCCACTGCCGGGCAAATTCCTGCATCCGTTCAGGGGAGTCATCCGGATAAGTTTCCGCATCGTTAGCATTAATCCCGACTACTTCCACTCCCATTTCCTGGTATTCCTTCGCTTTTTCTGAAAGCACCGGGATGACGTGCTTCACAAAGGGACAGTGATTGCAGATGAACATTACCAGCACCGGTTTTCCCGTATAGGATGTGCTGTCTATGATATTCCCCTTCATATCCGGCAGTTTAAAGCCCGGCATTTTCGAGCCGACCGGAAGCATTACTGATGGTGTCTGTGCCATAGTTATAATCCTCCTTGCAGTATTCAAGATAGTCATGCCTGCCCGCTCCGGTCAAACCGCTGCAGTTCTTTTCCGGCAGTGCTACCACCACATCAGCCGGAGTCCGAAAAATACCATGATGCCTCCGCTCAGCAGGGTGACCGCACGTCTGAACTTCTCATGGGAAAATCTGCCGGATGCATACCCTGCCGCTGCTCCCAGCGGAATCAGCGGCGATACCAGTTTTCCGGCCCCGAAGGAAAGACCGAAGAGCAGCCCCGTGAGGGGAGTCTCCGCCTGCAGGGAAATATATGCCAGTACGGCAAGCAGGGAAGCACAGGGAACTGCCGAAAGGGTGATGCTCAGAATGATCAGAGAAAATCTGCCGGATGCGCCCTCAGTTCCGTGCAGCCTCCGGCACATCCGCGATGAGGGGTCTCTTCCAAGCAGCACCGCGGCGCCGAAGCCGATGATGCACAGTCCGACGATGAACAGCAGCAGCCGCTGGCGGTCATGAAGCATGGTGCTGACCGCCCGTCCGGCGGTGCCTGCCAGCAGGCCCAGGACGGCATAGACCGCTGATCGAATCAGGAGAAACACCAGCATGTCGGCGAGGCCTGATTTCCAGCCCCTTCCGGAAGCTGCAATATAGGGAATCATGACCCCCGAGCAGTGGGCGAGACAGGGGCCGTAGGAAAGAATCATCCCCGCCGTAAAGAGTTCCAGTGCGGTCATCATCAGCGAAACTCCAGAATAATGATCACTTCCGCTCCTGCCGGAGGCATGCGGGAAGAAATCAGTTCATACCCCGAGGCGCCTGAAGGTCTGACGAATGATTCCCTGAGAGCTTTCTGCTCTAAAGGGAACACCGGACAGGCAGAGCAGTCGGCAGGGGTGCTCTCATCCAATGCAATGTGGTCAAAATAGGGAGAGCCCCAGAAGAACAGCTCAGCTGCAAAGACCGCATCCGGTGCATGAATCAGCTCTGCCGCCGGCACTGCAGTGCGGTTCCACACCATCGTTATCTCAACTCGCTCCCCTCTGGAGCGATCAAACCAGATATCATCAAAGATTTCCCAGTCTATCCGGGATGCTGCACGCTGGATGTCCTTCAGCCGGGCAGGGATAACCACAGCAGATTCCTCCTCCAGCCAGGAATATCCTTTAGAGACTGCCAGAAACTGAACCTCCCCTTCATCCCTGACAACTCTTCCCTTCAGTTCAATGCGCCGCTGCGCCTCATCTGCATACAGCACTTCCTCCGGCGGAATATCCTCCGGAGCGCTCCGGGCCGGCAGGGCACATGCGGCAAGCAGCAGCATAATCGGCAGCAGAGCTTTCATACTTCCTCCTGAAACAGGTTTACTCCCGGGGCCTGCCCACGGGAATGACCAGCAGAGGCTGTGCGTTGGTCCCTCCGATCAAATTTCGTACCGAATCATCCTCAAAAGCCCCGATGATCACTGAATGCAGTCCAGCTGCGGCTGCCTGAAGCTGCACGTTCTGGCCGGCCGCTCCGGCGTCCATATGCACATACCGCTCCCCCCGCTCTCCATATCTGCTCATGGTCCGGCTGTACACGGCAGAAAGGATTACCGTAACCGGGGCCTGCAGCACGGGATTTTGATTCAGCGATGCCTCCATAAGCTCTGATCGGATGTCCCCTGAGGAGATCTCGATGAGCTGATGATCATGCCAGCTGTACCGGTAGACTCCGGGATCTATCCCCTCCGCCTCCCCGACAGCAAGGAAAACTTCAACGGGATACAGCCCCCCCGCAGAGGGATGGGCCCGGGTCGGACCGGCAGTACCGTCAACGGTCTCTCCGGCAGCAGCCCAGAGGAGCGCACCAATTTCTTCAGCGGTGAGCGGCTCAGATGCATAGGATCGTACCGAGCGGCGTCGGAAGAGAGCGTCTTCGAGGGAGCCGGGAGCAGGAGTTTCGATTTCTGGGAGGGATACGGTCCCGTATTCGTCAGGGTCAGCGGGCAGATCAGCAGGGGTCTTTGCCGCAAGCCACAGCGAGCAGACTGCAGCCGCCGTCAGGATTCCAGCCAGCATTCGCTTCATACGCACCTCTTTATGCATGTTTCCTGTCGTTTAGACACGCTGTACTGATGCCAGTATACCATACCGGAAACGGGGGAGACAAACCAAATCCGGTTGCACAACCGGACCAGGCAGGATATAACAGTTCCTATGAATTTCTTAAGCCGTCTGTTTTTCGGTGTCCCGACATCCAGAATTCCTTCACTGCTCCCCGGCACTGCAGCAGCGGTGCTGCTGGCGTGGATCAGCATCCGGGCAGCGGCATTTCTCGGAGAAACAGTCCTCGGGTTCGACCAGTCTCCGGTCTCTGCAGTGATGACTGCAGTCCTGCTGGGCATGGTAATCGGCAATACCGGCATCCCCCTGACCGCCCTTGCTCCAGGGCTCAGCTTTGCGGTAAAAAAGCTCCTTCGCCTGGGAATCATGCTGCTGGGATTCCGGCTCAGCATTATCCAGGCCCTCCGCCTGGGACTGACGGGACTGCCGGTTGTCATCGTCTGCATCGCAGCAGCCTTATGGGCTACCCATTGGATCGCCGGTCGAATGCACATTCCCCGCCGCCTGGGGACATTGATCGCCGCAGGAACATCCATCTGCGGAGTATCCGCCATCGTCGCGGCCGCTCCAGTCATCGGTGCAGAGGATGAGGAGATTTCCTATGCGGTTGCCGTCATTACCGTCTTCGGAATCCTTGCCACCCTGATCTATCCCTATGCGGCACAATTTCTTTTCAGCGGGGAGACCGCCGTCGGCGTGTTTCTGGGAACAGCAGTCCACGACACCTCCCAAGTTACCGGAGCAGCCATGGTGCATCAGCAGGTGTTCCAGTCAGAAACGGTTCTGCAGACTGCAGCGGTAGTTAAGCTGGTGAGAAACCTGTTCATGATTGCGGTCATCCCCCTGCTTTCAGTGCTCCACGCCGCCAAGACGCCGAGAACCGGCCAGACGGTCTCCCCGGCTTCTATGGTTCCGCTGTTCATTCTGGGTTTTATCGGCTTCACCCTGGCTCGAACCGCCGGAGACGCCCTGATCGCTCCTGCCGGTGCTGAACTGTGGCAGACCCTGCAGGGATCCGCTTCGGTGATTTCAAGCTGGTGCATCACCGCAGCCCTGGCCGGAGTAGGGATGACCACCCGGTTCAGGTCCTTTGCCCGCCTGGGAGTCTCTCCGTTTCTCGCCGGGCTTGCGGCAGCCGCCGTGGTGGGCCTGGTGAGCTTCGGCATGATTTCGCTGCTGCTGTAAGTCCCGCTGCAGGGTTCATCCCTGCATGCCCGGCAGTCCGCCCATTTCACAGCAGATGACAGCTTCAGCCATGGCGGTGCTTGACCCCGCCGACTCTCCCTGGCATACTCACAGAAACACAGCAAAAAAAAATTCCAACAAGCGGGTGAATCATGAGCGATATTCGAAGCACATTGCAGCGCAAGAAACTGTTTGTCCTGGACATGGACGGCACGGTGTACCTTGAGAAGCAGCTGTTTGACGGCTCTCTGGAGTTTCTCGACACCCTGCAGGCCCAGGGCAGAAATTATCTGTTCTTTACCAACAACTCATCCAAGGACGGCCGGTTTTATCTGGATAAGCTTGCAGGTATGGGATTCGAGACCACCGGGGATCATATCATGACCTCCGGGGACGTCACCATTGAATTCCTCCATGCGCATCGTCCGGGGAAACGGGTTTATTTGGTGGGAACACACATCCTCGCCGAGCAGTTCCTTCGGGAAGGGATTGAACTGACCGACACTGATCCGGATATCGTCATCGCCTCCTTTGATATGGAGCTCACCTATGAGAAGCTGACCGATGCCTGCACGTTCATCCGCAACGGAGCAGAATTCATCGCCACCCATCCGGATAAAAACTGCCCCTTGAGAAACGGGTTTCTGCCGGACTGCGGCGCCATCTGCTCGTTCATCACCACGTCAACAGACGTGAAACCGCTGTATCTCGGCAAGCCCTACCCCCAGACGCTTGAGGCAATCATGAGAAGAACCGGAGCTGCCCCGGATGAAATTATATTTGTGGGAGATCGGCTGTACACAGACATTGCCATCGGGTATCAGAACGGGATCACTACGGTGCTGGTGTTCTCCGGGGAGACCAATCCCGAAGACCTTGAACACTCGAAAGTGCAGCCGGACTACACCGTCTCGTCAATCAAAGAACTTGAGGAGCATCTGCGGGGCTGACTAACCGAGACAGTGGCATCCGATCGACCGCGGGTTTCTGAGGGCTGCGGATGCAATGATTCGGGCGGCGGTAACTGCATGGCGCAGTTCAATGATATCACGGCTGAGCTGAGCTTCCCGGTAGAACTGAATAATCCGCTGGGCATAGTAGTCCAGATCAGCCTGAGCCCGCTGCAGGCCCTTTTTTGTCCGGATAATTCCCACATAATTCCACAGCGTGAGCTGGATGGCCTTCCAGTCCTGTTTTATCAGCAGGGGATCAAACTGCTCCTGCACCCGGGGAAAGGTCCAGTCCGGTATGTGCCCGAATCTCCTGAGCTTTTCCGGTGTCAGCTCGTGCATGCTGATTGCTTCGGCGGCCTTCCAGCCCCACAGCAGCGCTTCCAGCAGGGATGCGGAGGCAAGCCGATTTGCTCCGTGCACTCCGGTACAGCTTACCTCGCCCACTGCATAGAGTCCCTTCACAGAAGAGCGTCCCTGGAGATCAACCTTCACCCCGCCGCAGAAGTAATGGGCGGCGGGAACAACTGGTATCGGCTCCCTGGTGATATCAATTCCGCCGCTCCTGCAGACTTCATAAATCCGGTGGAACCGCTCGCTGATCGGCTCCGTCCCCCGGTAATGATCAGCTAGATTCAGCAGCATATATTCGGTGCCGTCCCTGCTCATGCGGTCAAAGAGAGCCCGGGCTGTTACATCCCGGGGAGCAAGGTCTCCCTGGGGGCTGTACTCCCGCATGAACTCCCTCCCCCGCAGGTCGGTAATTCTTGCCCCCTCCCCCCGGAGGGATTCGGAGATGAGAAACCGCTTGATGTCACGGTGATACAGTGCCGTGGGATGAAACTGGACGAATTCCGCATTGATGATATCGGCTCCTGCATGGGAGGCCATGCTGATTCCGTCGCCGGCTGCTCCGGCAGGATTGGTCGTATGCTGATACAGATTTCCCAGACCGCCGGAGGCGAGGATCACCCGCCCTGCGCAGATGCAGTGCACCTCCCCGGTGCGGTTGTTCAGCACATAGGCGCCCATCACTTCCCGGGGAGCATAGATCTCCTGTACATCAGTGCTGTGGTGATAATTGGTGATCAGATCCACCGCCGTGTGGTCAGTCAGTATCTCCACCCCGAGCCGCTGGGCATAATCCCAGAGGGCAGTTTCTATCCGTTCTCCCGTCCGGTCCTGATAGTGCAGAATGCGGCGGATGGAATGTGCCGCCTCCCCGGTGTAGCTGAGGTCTCCCTGAGCGTCGGTGCTGAAGGCAATGCCGACTTCATCGGCGAGAAAGTCGAATACCAGCTTCGGTCCTTCCTCGGCCAGCTGTTCTACCGCAGGCCGGCTGCCGTAGTTTCCTCCGGCCTTCATGATGTCCTCTGCAAGCAGCCGGGGATCATCTCCCTCCCGGCGGGCAATGATTCCACCTTGAGCATGGAGGGTATTGCTCTCGGTCCCCTCCGATTCCTTGGTCACCACAAGACAGCTGCGCCCTGCCTGATGCAGGCGAACCGCAGCAGTGAGTCCGGCCAGACCGCTGCCGATTATCAGGACATCATATGCATCAGTCACGCACCTCTCCCTCGGTTATCTCGATCATCTTCGTAATCGCCCTGCGCGCATCATCCCTGACTGCTGCATCCACCCGAATCCGCTTCTTCTGCAGCTGCTCATTCCGGCCGCAGCGTATCTCCTCCAGGGTTTCATGCAGCAGTTCAAGGGTAGTCAGCGTCATATCTTCGCATGATGCCCGGACCAGGGGCATCACCGTAACCCCCCGTTTTCTGCATGCTTCAGCGACCCGGTCGACAAAATGCACCTCCGTCCCCACTGCCCATATGCTTCCTTCGGGTGCGGAAAGCAGCGTGTGATAGATCTGCTCCGTGGAGCCGGTCAGATCCGCCGCCTGCACCACGGCAGAGGAAACCTCCGGATGAACGATCACCTTGAGCTGCGGATAGCTCCGGCGCATCGTTTCAATACTGCCGGGACAGAACTCCCGGTGCACCGGGCAGTATCCGTCCCACAGATAGATGCTCCAGGTTCTGCTGTGCTCCGGTGCAAGCGGAACCGGAGAGCCGTCCGAGAGCACTCGGCATATATCCCCTGCGGACAGCCCCAGCCTGAAGGCAGTATTCATCCCCAGATGCTGATCCGGAAAAAAGAACACCCCCTTCCCCTGGGACAGGTAGTAGTCCATGATCTTTGCTGCATTTGAGCTGGTGCAGACCGCTCCGCCGAAGCGTCCGCAGACTGCCTTCAAATCTGCATGGGCATTCATGTAGACCACCGGGACGATCTCCCTGCCTGCGTGCTCCCGGATTTTTTCCAGAGCAGTCTCTGCCTGGCGGGGAGTAATCATATCCGCCATGGGACAGGCCGCCGCAGG
>PWKH01000071.1 GCA_003559765.1 Spirochaetaceae bacterium
GCAGCGGAGTCCAGCATACCGGTGAGATCCTTCAGCTGACCGCGGTTTGCATAAGCTGCAAAGTTTTCGAAATTGAGTTCAAATGCATCCGGCGCCTGACCTCCGGCGATCCGAGTCTGTAGCTGGGTGAAATAGTCGTCATATCCGATGGTCTCCAAGGACACCCTGATGTCAGGATGATCAGCCTCGAAGGCATCCCTGACAGCCTCCAGATGGGGTTCGTTTCCTCCGGCGGCGGAAAAATTAAGAAACCGTACCGTAGTAACCTCTTCAGTCTCCCGCTGGCCCTGTGATGCCAGCGGAAACAAAACCACCAGCAGCATCATGACCGCAGCAGCTGCTTTCATATATGTACGCATTGCGCACCTCCTTTTTTTATGCGGAGACAATCTCCGCAGTGTATCTGCATCTAGTCCCGGACCTGAGCCCGGCCTTCAAAGACTTCCTTCAGCACCAGGCTGGCAATCCCCCGGACCCACAGGTCATCATCAAATTCCACAGACTTCCATCTCACCCGCCGGTGAAGGCCGTAGGCGGCCTGCTCCCTCACTGTCTCCTCCATGGCCGGCTGCCACAGATCACGGACGGCACATCCCTCTCCTCCGAGGATGATCATTTCCGGATCAAACAGGCTGATCAGGTTGGCAATTCCGATTCCCAGGTATTTTCCTGCACGGTTAAAAGCCTCCAGAGCAAGAGCATCTCCCCGGCGGGCTGCCTCTGCTGCCTGGTCTATGCTGATCTCCCCGGATTGTGCTTCCAGCAAGGAGGATGCTCCCTGACGGATCTGCTGTTCCAGATAGGCGCAGACGGCCGGATCAGCAGAAAAGGCTTCAACCGATCCCTGAATTCCCAGGGCATCCCTGGGAGCCTGGGGGTCATCGGATATTCGGGTATGGCCGAACTCTCCGGCTCCATGGTGAGATCCGCTGTAGATGGCTCCATTGATCACAACACCGAGGCCGATCCCTTCTCCGACGGTAACGCACAGAAAGGAATCAACTCCCCTGCCGTGGCCGAACCACAGCTCCCCCAGGGCGAAGGTATTCACGTCATTATCGATGTATACCGGGAGCTTAAGCTGCTCCTGCGCCCGGGAAGCGAGCGGTATATGATCCCACTGCAGAATGCTGGAGGCAACTGATTCACCGGAGGCTGAGTCCACCAGCCCGCTGAGTCCGAGACCGATGCCGAAGACCGGCATGCCGGGGCTGACCGCATGATATTCCTCTATGGTCTCTGAGACTGCACGGCACAGCACATTGATATAGGTATCAACATCGGCATGGTAGGAAATTGCGGTGCTTCGGTGCTTGAGCACATCACCGCGGAGGCTTACCACTGCACAGTCTACTGAATCTGCAAGCAGCCGGGCTCCCACGGTAACACCAGCATCATAGTTCATCGTCAGCAGCACCCCCCTCCTTCCCCCGGAGGATTTGTCCTTGCCGATTTCGCGGATGAGATTTCGCTGCAGAAGATCATCTGCGATGAGCGAGCAGGTTGATCTGCTCAGCCCGGTATGTTTTGCAATAGCTGCGCGGGAGATCGGTTCATGGCTGTGGATGGTCGACAGTACTACCCCGCTGTTGAGCATCCTGATATAATCGGCATTTCCCGTCTCTACGGAATCCTGCGACCCTGTCTGCATCATAGGGCTTCAGCTCTCCTTACTTTGTTTGTCTATCGTACAAACTAAGTATAGCTCATAATACCCCGTTGTCAAGGAAATTTCAGAAATTGAACAGCCGGCTGTCGGCAGGATTACCCCGCCGACAGCTGCCGAAGGTATGTTACTGCTGTTTCATGGAAAGACCGATTCTGTTTCGCTCCAGATCAACTTCGATAACCCGGACGTGCACCTGCTGGTGGACCTTCACCACTTCTGAAGGGTCCTTGACGAAGCGGTCGGCCAGCTGGGAAATATGCACCAGGCCGTCCTGATGCACCCCGATGTCAACAAAGGCGCCGAAGGCGGTGACGTTGGTCACGATGCCGGGAAGCATCATTCCCTCCTTGAGGTCCTTGGGTTCATGGACCTCATCGGAGAACTGGAAGACCTCGAATTTGCTTCTCGGATCCCTTCCGGGCTTCTCCAGTTCGTTTTTGATGTCCTTGAGCGTCGGCATGCCGACGGTATCGGTGACGTAGCGCTCCAGCTTGATCTTCCGAAGCAGTGATCTGTCCTTCATAAGTGCATCAATCCCGCAGCCGAGATCAGCGGCCATCTGCTCCACCAGGTGATACGACTCCGGATGGACGGCACTTGCATCCAGGGGCTGCTCCCCGCCGCGGATCCGCAGGAACCCTGCGGCCTGCTGGTAGGCCACCTCCCCCATCCCGGAGACCGTTCTGAGCTCCTGCCGGCTGGAGAACCGTCCCTGCTTTTCGCGATATGTGCAGATAGCCTTGGCCAGTCTGGGTGAAATACCCGACACATACCCCAGCAGCTGTCTGCTGGCTGAATTGAGCTCCACCCCCACTGAGTTCACGCAGGAGAGGGTGGTGTCGTCCAGAGCCTGCTTCAGCCGCTTCTGGTCCACATCGTGCTGATACTGCCCCACTCCGATGGATTTGGGATCGATTTTCACCAGCTCAGCCAATGGATCCATGAGTCTTCTGCCGATGGAGACCGCTCCTCTCACAGTCACGTCATGCTCAGGAAACTCATCCCGGGCCGCCTGGGAGGCGGAATACACCGAAGCCCCGCTCTCGCTGACCATCACCACGGGGATAGAATCAACGGCCTGACGCATGAACAGTTCAGCTTCCCTGCCGCCGGTTCCGTTGCCCACGGCAACCGCCTCAATTTCATATTTCCCGCAGAGGGATCTCACCGTCTCGGCAGCCTCCCTGGTCCGATTGAAGGGCATCAGGGGATAAATCACCGTGTCATGGAGCAGGGTTCCGGTGGCATCGAGACAGACGATCTTGCTTCCCGTGCGCAGCCCGGGGTCAAGGGCAAGGACCCGCTTCTGTCCCAGAGGCGGAGCCAGCAGCAGCTCCCGGAGGTTTTCCGTGAAGACCCTGATCGCCTCGGTATCGGCCTGTTCCTTGCATTCGCCCCGCAGGGCATTCTCCAGCGAGGGGGCCGTCAGCCGTTTGTAGCACTCCAGAGCCGCCTCCTGCAGCTGGGCTGCCGCGGCATTCACCTCAGGCCGGCTTCCTTGGAGCACCTGCCTCAGCAGTACTTCATGGGCATCATCCTCAGGAGGCAGGAAGTGGGATATCAGGAAGCCTTCGTCGCTTCCCCGCATGACCGCCAGTACCCGATGGGACGGAGCCGAACGCACCGGCTCCTGGTAATCAAAGTAGTCCCGGTAGGTGGCTGCCTTGGGATCCTTCTTTTTCACCGAAACCACCTTGGAGCTGATGATCCCCCTTTTCTCAAACAGCTCCCGGAGCTCCTGGCGGATATCCTTGGTCTCGTTGATCATCTCGGCGATGATATCCCGGGC
>PWKH01000111.1 GCA_003559765.1 Spirochaetaceae bacterium
CCGACCCCCTGGAGGGGATACACGACATGCTCGCCAATCTGATAACGTGTGTTCGAGTTTTCCATATCTATACATTATACGTAAAATATGCCCGCTCGTCAAAGGGAGGATTGCCCCCGGGGCTTGTCCTGCAGGAAAGATTTACTTATACTCCCCCCATGAAGCAGAAACGCCATGCAGGAATCCTCCTGCATCCCACATCCCTGCCGGGTCCCTGCGGAATCGGCGAACTCGGCGGGCAGACAGAACTGTTCATCGATTTTCTGGAAGCCGCCGGGGCTGACCTGTGGCAGATCCTGCCGCTTTCCCCTACCGGATACGGCAACTCCCCCTATTCAGCCCGGTCGACCTTCGCAGGAAATGAGCTGCTGATATCTCTGGAGCGTCTCGCAGAAGCGGGACTGCTCGACCGCCGGGTCCTGGAAGAGCCCCCGGAGTTTCCCCCTGACCGGGTGGACTTCGAGCAGCTGAAGGCATGGAAGCTGCCCCTGCTCATGAAGGCTGCCGAAGCCTTCCTCCGATCCGGAGGCAGCGATGCCTGCCGGAATTTCTGCTCAAACCAGCAGGACTGGCTCGAGGACTATGCATTGTTTATGGCCGTGACCTGGCACTACCGGGACGATACCCGATGGCACAGCACCTGGGAGCAGGCCCTGGCCGACCGGGAGGAAGCAGCGCTGTCGCGCTGGAAGGAGACCATGGCCGGCGAGACTGAACGCTGGAAGGTGCTGCAGTGGTTCTTTTATGAGCAGTGGATGCGGGTAAAGACTTATGCCAATCGGCGGGGGGTGAGGATCATCGGAGACATGCCGATCTTCGTCTCCGCAGAAAGTGCCGATGCCTGGATGCACCGGGAGCTGTTTAAAACAGATGATCAGGGGCGGTTCTCCGCCCAGTCGGGAGTGCCTCCGGACGCCTTCAGCGATACCGGACAGCTGTGGGGAATGCCGGTGTATGACTGGGAAGGCAGCAGGGAGGAGCTGTTTGCCTGGTGGGACCGGAGGCTTGGCTACGCCCTGCATCTGACCGACATGGTGCGCATCGACCATTTCCGGGGATTCCAGGCCTACTGGGAAGTTCCCGCAGAGCACACCACAGCGGAACACGGCCGATGGGTGGAGGCGCCGGGACATGAACTGTTCCAGCGGCTGCTTCGGGACCAGCAGTCTCTGCCGATTATTGCCGAGGATCTCGGGGTCATCACCCCGGAGGTGGAGGACCTGCGGGACCATTTCGGGTTTCCGGGGATGAAGATCCTCCAGTTCGCCTTCGATCTGGACCATCAGGGAAGGCTGGATGCCGGCAACGACTATCTGCCCCATAACTATCACCCGAACTGCGCTGCCTACACCGGCACCCATGACAACCAGACTTCAGCCGGCTGGTACGCCTCCCGTGATGAATCCCTTCGGGATGCCGTCAGGCGCTACCTCGCCCGTCCCGACGATGATATGCCCTGGTCCATGATCAGAGCAGTCATGGGATCAAGCGCCGTCTGGGCGGTGATTCCGATGCAGGATTTATTCAGCTTGACGGATGAGGCCAGGATGAACGCCCCTGCCACGGTGGGGGAGCACAACTGGTCCTGGAGGGTCACCGGCTCACAGCTTCGGGACAGAGTGGTGACCGGGCGGTTCCGGGAGATGGCGGAGCTCTACGGACGATGCACTAGAGCTGCTGAAACTCCCGAAGAGACGGCTGGGGCTCAAAGTAGAGATGCTTGATCGGATGGATGTCCAGCAGATTCGGACTCCATCCGCCGATGATCGTGTGGTGGAAGAGGTTCATCGACACCCCGTGGAACAGGGGCAGCACCGTTGCCTCGTTGAGCAGATACTGTTCTGCCTGCATGAACAGCTCATAGCGCTCCCGGCTGTTCCCGCTTCGCAGCGCTCGGTCGATCATTGCGTCATAGATCGGATTGTACTGATCTCCTAAGTTCAGGGTGCTCTCGGAGTGCCACAGCGACAGGAAACTGTAGGGATCATAGAAGTCCCCAACCCAGGAAATAAAGGCAAGATCATAGGACAGTTCCCGCTCCCTGCCGACATATTCCTGGTAGGGCCGGATGGTGAGGGAGGTTTCGATTCCGAGCTCCTCCTCCCATGTGCCGAGGATTTCCCCGGTGACGCTTTCCAGAAGCGAGCCGGGATAGATTGCCGCATCCAGCGGAGGAAGTCCTTCCCCCCTGTCATACCCCGTTGATGCAAGCAGCCTGAAGGCCTCCTCCCGGTCCCGGGCGTTGACCGCTTCCACACCGTAGTAGGATTCGGTCTGGGGCACCAGGGAGCCTGCCGGGACATAGAAGGTCTCGGAGGACCTGATCTCCCTCCAGGGCACCAGCAGGGCAAGGGCCCGGCGGATCCGGGGGTCGGCATAGGGCCCTTCCACGGCGCTGAAATAGAAAAACCCCGTAGAGTATTCCGGATACCCGATGAGCATATCTGAATCGGCCAGCAGGGCCGGGTTGATGTAGCTCAGAGACCAGTGGACCAGGGCGCTCTGGAAGTCGCTGATCAGATTCCACTGGGATTCATAGAGCCGGATACGGACGGCCACCAGCTCCAGGGCGTCCCGGTCCCAGTAGTAGGGGTTCGGGGTCAGATAGATTTCCTCATCAGAAGCGGATGCAATCTGAAAGGGACCGCTGCTGATGAACTCTTCCGGACGCAGAGGATCAAGCTCCTCCAGGTTGTCCGGATGAACGGCGGCAAAGCTGTGGTGGCAGAGGATGTTCAGCAGGTAGGGGGCCGGACTGTCGAGGTCCAGCCGCAGGGTGTAGTCGTCCACCACGGTGATGCCGACATCCGAGGGGTCGCCGCCGGTCCTTCCGGTCCGGTAGTCCCGCACCCCTGATATCACATCGAGCATGGAGGCGTAGTGGTAGTCCGCCCCGGGTTCAAGGAGCTTCATCCAGCTGTCTGCGAAGGTCCCGGAGGTAATTGCGTCTCCGGTGGAGAACCTGCCGTCCTCCCGCAGGGTAATCGTCCAGACGGACATATCCTCGCTGCTTTCCACCGATTCTGCCAGGGCGGGTTCCGGTTCCATGGTGACCGGATGATAGGAGAACAGCCCCTCGGCTGCGGCGGTGAATATCTGGGCCATCTCGATGGACCATGCTTCATGGGGATGCATGTGCAGGTCCCGGGGATCCATGGCGATGACGAACTCCCGCTGCTCGATGAGGTCTTCGGCATCAGGGGGGAGGGCAGCCGCAGGGGTGATGCATATGATCATGACGGCAAGTACAGCCGGTAGGAACCTTCTCGCATTCATAGATCTGAGTATACCTGAGATTGACCTTGCCGCCAAGTAAGGTGCAGGGTGAATTGATTCTGAGCTTTCGCTAAAAGAGATAAAGCAGGGACGGCAGCATAGATGTGCAGTGGGGCATATCTATGCTGGGGCTGCAGCCGGCATGCTGGGCAGCACTGAAC
>PWKH01000118.1 GCA_003559765.1 Spirochaetaceae bacterium
CGATGGCTCGGAGGCGTGCTTCAGGGAGATCTGGGCGTTTCTTTTTTCCAGCGGCGGCCGGTTTTTGTGGCGTTTATGTCCGCCCTTCCGGTAACACTGATGCTGGCCTTCGGGGGTTTGACAATCGCCTTGCTTCTCGCACTTCCCATCGGGGTCCTTTCTGCGCTTAAGCCGAACTCCTTAGGGGACAAGGCGGCTACGCTGTTTATTTTCACTGGTATATCTCTGCCGAACTTCTGGTTCGGAATGCTGCTGATACTGCTGTTTTCGGTCAATCTTGGCTGGCTTCCGGCACAGGGGTTTCTGCGTGATGCGGGATTAATCGGAACGGTGCGCAGTCTTATCCTTCCAGCTATAGCCCTGGGATATCCCAATTCCGCGCTGATAGCCAGGATGACCCGTTCAAGCATGCTGGAGGTGCTCAGGCAGGACTACGTGCAGACAGCTCGGGCAAAAGGGCTTCGGTCAACCATGGTGCTGACCAAGCATGTATTCATGAATTCGGTGAATCCGATTCTGACGGTGATCGGTCTGGTGTTTTCACGGATGATTGCCGGTTCCGTTGTTATTGAGACAGTTTTTAATCTGCCCGGAGTGGGGCGGTTGGTGGTCAATTCAGTGATGAGAAGAGATTATCCGGTCATTCAGGGATCCCTGCTCCTTACTGCGATGATGATTATTTCGGTAAACTTGATCATTGATCTGCTGTATGCGGTTTTTGATCCGCGTATCCGGTATGATTGATTTTTTTAAAGGCGTGAGCCGGGGAGATACACAATCAGATGAGACTAAGGTTAGGAGAAAAATACAGCGGCCTTTCCAGCAGAATCGTAGTCGGGCTGCTGCTGACAATGATCATGGTGATCATGGCGATTGCAGCTCCGCTGATCGCTACGCATGATCCATACCAGACCGATGTTCGCAGCCGGCTTATGTCACCGGGCAGTGAACATCTGCTTGGGACTGATGAATACGGAAGAGATGTCTTCAGCCGGGCCGTCTACGGGGCTCGAGTATCTATAGCAGTCGGGCTCGGGGTAGTAATCATATCGACGGTGTTCGGAGGGCTGATTGGTCTGTTTGCAGGGTATTTCCGCAAGCTTGATAATGTGCTGATGCGTATTATGGATGCCCTGATGGCCTTTCCGTCGATACTGCTGGCTATTGCCATTATTGCGGCAATCGGGCCGAAGACAACAAACGTGATGATCGCATTAGCGATCGTATATACTCCGAGAACGGCTCGAGTCGTCCGGGGACAGGTCCTCAGCGTACGGGAAGAGGCGTATGTGGAGTCAGCCCGGGTGATCGGACTCGGGAATATGCGGATTATTTTCCGGTATATTCTGCCGAATGTCCTCGCCCCGCTGATTGTGCAGGCCACATTTATTCTCGCGCTTACTATTATTGCAGAAGCCGGGCTGAGCTATATCGGGGCAGGGACACCGCCCCCGACGCCGAGCTGGGGCAATATTCTTGCCGACGGGCGGCCCCATATGTACCGAGCTCCCTGGATGACCATATTCCCGGGTCTGTTCATCATGATCTCGGTGCTCGGACTGAATGTAGTCGGTGACGGACTGAGGGATATGCTGGACCCGAGATTGCGCGGGTCAGAGTAGCCGGGAAACAGCAGGAGGAGCAGATTGGAAGAACAAGCACCGATACTAGAAATAGAAGACCTGGAGACACACTTTTTTACCCGCAAAGGAACAGTGAAGGCGGTGAACGGGGTGTCCATGCATGTGTACGCCGGAGAGACCCTCGGCGTGGTAGGCGAGTCCGGATGCGGAAAAAGCGTAACCGCTTTGAGCGTGCTGAGACTCGTTCCTGACCCACCGGGAAAGATCGTAGGCGGAAGGATCCTGTTTCAGGGAGAAAACCTGCTTGAGAAAGGAGACCGGGAGATTGATGATATCAGGGGGAACGACATCTCTATGATATTCCAGGAGCCGCTGACGGCACTAAATCCGATCTATACCATTGGATTTCAGCTGACCGAGGGAGTTCTGCGTCATAGATTTGCTGAGAACCGGAAAGCCGCAGCGAGAATTGCCGAAGATATGCTGTTCAAGGTTGGAATCCCTGATCCGAAGCAGCGGCTGAAGGCGTTTCCCCACCAGCTGAGCGGAGGGATGCGGCAGCGGGCAATGATTGCCATGGCCCTGGCCTGCAAACCGAAACTGCTGATAGCAGATGAGCCGACTACTGCCTTGGATGTTACCATTCAGGCTCAGATTCTGGCACTCATGCGGGATCTGCGGAAGGATTTCGGCACCGCCGTCATGATGATCACCCACGACCTCGGTGTCATAGCTGAAACAGCCGACCGGGTGGTGGTGATGTATGCCGGTAAGGTGGTCGAGTCGGCTCCGGTTCGAGTGCTCTTTGCTCATCCTGCTCATCCGTATACCTACGGACTGCTGGGGTCCATCCCGAAACTTACCGGGAGGCGGGACCGGCTGCAGGCTATCAGGGGGACGGTGCCGAGTCTCGGAAAGCTGCCTGTCGGCTGCTCCTTTCAGGAGCGATGTGATTTCGTAACAGATCACTGCAGGAGAGAGGAGCCTCAGCTGGAGCAGGTTGAGCAGGGACACGCTGCCCGATGCTGGCATGCAGATCAAGTACTGAAGCTGCAGAAGAAAACTGCAGTTACGCAAGGATAAGACTGATGAACAGGAATCTCTTAGAGATAGAAAATCTGCGGAAATATTTTCCCATGACTGCGGGGGTGTTCCGCAGAAAAGTGGGGGAGGTGAAGGCGGTTGAGCGGGTATCTTTGAGTATCAAGCAGGGAGAGACCCTCGGACTGGTGGGAGAATCCGGCTGCGGAAAGACGACCACGGGAAGACTGATCCTGCGGCTCATAGAGCCTACGGCAGGAAAGATTTTTTTCGAGGGAAAGAATATCTTCGAACTCAACAGCCATGATATGCGGAAACTGAGAAGGGAAATTCAGATTATCTTTCAGGATCCCTTCTCCTCACTTCATCCGCGGATGCGGGTGCATGATATTATCGGTGAGCCGATCCGGTTTCACCGTATGATGGACAGCACCCAGAAAATCAACCGCAGGGTGGACGAGCTGCTGGAAGTTGTAGGACTTTCCCCGGCTTACCGCAACCGCTATCCCCATGAATTTTCCGGAGGACAGCGGCAGCGCATCGGAATTGCCCGGGGACTGGCGGTGAACCCGAAATTCATTGTCTGCGACGAACCGGTTTCTGCTCTGGACGTTTCCATCCAGGCACAGGTGCTCAACCTCATGGAGGACCTGCAGGAGCAGTTCAACCTGACCTACCTGTTTATCGCCCATGATCTGAGCGTGGTGAGACACACCAGCATGCGGATAGCAGTCATGTATCTCGGAAATATTGTGGAGATTGCCGACAGTGATGAACTCTTTGAGCGCCCTATGCATCCCTACAGCGAGGCGCTGCTATCTGCTGTCCCGATACCCGATCCTACGGTTGAACGACGTCAGATCCTCCTGGAAGGTGATGTGCCGAGTCCGGCAAACCCGCCGTCGGGCTGCCACTTTCATCCCCGCTGCAAATATGCAGTGGACCGGTGCAGAAGTGAGATTCCGCCGCTGCGGGCGATGAAGAAGGGAATCGAAGGGCATCAGGCGGCGTGCCATCGGGCGGATGAACTGGAGCTGCAGAGCGGGAAGCCCTTGGAAGTCGTATGAAATTTCCCCCTGCCCGTGAGGCAGGGGAGAATACATCAGATGACCGCCTTTGAAAATGCCGCTTACAGATGAACAAACAAGGAACAATACATGCGCAGTACTCGAAGTTATGGAACCGGTGATTCTTCAATCCTGCTGAAAAACGGCAGGGTAATTGATGCTTCACAGCAGCTCGATGCAGTCTGCGACGTGCTGATAACAGACGGAAAAATTGCGGCAGCTGCTGAAGGCATTGAGCCGCCGGAGGGGTGCCGCACGGTTGACGTATCCGACTGTATCGTGACTCCCGGGCTGATCGATATGCATGCCCACCTCTACTTCACCGGCGGAAATCAGGATTCATGGGCGGGGGAACTGAGCATTGATCCCGATGCCTTCAGCTTCCGCTCCGGCGTCACCACGATGGTTGATGCAGGAAGTGCCGGGTGGAGAAACTTTGATCATTTCAGATCCACCGTTATTGACCGGGTGAGCACCCGGGTGTTTGCCTTTGTCAACATAACCGATGACGGAATGCGCAGCGAGGAGATCGAACAGGATACGACACGGTTTTCTCCCGAAGCATGTGCGGACACTGCCCGGCGGCATAAAGATGCGGTCGTTGGGTTTAAATCCGCCCATTATGCCGCTGCCGACTGGATTTCCGTCGATAACGTGCTGAGAGCCGGGGAGCTTGCACAGCTGCCGGTTATGGTGGACTTCGGATATTTTCAGAAGGAGCGCCCCTACTGGGTCCTGGTCTGCGAAAAACTTCGGCCCGGGGACATCAGCACCCACTGCTACCGGGGCCCTGTTCCGGTGATTGACGAGGCTGGACAGGTGTATCCCTATTTGTCTGCAGCGCAGCGTCGAGGGGTGATCTTCGACTTCGGTCACGGGGGCGGCAGCATGCTGTTTCGAAATGCCGTGCCTGCGGTGAAGCAGGGGTTTGTTCCCGACACGATATCTACGGATATCCATGTCCTCAGCATGAACCGCCACATGATTGATATGCCCTCCATATTATCGAAGTTTCTGGCAATGGGCATGACCGTGCCGGAGGTCTTTGAACGGGCTGCCTGCGTGCCTGCACGGGTGATCGGCAGAAGCGATCTGGGAACACTCGCCCCGGGGTCGGAGGCAGATGTGGCGCTCTGGAGACTTGAGGAGGGGGCCTTCGGGTTCAGCGACAGCCAGGGCGGCTTCATATCCGGAGACCGGAGACTGTTCTGCGAGGCAACCCTGCTGAGGGGTGAATTGGTGTGGGACTTCAATGCGCGGTTTGCAGTTGACTACCGGGAACTGCCCGATGACTGCGGAATCCGGAAGGGAAAGGAATTTCTGATCAGACCGCCGGAGGATTATCCCGATGTGCGGTGACAGCAGTCTGCTGTCACCCTTCGGAGCGCCGGATTCATTCAGACCGACACAGCAGCATCGATAATTTCCTTGAGCCCTTCGGGGGAAAATCCGATGGGATCAGTAAACTTCGTCAGAGCCACCAGCCCTCCCTCAACTGAGGGGATGCGGGAGATTTCCCGGGCGTTTTCCTCCTTCAGACCGCCGCCGTAGACCACCTGAACATCCAGACCGTAGAGGTCCTCGGCCGCAGTGCGGATCGCCGCAGCGGCACATTCAATGTACTGGGCATCCGGCGGAGTTTTACCCGGTCCGATAGCCCATCTCGGTTCATAACCGATGGCCAGGGAACGTTCAGGCACATATGCGGCGGCATCCTTCAGACCGATGCGCACCTGCTCCCGCAGCACCGCCTCAAGCCGGGACTGCTGCTCCTTGGAAGAACCATCTCCCCGCTCCTCAAGGGTTTCTCCCATGCACAGCAGCACATCCATTCCGGATTCAAAAGCTCTCAGGACCTCCTGATTGATTATCCTGTGGATTCCCCGGTTCGCCCGCTGCATTGCAACTTCGTTGGTGAGCACGGTATCGTCGTAATAGGAAAACAGCCCCAGAAGGTTTTTGCGCTGCTCGCTGTGGCCGATCAGCGCCCAGCTGCAGCCTGCAGATACTGCAGCGGCGGCAGGCAGCATGGTGGTGAAGGCGCCGAAGTTCCCCTGACGGCTCACATTCTCCCGGTGAACCCCCTGGCTGCCCAGCTGCAGCGATTCCGATGAGCTGATTCCCAGCTGTGCCGCGGCATCTGCCGCCGGTATCAGCAGGCTTTCCGGAAAAAAGTATACGATCCGCACCCCGGAATATTCATGCAGCTTCAGTTCGGCGGTCTGCTCCATAATCCATCGCGCCCACTTCGACGCTTCCGTGAACTGACAGATCCCTCCCAGGGATGCCGGTACGTCGAACCGTTTCAGATTTACAAAAAAATTCGTCATCATCTTTCCTTCCTCCCAGGGTCAGCCGAAGCTGCTACGCAGCACGTTGCCGCTGCGGTCAAATACCGTTTTTTCAGGTTTTCCGAGCAGCGTAAGCTGCTCAATGCTCTGTGCCTCTTCAATCATTGCTTCTGATATCCATATGGTGTCAATTTCCAGGGTGTTTTTCATCCAGATCAGCCGTACGGCGGATTTATCAGGAATGTTGCAGGTTTTCACAGCCGCCTGGACAGCCTGGAGGTCATTTTTCAGCACCATGGGGATTTTTATTCCCGCCTGAGCGGTTGATGTCAGGGAATTGGGATAGGTGTTTTCAAAACTGAATTTGTCAAACACTCTGCGGGTGGTGAAATCAGCCAGCCCCAGCCCGCTGCAGTTGCCGTGGGAGACATCGGTGACGTCCAGGACGCTGATCTTTGTTATCTGCGGTCCTCCGCTGATGCAGGAGGTTCCGTATCGGCCGACGATATTGGTGTCAAATCCGGTGCCGCTGATGTTCTTGCCGATTTCATCAATGATGAGCACGTCGGCTGTATCAAAATAGAGGCAAGGCTCCAGTTCCTTGGCCAGTTCAAGAAGCCTCGGCTCCTCCTGCTCGATTTCGCTGCCGGGCAGCACCTCGATAGTATGCACCTGATGATAGGCATTCTCCACGACAGCGACTCCGCATAGAATATTCCCGTGCGCCAGACAGTACGCGCCCATTTCCGGTACATTTTTATGCATGGAGGCGAACCCGAGGTCATGACAGATGTTTGCCCCCTTGAGTTTTCCCAGTCCGATGGCGATCATTTTCATCAGCCCGCTTTCGAACCGTCCGCGGTAGGATACATGGGGATGGATCCGGTTCACTGCTATCACCGCATCAGCTTCATATGCGTGCTTATCCATGTATACCGGAAGCCCTGATTCGGTAGTGCCGAGGAAGACAGTCTCCATGGAGGAGCGTATCGGAGCTCCTGTAAAGGCCTCGGTCACTCCCATCTCTTCAAGAATGCTCCGCTGTCCTTCTCCGGTCGCTCCGCCGTGGGAACCCATAGCCGGGATGATCAGCGGCTTCACTCCGATCCGCTTCAGCTCTTCAGCAAGGGTCCTCACCAGGACAGGCAGATCGGCAACACCGCGGCTGCCGACGGCCAGGGCGGCTGTCTGGCCCTTCTTCAGCTGTGACCCGGCACCTGAGTCACGGAATTTTCTGCGGAGTTCTTCGGCAGGGGATGAAACATGATCATCCGGGAAGGTCTGGCGGACTTTCGCCATCCTGGGAATTTCCACTGATTTCAGCAGGTCATCTAGAGAACTCATACATACCACCTCAGAATATTCGATACTGCGCAGCAATCTACTTCCTGATATCCTTCAGCCCTGCTGCGGCAGCCTGCATGATGAGATTCACGTCAGATGAGAACATATTGCATCTCATACCCCTGGATTGCCAATGCTTCACTGCTTTCGTGTCCATCACATGAATCCCGGAGGTTTTTCCCTTACCGTCTGCAGTTCTGATGATTGTTTCCAGGGCGTTAACAAAGTCCGGGTGCTCCATCTGTCCCATGATGCCTAAGCTCTGGGAGAGATCCGCCGGTCCGACAAATGCGACATCAATACCTTCGACATCCAGGATTTCATTGAGGTTCTCCAGTCCCGCAGCGGATTCAATCTGCACCATCAGCAGGGTCTGATCGTTCGCCTGCTTCATGTACGAAGTGACGTTTTCCGGTTTTCGGAAACTGGTATGCTCGCGCATCAGGGCGACTCCCCGGTTCCCTTCGGGGGCATACTTTGCACAGCTGACCAATGTCCTGGCCTGCTCAGCGGTCTCCGTATTCGGCATCAGCAGACCCTTTGCACCCATTTCCATGCATTTCAGAATTACCTCTCTTCGCGGCTCAGGGATTCTCACCAGAGCCGGAATTCCTGCCTCCTTTGCAAGCAGCAGTATTCCTGATATTTTTCCGTAGTCGAAGGGGCCGTGTTCGCAGTCGATGATAAAGAAATCAAATCCGGCGCTTTTCATAACGCAGGCAACCTGGGGCCGGTCAAACAGTGAAACCATGGTGCCGATCACAGATCCGCCGTCTTTCAGTGTTTCCTTCAGATTTATCATAGTGTCTCCTTTAGGCTGCAGCATGGTCTTCTCCTGGAAGCATGCCGGTGGAAGCGCAATCCTGTCTCTGCTGGGCGGGTAGGCCGGAAAAGACGAATTCTGTCATCACCCGGGGTGCGGTTCAGTCCCGCTGTATGCATATACCTCGTTGCATGACAACAGATTGAATTATACACCCGAGAGGTGTATTCATGGTGGGGCAAAAAGGTGATTCAGTCAAGTTTTTTCTGCTATATTCTCCGGAGTTACGCTTAACAAAGCGTAAGGATCTTCCCTGCTTTTTTTCCATGACTGCGGGGAAGACGATGGGTGAATTCGGCATGTCAGAGATATTTCGGGCTTCGGATAAGCAGAAATGCGATGCCCGGGGGGGATATATCCGCTGATTTGAATACGGAACCTGCATATTTTCGGAAGGTATTGTATACAGAAAATCTTTTGATATCTGCAGAAGCAGGGAGCCATATCTGCCGCTGTAAAGGAACTGCAGCGTGATTGGGAATTCCGGGGAAGCAGATTTCAGATATCTGAAGAAACGGCAGGAAGATGCCTGCCCCGGCGGTATGCGCTGCAGCCGATGCATTTCAATATCGGGTGTCCTGGGAAGGACAAATCCTGGAGTATGCATCCGATAGGGCTTTATTCATAATCCCTTTTTTTTTCCTTGACAGCTGTTTTTTTTGGCCGTAAAATGGAAGAACATAGATTGGTATACCATTATAGTTTTATTGTATACCATTGAATTATTCGAGTATAGGAGGAATTTATGAAAGCTAGAAACATTCTAGTCCTAGTCGCTGTGATGATGTTCATAGCAGGGTCAGTGTTCGGTCAGGCTCAGGCAGCAGTAGAAGACTGGCCGACGCGGCCGATCGAAGTAGCCCTTGGATGGTCCGCAGGCGGTACATCAGATACAACCGTTCGTGCGCTTGCTGCTGAAATGAGCAGTTACCTTGGCGTGGATATCAACATTGCAAATATGGAGGGCGCCAACGGAGGAATTGCTTACCAGACTGTATACCAGTCCGATGCCAACGGCTACCGCTGGTTCGGCGGTGCGCAGGTGCAGGCTACCTATCCGATTACTGAGCAGGCTCAGGTCGGCTGGGAAGTAATGTATCCCTTTCCCGCTGGAATGGGAGCTACCACAATCTACGTACGAAGCGAAGATGGGTATGACACAATTCAGGACCTGATTGATGCGATTGAAGATGCAGACCGGACCGTGAACTACGGCCATACCAGCCGGGGCGGAAACGGACATATCTTCGGTGAGGCATTTGTTGAAGCTGCCGGTCTTGAAGGCCAGGTACAGGACATCCCCTATGACGGCGGACGTGAAGCTGGTAACTATCTGATCGCCGGCGAAGTTGATTACATCTCCGTATCCCTCGGCGACGTTGCAGACTGGGCGGAAGAGGGAACTCTGCAGCCCCTGCTGAACCTCTATGATGATGATTATGAGTGGAGAGGAGTTACCTTCCCGTCAGTAAAGCATGATTTCCCTGAACTGCTTCCCTTTACCTCAATCAACCCGTACTGGGGAATCTCCGTTCACAGAGATACTCCTGAAGAAATTATCGTAAAGATCGCAGAAGCATTTGAGTATGCGGTTGAGCAGGACAGTTTCCGGAATGCTATTACCGACCGCGGTATTATCCCTGCACCCCTGATGGGTGAAGAAGCTGATATTGCTGCCGCAATGGTTGGTTCCGGCCGTGGCTGGGCTCAGTACGACTACGGTATCGTTGATAACGAACCTGCAATGTTTGATGTTCCGAGACTTGCTGACTGGGAATTCCCCTACAATGAGTCTTCTGCTGATGTACGGCCCTGGCCTGCAGAGGTTGAAGAGATCTTTGCCCGAATGCAGTAAGCAGCTCAAATCTGTTGACTGGAGGCGGACCGTCGGTTCGCCTCCAATTCTTGTACTGTTTTCTTCATATTCGAAGGATAGAGTAAACCATTTTTTTGTTTATGGGGTTTGTTATGAAAGCTGAGCTCTCAAAGAATGACGAGAAGGATAAGGCAGCCGAACAGAAGCAGGAAGTGAAGGACAAAAACTGGCCTGTAGGCGACTACATGATCGCTGTTCTGTTTATCGCATATGCGGTGTTTATGTTCGTCGGGGCATACCATTTCCCGTCTCGGGCGAGAATGGGCATGCTGACTTCAGCAAAGTTTACACCGATGCTGCTTTCTACGCTGGTAGTTATCCTCTGTGTCGTAATGGTGATAAGAACACGGGTGAAGTTCGGCAGACTATCTATATCTGGATGGTTCCATGGAGTGATGGCGGATGAGCGGATGCGCCGCTCATACGTGCTCATGGTAATGATCGGTGTATATATTCTGCTTATCGGAATCATTCCCTTTTTCATCATCAACTTGGTGTTTTTTCTGGTTATCTATTTTTATCTCAAGATAGGAACATGGAAGCGAATTGTACTCTACAGTGTCATCAGCTCTGCTGTGGTTTCCTATCTGGTGCCGTATGTCTTCAACTTGCCTGTACCGTGACATGCTTGGGCAGGGACATTGGCAAGATGAATACGGAATATCTGCATAACAGTGTAAACATTCAGCCCCTTCAGTTCCATCCGTGGAAACATATGGATGGGGTGAAACGAAACTACCGATACCTGATGGATTAGGGGGTATTTTTATATGAATTGGCAAATTCTTACCCAGGAATGGGGTCTGTTGCCCGCGATGGCATGGGAAGTGATGACTACCCCTGAGACGCTGCTCGGCCTGCTCGGCGGCGGTTTGCTCGGGATGATCGGAGGCATGCTCCCGGGAATATCTGCGGTGATGGCGATGACGCTGATGCTTGGGTTTGTGTTTCAGCTGCCGGTGGATGCCGGCATGGGCCTGCTGGTCGGGATTTATACCGGAGCGATCTACGGCGGAAGCATCACCGCAGTGCTGCTGAACATGCCCGGAACTCCTGCTGCGGCTGCGACGGTGCTTGACGGCCACGCCATGGCAAGGAACGGGCAATCCCGTGAAGCCGTGGGAATCGCCACCTGGTCAAGCTTTTTCGGCGAGATCGGCGGCGAGATAGGAACTTTCATCCTGCTTCCGATCATCGCCACTGCGGCATTGATGCTTGGAGACTGGGAGATTTTCCTGGTGGCTCTTATCGGGCTCACCCTGGCGGGAGCTCTCGGAGCGAAAAACCCCATAAAGGGGTGGATCGCCGCATTCGGAGGGTGGCTGGTCGCTCTCATCGGTACTGACCCGATCTGGGGGGTGTTCAGATACGGATACACTCCCAACCTGATGCGGGGAATCGAATTTATTCCGGTGCTCATCGGACTGTTCGGTATAGCCGAGGTGCTCTGGGTACTGCGGGAGCGGGTGCCCTACGCATTGGAAGGGACCAAAGGACGGATGATTGCAAAACTCAGTGTGTTTAAGGGCAATATGAAAACGGTCTTCCGCTCCATCGGGGTCGGTCTCGGAGTCGGCATTGTTCCCGGAGTAGGCGAGTCCGTGGCGCCCTGGCTGGCCTATGACCTCGCCCAGAGAAAGTCAAAGAATCGGGACCAATTCGGAAAAGGAATTCCCGAAGGGCTGATCGCTCCTGAGGTAGCCAACAATGCTACATCAGGCGGAGCGCTGATCCCGATGCTCGTGCTCGGTCTTCCGGGGAGCGGACCAACTGCTGTCATGATGGCCGCACTGTTCATGTACGGTATCCGACCGGGCCCCATGCTGATTATTGAATACCCTGGGTTTATTGCGAAGTTCATCTTTCTGTTCTGGGTGTCAGCGGTAATTTTCCGGCTGGTCTCATTTGTCTTCTCCAAGTATTTCATTGCCATCCTTTCGGTGCGCAGGGACGTCATTCTTCCCATCGCAGTCGGACTTGGTGTGATCGGTGCCTGGGGAGTCGGGTTCAACACCTTTGATGTGACGGTGATGTTTATTTTCGGTCTGGTGGGATACTTCATGAGACTGCGGGAATTCCCTATGGCGCCGATGGTGCTGGGAGTTATGGTCGGCGCCACTGCAGACCAGTTCCTGAGACGGGCGTTAATGACCTATCAGGATAACCTGCTCAGTATGTTCACCCGGCCCCTCGGCCTGTTTCTGATATTAGCCTTCATCTTCATTGTCGTATCACAGATACGCAACCAGCTGAAGGACCGCAAGGCGGCACTGCAGAAGCTGGAAGATGAAGCGAAGAAGAAAGAAGAGTAAAATAACGGTTATATAAATTAGCGGTTAGTGCGGTGAGGGCTGTATGAACACGGCTCTCGCCGTACTTTTTTGTACCCCGGTTCGGTCTGTGAGGACCGGATGCTGATATATGAACAGAGAACTGAGCGCTTATGTTTATCGGACTGATCATCCCGGTGTTCTACGCCATGCTGCAGTTGATCACCTATTTTTTTATCGGGTTCGGACTGCGGAAGAAAAACAGCTTTTCCCCTGAGTACTTCAAACTGACCAGCAGGCTTGTGGTCCGCATCGCCCTGCCGATCTACTACTTTGTAAGGCTTGCGGAGACGGACATCACCGAGATCACCTCGGCTTTGTTCTTTCCGGTCGCCTCCTTTATGCTGACCGCCCTGGCGCTGCTCATCTCCACGGGGGTGATGCAGCTGTTCCGATTCTCTCCCCGGCACAGACGTGCGGGCATCGCCATGGGCACCTTCGGAAATACCAGCTTTCTGCCTCTGTTTCTCATTGAAATATTTCCCCTTTCGGTGCCGGTGATTGAGGCGACCTTCGGGATCACCACGCCCCTGCTGTACCTTGGGGCCTTCACGATTGTTCAGAGCCCGATGCTCTGGGCAGTGGGGAACTACCTGGTGTCGGGAAAGATGGGCAGGCCCAAGATAAGCGATTTTATATCACCGCCGATCGTCGGAATTATTGCGGGGCTGCTGGTTGCAGCTCTGCAGATTGACCACATCCTTCAGGACCCGCTGTATCCCTTCTATCATCTGATGGCTTCTCTGGAGAATGTGGGGCTTATCATCTTTCCGCTGATGATCATCTGTCTGGGAGCGGCAATAGCCGATCTGAAAGGGGATACCGAGGCACCGAAGAAAACGCTGTACACCATGTCCTTTGCCGTAGCGGCAGTGCGGCTGCTGATTTTTCCGCTGCTGTTCATTCTGCTGTACTTCAC
>PWKH01000015.1 GCA_003559765.1 Spirochaetaceae bacterium
CCTCTGTGCGGATGCAAGAGTATCTGCCTATGCACACATCCTGTCAGGCGTGTTCCAGTATATTTTCCCTTCGCTGTATCTCATCACAGGAATCAGCATCAGCAAGCCGATTTCATGCGCCCCATCCAGACCTATGCGGATAATGGACCAGCAGGAGTATCTGGGTACATTGACAGATCTGGAATGTAATTTTATACTGGCGCAGTTTGTATGCTTCCACATAATGGTAAGTAATTTCATAATACGGAGGATATATGGTGGGTAAAACCAGGATCGAAACAATTCAGCGCATGCTCGATATCGGTATCGTCCCCCTGTTTTTTCAGAAAGATGCGCAGAAGGCGAAACGTATCGCAGCAGCGTGCATCGAGGGCGGGCTTTCATGTATTGAGGTGACCAACCGGGGAGTCGGGGCTGTTCACGTGTTCAGCGAACTTGCAGCCTACTGCAGGGAGCATCATCCTGAGGCAGTCCTGGGTGCAGGAACGGTACAGGATCAGGCAACAGCTGCCATATTTATCCAGGAGGGGGCTGAATTTATTGTATCCCCCTATTTCGATCTGGAGACAGCCCTGGTGTGCAACAAGCGAAAAATTCCCTATTTCCCCGGGTGTGCGAGTGCAACTGAAATCCATACCGCAGAAACTTACGGGGTGGAGATCTGCAAGATCTTTCCGGGCACCTCTGCAGGCGGTCCGGGATTCATCAAGGCGGTAATGGGGCCCTGTCCAAGAAGTCTGCTGATGCCGACCGGAGGGGTGGAGCCGACCAATGAGTCCCTGTCCAGCTGGTTCAACGCAGGGGCCGCCTGCGTTGGTCTCGGTTCCCAGCTGATTCCGTCTCATATCCCCGATGATTTTGACTACGGACACATAACGCGTACAGCACGCACAGCTGTTTCGATTGCAGCAGAAATCAGAAGGAGGAAATGATATGGCACAGCTGAATATCAAGCCGGAGGGATCCTGCAGATGGGATGCAGCAGCCTTGGGAGAGGTAATGCTGCGCTTTGATCCCGGCGATACCCGTGTGAAGACTGCCCGGTCCTTTGCTGTCTGGGAAGGGGGCGGTGAGTATAATGTGATACGCGGACTGCGCAAATGCTTTCGGCTGAACACCAGCATACTGACGGGAATTCCGAAGAACCAGCTGGGATACCTACTGGAGGACTTTATCTGTCAGGGGGGAGTGGACCTTTCCCATGCAGCCTGGTTTTCCTACGACGGGATTGGATCGCAGCATCGTCAGGGACTGAACTTCGTGGAACGGGGATACGGCCTGCGCGGTGCTCACGGAGTGTCAGACCGGTGCCATACAGCGGCCTCGGCACTGAGCCCTGCAGATTTCGACTTTGAACTGATCTTCGGGAAGGAAGGGGTCCGCTGGTTCCACTGCGGCGGGATCTTTAGTGCCCTCTCCGAGACAGCCGCCGAAACGGCTGTCTCAGCCATGCGTGCTGCACATGCGTCAGGGACGGTGGTCAGCTATGACCTGAACTACCGGCCATCACTGTGGAAAAGCAGGGGAGGCAAACAGCGTGCACAGGAGATCAACCGGGAACTAGTGAAGTATGTTGACGTCATCATCGGAAATGAGGAAGACTTTTCGGCTTCCCTGGGGTTTTCACTTCCTGACGTAAGCAGTGAGTCAATCCAGAAGCACACCTATAAGCAGATGATGCGGGAGGTATCAGCTGAATATCCGCAGCTTAAGGCGGTGGCTACGACCCTGCGGGAAGTGAAGAGCGCCACCGTCAATGACTGGAGCGCCCTGCTGTACTGCGGAGGGGAAATCTATGAATCAGTCTCCTGGCAGCAGATGGAGATTTTTGACCGGGTCGGCGGCGGAGACAGTTTCGCTTCCGGTTTGATCTTCGGATTTCTTACCGGCAAATCGCCTCAGGAATGCGTCAATTACGGTGCCGCACACGGTGCATTGGCAATGACCACGCCGGGAGATACCTCCATGGCTTCCCTGGAGGAGGTTGCATCACTGGTAAGCGGGGGTTCCGCCAGGGTCCAGCGGTAAGAGAACCCGGCAGACGGACAGACCGCATAGCTCTGCGATACTCCCGTCTGCTTTATGAAAATGCGAGGGTTCCCGTAAGCGGGGGTGCGACAAACGCACGAACAGGACTTAAATTGAACTGCAGCAGTACATAACCGCTGAAGGGATCTATGAACACAAATAAGAGTTGGATTGTGAATAATTAGCTGATCTACATGCAGTTAATCACTTACTCTGCATGAAATATCAAGTATATGTTTTTCATACATATTTACACTGATCTATATCTCAGGTTCAATACTGGACAAATCCAGTGGGAGGGGGAGGAAAGTATGCTTGCTGAAGTATATAGAATATGTTAGAATTGTTTTTAAAGATATATACTATATATTGGAGGTATGCATGATCCCTTACGAATTAGAACAAGGAGTACTCCAGAAGTTCCGTAGACGAAACATCATGACCCTACCCCAGCTGCAGGAGCTGCTCGGCTGTGCAGCAATTACTCTGCGCAAACGGCTTGCTTCCTGGAACGTCCATACCAGCTATAATCACAATGGCCGGTACTATGCGCTGCCGGGGGTGCCAACCTTTGATGCGGATGGGTTGTGGGTGTATCGAGGAGTCCGGTTTTCCCGATGGGGAACACTGAAACAGACCGTAATGCAGCTGGTTGCTGCATCTGAACAGGGGCTTTCATCTGCTGAATTGGGCGAACGACTCGGGCTGGACCCTCGTTCGTTCATGGGGCATGTGAAGCACCAACCAGGTATGCAGCGCGTGTGGATGAACGATCGGTATGTCTATTTCTCTGATGATCCAGCTGTTGCTGCCCGGCAGCAAGCTCAGCGGGAGCACGCATTGCAGCAGCAGACTCTGCTGGATATCTCAGATCATGATGCACTGCAGGTGCTGGCGGACATGATACGGCATCCTGAGACTCCTCTTACCGCCCGAGTTCGCAGACTCCGCTCGAAGGGTATTGCCGTTACTGCACGTACGATAGAACAGCTGCTTCAGGTTCACGGAATCACTGAAAAAAAACTGCGGAGCAGCGTTGCTAAGGGCCTTTAGCCTGCATAGTACCAGATTGACGGAGCAGATGACTGTTCAGCACCTGTTTCCCCAGTCCCCGAGGCTGTGTTTCGCTCCCCAGTTCGGAGGATGGAGTTGTAATTGTTTATCTTTGAAGCTTTAACATCGCCTGCTTGATGCAGCATCGTGAGGAATGACCGAAAGTCTGCTTCATTCAGGGTTTTCAAGTCAGTTTTAGTGGTTTGGTTAAGGAATCTTTTAACATTCAGGAAATATGCATCAATCGTCAGTTCACTGAAACCTCGCAGCTGCATGTCTGTGTACAGCTTTCTCATAGCTTGTTGGTAAGTCATAAAATTACTCCTTGTAGTGAA
>PWKH01000072.1 GCA_003559765.1 Spirochaetaceae bacterium
ACCCGGCCGCCGCGCTGACGGATGATCGGTCTGGTGGTGTGCACGACAATCCGGATCTCTGATCCGCGGATTTTGTCAGGCCCCTCTTCTCCCAGCATATAGCTGACCATTTCATAGTATTCTTCTTCGGTGACGTCCCGGTTTTCTTCCGGACCGAAGGTGGAGAAGGCGGGGTCCTTCAGAATGGGAGCGAGGTCCTCCAGCTGGGAGTAGTTGTCGATATCGATATGGATCGTAATCTGCTGGGTTCTGCCTGATGCTTCATAGCTGAACACGTCAATCTGTTCGACTTCTTCCTGAAGATCTTCAGCCCGCTGCAGAACGTATCTGGCGTCGGTGAATTCGAATTCGCCTTCGAAGTAGGTTTCATCAGCTGAGCGGACATCTGCGGAGGTTACGTACTCCCAGGCAAGGATTTCTGACTCAAGGGTCGCAGCATCAAGCCGGGAGAGGTCAGCTTCATCCTCCGGAAGAAATTCCGAGTAGTCATCAAGCACTTCGAGGAAGAATTCATCAATGACGATCTCGAATACGGAAAATCCACTGTCGTCGGGATATACGGTAATTTCATCATGGATGGTGCAGGAGGCTGTGATAAACAGCAGCACAAGTACCGCGAAAAAACTGGTGAGGATTCGGGATATATTGGCATGTAACTGCATACAGAATTCCTTACGTGTATTGTTATGAAAAGCGGCTTCGGATAACCATGGTTACAGTACCATAAAACTGCAGGCAGGGAAAGATGAAAAACTATGAGCGGCCGTAGAAACGATCCTCCAGCAGGGCTCGGTTCACCAGTTTTTTCAGACGCTGCCATGACAGCAGCAGCAGGGGAATGATCAGAACGCTCAGGGGGGAGGCGGTGAACAGCAGGAAGTTGTAGGTGCCGTGAATGAGCATCCCGTAGAACAGACCGATGTACTGATACAGAGGATGATCGAACTTAGCCCGGCCGATGTAGTAGCCCATGATGCCGGAGGCGGTTGCATGGAGGGGGACGGCGGTGATGCCCCGCAGAATCATTAAACTCGGGGGATTGCCGACGCTGTAGAGGAGGTTTTCCAGGATGGCAAACCCCATACTGGCGCCCATGGTGTAGATGATTCCGTCGAAGACTTCATCGAATTCTTTTTTCGGAATCATGAACTTTCTGATGACCAGCAGTTTAGAGCTTTCCTCCACCAAAGCGGAGGTAACGAAAGCAGTAAGCACAATATACGTGAAGGGTGTAAACTGGCTGAAGACTGGATCGAGAAAGTATCCCAGCACCAGAGCCGGAACGGTGGAGAGAAATCCGAGAAAGACCGAATAGAGCACAAGTCCCTTCGGCTCGGGTTTGCGGCGGTCCCGACGGTAGATATAGATGAGCAGGAAAAGCGCCGGAACAGCAGCGAGCAGCACGGTGACAGCAATATATTCCGGCGTCATTTCATTTGACGTATATAACAGCTCCATCGTAGGTCTGAGTATGACGGAGCAGCATAAGATAATCAAGATGTGAAGAGGTGAGGCTATGAGAATAGATAAAATGACGGTAAAACTCCAGGAGGTGCTGCAGAGCGCATATTCCCTGGCTGAAGAGCACAATAACAGCACCATTGACCCTGAGCACATGCTGCAGGCGCTGATTGAGCAGAGCGACGGGATCACTTCGCCGCTGCTGCAGCGTATCGGAGTTGATCGTTCCCAAATCCTGCAGGATGTCCGTTCAGCGGTCCAGAAAAAACCAAAGGCCTACGGAAGCGGTGCATCCCAGCCCGGGATTTCTGCGGCTCTGCAGAAGGTGATTCAGAAGGCTGAAAAGGAAGCGGAATCCCTGAAGGACGAATATGTCAGCACGGAGCACGTCGTGCTTGCAGCAGTGACGGAGACCCAGCTGCTGAAGCCCTACGGAGTGAAGCGGGATGACGTGCTCAAGGCGCTGCGGTCAATTCGGGGCAGCGAGCGGGTGACCGATCAGAATCCCGAGGAGAAGTACCAGTCCCTGGAGAAATACTGCAAGGACCTGACGGACATGGCCAGAAAGGAGAAACTTGATCCGGTAATCGGCCGGGACGAGGAGATACGGCGGGTGATGCAGGTGCTCTCCCGGCGGACCAAGAACAACCCCGTGCTCATCGGAGAACCGGGGGTGGGAAAGACGGCAATCGCAGAAGGCCTTGCCCGGCGGATCGTTTCCGGCGATGTGCCTGAGACGCTGAAGTCAAAGCGGATTCTCGCCCTCGACCTCGGCGCGCTGGTCGCCGGAGCAAAGTTCCGGGGTGAGTTTGAGGAGCGGCTGAAGGCAGTCATCAAGGAAGTGACCGCGTCGGACGGTGAGATCATCATGTTCATCGATGAGCTCCATACGCTGGTGGGAGCCGGCGCTGCGGAAGGGTCGACTGATGCGTCAAACCTGCTGAAGCCGGCATTGGCCAGAGGGGAACTGCGGGCAATCGGGGCAACCACCCTGGATGAATACCGCAAGCATATTGAAAAAGATCCCGCACTTGAGCGGCGCTTCCAGCCGGTGTTCACCAGTGAGCCCAGCGTCGAGAACACCGTGGCGATACTCCGGGGGCTCAAGGAGCGCTATGAGGTGCACCACGGTGTGCGGATCAGGGATGAAGCCCTGATCGCCGCTGCGGTGCTGTCGGACCGCTACATCACCTCCCGGTTTCTGCCGGATAAAGCTATTGATCTCGTGGATGAGGCGGCAAGCCGGCTGAAGATGGAGATAGAAAGCCAGCCGATTGAGCTTGACCAGATTCAGCGCAGGATCCTGCAGCTGACCATTGAGAAGCAGGCCCTTGAAAAGGAGAGCGATGAAGCCTCAAAGGAGCGGCTTCAGGGGATACAAAGTGAACTTTCGGAACTGACCGGCAAGCGGGATGTGATGCATCTGCAGTGGCAGAACGAGAAGCAGATTATTGATGAGATCCGGTCGCTGAAAGCTGAAATTGAGACGCTGAAGGCTGAAGAGACCCAGGCGGAACGGCAGGGCAGTCTGGGCAGGGCTGCTGAGATCAAGCACGGTCTGCTGCCCCAGGCCCAGAACGCGCTGGAGGAGAAAAGCCGGGAGCTTGAAGCCCTGCAGGATCAGGGAAGCCTGCTGCGGGAGGAGGTCAGTGATGACGATATCGCCGCAGTAGTATCCACCTGGACCGGAATCCCGGTGAGTAAAATGCTCTCTTCCGAGATGGAGAAATTTCTCCACCTCGAGCAGACGCTGGAGAAACGGGTGGTCGGCCAGAACAGGGCGATCCAGGCTGTGGCCAATGCAATCCGGCGGAACAAAACCGGTATCGGTGATGAGAACCGCCCCCTCGGCTCGTTTATATTTATCGGGCCGACGGGTGTGGGGAAGACGGAGCTGGCCAGGACCCTGGCTGACTTTCTGTTTGACGATGAGCGGGCCCTCAACAGAATTGACATGAGCGAATACATGGAGAAGCATTCGGTCTCCCGCCTTATCGGCGCACCTCCCGGGTATGTCGGCTATGATCAGGGCGGTCAGCTGACCGAATCGGTCAGGAGACGGCCCTATTCGGTGATTCTCTTTGACGAGATCGAAAAGGCCCATCCTGACGTGTTCAATGTGCTGCTGCAGCTGCTGGATGACGGCCGGCTGACCGACGGACAGGGCAGGGTGGTGGACTTCAGAAACACCATCGTAATTATGACCAGCAACCTCGGAAGCCAGCTGATCCTGCAGACCGAAAATCTCAAGGAGATCGAACCGCAGATTGACGCCCTGTGCAAACAGACCTTCAAGCCGGAGTTTCTCAACCGGGTCGACGAGATCATCACCTTCGCCCGGCTGGATTCAGGGCATATCCGCGGAATTGCGCGGATACAGCTCGACCGTCTTGCCCGGCGGCTTGCAGAGCGCAAGCTTTCCCTTGAGGTGAGCGATGCCGCTGCTGATTATTTAGTGGAAGTCGGGTTTGACCCGGCCTTCGGCGCCCGGCCGATCAAGCGGGCCATTCAGCAGCATATCCAGGACAGGCTTGCCCTGCTGGTGCTCGACGGAACCTACAAGGAGGGAGACACCGTCCGGATTGACCGGGGTGAAGAGGGGCTGACCTTCTCATAGGATCAGCCGCCGGTACTCCCCCGGTGTATCGATGTCGGTAAACCAGGCCGGATCTTCGGTCTCCAGATACCGATGGGGAAACCCTGCAATATGCTGCTGCATGGTTCCTTCCGGATCCTGCTGCAGCATATGCCGGACTGTCCGGTGATCACAAATCACCGGGTGGCCCGGTTTTTTTGTGGCCCGGTGACGGGGACGGAGCACTCCTTGAGGGTTTGCGCTCCAGAGCTCGGTCAGCTCCGTGATATGACTGCTTCTTACCAGGGGCATGTCTGCAGGCTGGATCAATACCGATCCCGCCTCAATCTGGGAGAGTCCCCGCTGCAGCGAACTGAGCATGCCGAGGGAAAAATCGGGGTTATCAGCAAACATCAGGGAAGGGTAGGCTTCTGCAAGACACTGCTGCAGCTCCCTGCCCCGGAATCCGGTGACCACATAGACGGGCGCCTGCAGCGGAAGCAGCGCTTTGATCACGTGGAATATCAGGGGGGTGCCGTCAAGCGGCAGCAGCAGCTTCCACTCCTCCATCCGGGAGGAGGTTCCCGCTGCAGGGATGACGCAGCTGAGCATGATGTATCGTACCATGATTGTACCGGCCTGCCAATATAGGGTATAATCCGTGATTATGATTGCAACCATCGTTAACTGTATTGCCGTGCTCATCGGATCACTCATCGGTCTGATCTTCCACGCACGGATTAAGGACGGAACTAAGGATGTCGTGTTCATCAGTGCAGGACTCATCGCATTTCTCATCGGCATTTCCCTGGCGATTGCCACCGAAAGCTTCATCGGGGTGCTGCTGGCGGTAGCCTTCGGCGGCATGATCGGGGAGGCGCTGAACATCGAAGGGAGAATTCTGAAACTCGGCGGGTTTTTTGAGCGGATTTCCACCCGGAAGAAGCCTGCCGCACCTGCGGCCGCTGAGGAAGGGAAGGAGACGAGAAACTTCGCCCTCGGGTTTCTGAATGCCTCGGTGCTCTTCTGCGTCGGAGCCATGACCGTGGTAGGAGCGATTCAGGCGGGTGCTGAGGGAAACTATGAGCTGATTCTCATCAAGTCCGTCATGGACGGATTCATGGCCATCATGTTTGCCGCCGTCTACGGAATCGGAGTCGCCTTTTCCATCATAACCATCCTGGTGTATCAGGGAGGGCTGACCCTGCTGGCAGAGCAGATCTCGCCGCTCATCGGAGCTGCGGGCCTGAATGAGCTCTCGGCCATCGGCGGGGTGCTGGTCGTCATGATCGGCATCAACCTCCTTGGACTGCGGACCATCAAGACGGGAAACTTCATTCCCGCCCTGCTGCTGGTCCCTCTGGCCACCTGGCTGATTCCGATGTTCAACGAGCTGATCTACTCGTGGTAGCGGCAGCAGGCGGGCTGCCTAATGCCGCTGACCGTTTACCGCGGCCGCGTCTTCCAGGGCGGCTTCCGCATTATTGGCCACCTCCGTCGGACAGGGTTTCACCCCCCAGATCTCCTCGGCATACTGGGAGATGGTCCGGTCGGAGGAAAACTTGCTTGATGAGGCAATATTGATCACTGCCCGTCTTTTCCATTCCTCCTGGTCCTTCCAGTAGAGCTCCCGCGCCTGTCCGTGGGCCCGTTTGTAGTCCGACAGATCGGCAAAGTGCAGATACTGGTCCCCGTCATCAAACAGAGCCTTCCGCAGGGGCTCGAACAGCCCCGGTTCTGAGAAGTTGAAGTGCCCGGTAAGCATCAGGTCCACGGCCCGCTGGATCTCCTCGTCGGCGGTGCAGTATGCATGGGGATCGTAGGTATGGGAGAGCTGCTGGATTTCTTCGGCGTCATGACCGAAGATAAAGGCGTTCTCCCGTCCGGCTTCTTCGACGATTTCGATGTTTGCCCCGTCCATAGTCCCGATGGTAAGTGCTCCGTTGCACATGAACTTCATGTTGCCGGTGCCCGAAGCCTCCTTGCCTGCCGTAGAGATCTGTTCGGAGAGGTCGGTGGCCGGAATGATCCGTTCGGCCAGGCTGACCCGGTAGTTGGGCAGGAAGAAAACCTTCAGTCTTCCCTGGAGAATGGGATCGTGGTTGATGACCTCGGAGAGATTGCCGATGAACTTAATCATCAGCTTGGCAATGGTGTAGCCCGGGGCGGCCTTTCCTCCGAAAAAGAAGGAGACCGGCGCAAAGTCCTGGGGTTTTCCGTCGCGCATCCGGTTGTACAGGATAATAATATGCAGCGCGTTCAGCATCTGCCGCTTGTATTCATGGATGCGCTTCACCTGGGTGTCGAAGATGCTCTCCGGATCCACCCGCCAGCCGAACTCGCTGTGCAGCCAGGAGGAGAACTGCCGCTTTGCCTCCGCTTTTACCTTTCCGTAGCTCTGCAGAAAGGCGGCATCTTCCGCATAGGGGCGGAGGTTTCTGATCTGGGAGAAATCGGTGATCCAGCTGTCTCCGATAGTTTCGGTGATCAGATTCGCCAGGGGCGGGTTCGCGCTGAGCAGCCACCGGCGCTGGGTAATTCCGTTGGTCTTGCTGTTGAACCGCTCAGGGAACATCTTGGAGAATTCCGGAAACATCCGGCTCTTGAGCAGATTCGTATGGAGTTCGGCGACTCCGTTGGTTGACCGGGAGCCGATGATGGACATATTCGCCATTCTGATTTGTTTGGTATCCCCTTCTTCGACGATGCTGACCTTCCGGATCTTATCCATCTGTCCGGGGAAAAAAGTGATTGCCCGCTGGAGAAACCGGTGGTTGATTTCATAGATAATCTGCAGATGCCTCGGAAGATTCGCTTCCAGCATCGGCACCGGCCATCTCTCCAAAGCCTCCGGCATCAGCGTGTGGTTGGTGTACCCCATGCTTCTCTGGGTGATGTCCCAGGCCGTCTCCCAGTCGAGCATCTCCTCGTCAATGAGCAGCCGCATCAGTTCCGGGATTGCGAGGGATGGATGGGTGTCGTTAAGCTGAAGGGCGACATAATCCGGAAACTGCTCCCAGGGAGCTTCGTATTTCCGGAATCTGCGGAAAATGTCTGCAAGCGAGCAGGCAACGAAGAAATACTGCTGCTTGAGCCGCAGCACCTTGCCCTGGTAGAGCTGATCATTCGGGTAAAGCACCTGAGACAGATTTTCCGCCAGTACTTTATTTCTGACCGCCTCCACATAATCGCCTTCGCTGAAGTCCTGGAAACTGAAGCTTTCTGCCGCCCTGGCGCTCCACAGCCGCAGGGTGTTTACGGTTTTGCCGCCGTAGCCGACAATCGGGGTGTCGTAGGCATGGCCGTTGACTGTCTGGGTGTTCTCCCAGATATAGATTCTTTTTCCCCGGCTGACGGTGCTTTCTACGTTTCCGCCGAAATGAACAGGAAATTCTATATCCCGCCGTTCCACTTCCCAGGGATTTCCGAAGCGGAGCCAGTCATCGGGTTCCTCCAGCTGAAATCCGTTGGTGATCTGCTGACGGAAGATCCCGTAGTTGTATCTGATGCCGTATCCGAAGGCGGGAAGGTCCAGGGTGGCCATGGAGTCGAGGAAGCAGGCGGCCAGTCTGCCGAGTCCGCCGTTTCCCAGACCTGCGTCCACTTCATGGCCGATCAGCTCCTCGTAGGTGTAGCCGAGCTCATTGAGCATTTCCCGAAGCTCCCCCTCCAGGCCGAGGTTGGTGACGTTGTTGGTCATCGCCCGGCCCATGAGAAACTCCAGGGAGAGATAATAGATGCGTTTTACCTGCTGATCGTGGTGCTGCTGCTGGGTATGAATCCACTGATGAATCAGCCGGTCGCGGACGGTATAGGCCAGGGCCATGAACCGGTCTTTATCGGTTGCTGAATATCGGTCGCAGCTTAAGGTGTATTTCAAATGCTCGGCAAAGTCCCATTTCATGGATTCACGGTCCCTGCCGAATCTTCTATGAGTTGAGTGCATGAACGTCTCCTGATAAACCGGTTTAGTACTCTTGTATATATTCACAAATATCAGTAAGATATGCAAGAGTTCTGTCAGTGGAAAGAACTTTTTTGTCCCGCGGCTGCAGATTGCTTGACAAAAAAATCAAGCTTTGATACGTTCAGCTCTACGCGGATGATGGATATCTGCGGTTTTTGATCCTGCCCTTGTAGCTCAGTCGGTAGAGCACCACCATGGTAAGGTGGGGGTCACCGGTTCAAATCCGGTCGAGGGCTCTTTTATTAGTGTGAGGAGAGGCAAACATGGCAAGCAAAAAAAAAGGACCTGTTGAAAAAATTGCGCTGCAGTGCAGTGAGTGCAAGCAGAAGAATTATTCGACGGAGAAAAACCGGAGAAACATGCAGGGCAAGATGGAGCTCAAGAAGTACTGCAAGTTTGACCAGAAGCATACCCTCCATAAAGAAGCTAAGATCAAATAGCATGCGAGCATTATATTTAGGCCAGTAGCTCCAACGGCTAGAGCGCCGGTCTCCAAAACCGGATGTTGTAGGTTCGAATCCTACCTGGCCTGCTTTTTTTTATGTTACAGGAGTGCAATCAATGAAAAAGGTTATGCTTTTTTTTAAGGAAAGTTACGGGGAGCTCAAACGGGTAGTATGGCCTACCCGCGAAACAGTGATTGCCTCGACAAAGGTAGTATTGGTGTCCATGATTCTGGTTGCCGCCACTCTGGGTCTGCTTGATTTCCTCTTTCTGCGGGGTATGGACATTATCTTCTAGCAGTTCAAACACGGGAAGGTGTAAACATGGCAAAGGGCTGGTATGTACTGCATACATACTCCGGTTATGAGAATAAAATTGAGAAAACAATCCAAAAACTCATGGCAGATCCTTCCTTTGGTGAATATGTTACTGATGTGAAGGTTCCCTCAGAGGATGTGGTTGAAGTACGGGACGGGAAGAAGAAAGTGACCACCAAGAAATTTCTTCCCGGATATATTCTGCTGGAAATGGATCTGCCTGAAGTCGGCTGGAAAGGGGTCTGCGGTCAGATTCGGAAAATCGAGGGAGTAACGGGTTTCGTCGGCACTATCGGCGGATCCAAACCCAGACCGATTACCCCCGATGAGGCGAAGCGGATGCTGCAGAAGGCCGGGGACATCAAGACCGAACGGGTGCTTCGGCCGAAGGACACCTTCACCATCGGCGAGATGGTCCGGATTGTGGAAGGACCCTTTGAGACATTTTCCGGAACCATTGAAGATGTGAACAACGAAAAGGGCAAGCTGAAGGTTATGGTCGGCATTTTCGGACGCTCAACCCCGGTAGAGGTTGATTTCCTTCAGGTTGAAAAGGTGTAGCCCTCCCTCCGCAGCCGGAAGCTGATTACCTGATGATCAATACGGCGGTTCAAAGAGCCGTCTGAAGATATCCTGTCCGTTGGACAGGCGAAGCGATGGGAGCCCGCTTATGTGCGGGCGTTCGTACCACAAGGAGTGCACTATGGCGAAAAAGAAAATAACTGCAGTGATCAAGCTGCAGGTTCCCGCCCAGAAAGCTACTCCTGCACCGCCCGTAGGACCCGCTCTGGGACCTCACGGGGTCAGTGCCCCGCAGTTTGTGCAGCAGTTTAATGAGAAGTCGAAGAACGTTGAAGCCGGTTTGACCGTACCCGTGGTGATCACGGTGTATCAGGACCGTTCGTTCACCTTCATCATGAAAACTCCTCCCGCTGCGGTGCTGATTAAACGAGCCTGTGGAATAGACAGCGGATCCGGCGAGCCTCACAAAACGAAGGTCGCCAAACTGCCGAAGGACAAGCTGCAGGAGATCGCGGAAGTGAAAATGCCCGATCTCAATGCCAACAGCATAGAAGCAGCTATGAAGATCGTTGCAGGAACCGCTCGAAGCATGGGTGTGACGGTGGAGGGTTAGTATGAAGCGAGGAAAGAAGTACAGAGATGCCGTCGGTAAAATTGACCGGGAAGCAAACTACGAGCTTGATCAGGCCGTTCAGATGGTGAAGGATCTTGCCTTTGCCAAGTTTGATGAGACTGTCGAGCTGTCGATTAAGCTGAAGCTGAAGAAGAGTCAGAATGTACGCGATACCCTGGTCCTTCCTCATCAGTTCACCGAAGAGAAGAAAATTCTTGTCTTTGCAAAGGGTGAAAAGGCTGAAGAGGCGAAGGCCGCAGGTGCGGCGTATGTCGGAGATCAGGACCTGGTCGACAAGATCAAGGACGGCTGGCTCGATTTTGACGTAGCAGTTGCTACCCCGGATATGATGAAGGATGTGGGCCGGCTCGGACCGATTCTCGGTCGAAGAGGACTGATGCCGAACCCGAAAACCAGGACCGTCACCTTTGATATCACAGATGCAATTGCCGAGCTGAAGAAAGGCCGGGTTGAGTACCGGTCAGATAAGACCGGAGTGGTGCATCTGCCCGTCGGGAAGGTGTCGATGGAGCCGGAGAAGATCGCTGAGAACCTGAATATCATTCTTGCTGAGGTGCAGAAGAAGCGCCCCAGTGATACCAAGGGTGAATTCATTGAATCGGTGGCTGTCTCCTCGACCATGGGACCTGGCGTCAAAGTCCAGTACCAGGATGCTCGGTAGCAGGAGGGCATGATGGCAGTACATGAAACACGGATTACTGAAGAGAAAATCAATGCTGTTCAGGCTCTGAAGGAAGAATTCAGCACGGTCAGTGACTATATCTTCACGAATTACCGGGGTCTGACGGTCGAGCAGATTACGAATCTGCGCAGAAAACTCAGAGAGACTGATTCGCGGTACAAAGTGATTAAAAACCGCTTTGCAAAACTGGCGCTCAAGGATCTTGAACAGCCGGAGGTTGACGATCAGCTTACCGGACCGACTGCGGTTGCGCTTCCGAAGGGAGATGCAACAGCTGCGGCGAAAATTCTGGTGGAATTCGCCAAGGATGCCCCCGTGGAAATCAAGGGCGGTATTGTTGACGGCCAGGTGTTTACCGCTGATCAGATAATAGAGTTCAGCAAGCTTCCCACACGGGATGAACTGCTGGCGAAGCTGGTCGGAACCATGCAGGCTCCGGTCCAGAATTTTGTGTATGTCCTGAATGCAGTCCCCACTAAGTTTGTCCGGGTGCTGCAGGCAGTGGCTGACCAGAAAGAAGGCGAATAACACAGTATTAGTCTTCATATCGTAGCATGCTACTACTGTGTGGAAGCATAAAAAAACTATTAATTTAAGGAGAAGGTAATATGGCTACAATCAAAAAAGAAGATATTCTGGAAGCAGTTTCCAAGATGACCGTTCTTGAGCTCTCTGAGCTGATCAAGGACATGGAGGATAAATTTGGGGTAACCGCCGCAGCACCTGTTGCAGCAGCCGGTGCCGATGCTCCTGCTGCTGCAGCCGAGGAAGCTGAAGAGCAGACTGAATTTGATGTCGTGCTGAAGGGCATTGCCGACGGCAAGAAAATTCCTGTGATCAAGGAAGTCCGGGCAATTACCGGTCTCGGCCTGAAGGAAGCCAAGGAGATCGTTGAAGAAGGCGGAAAAACCATCAAGGAAGGAGTCTCCAAGGAAGAGGCTGCGGGTATGAAGGGAAAACTTGAGGCCGCTGGCGCTGAAGTTGAAGTTAAATAGCTGCTGCAGCACATCGTGTGAATTCTCAGTTGCCGCCGGAGCAGAAGGTCCGGTGGCAACTTGTGTCTTCAAGGCGGTACCGTCTGATCTGCCAGCGCAGACGGCTGCCGGCGTAGATTCCATTTCCAGGGGGTAACCATGCTTGCCGACGGCAAAGTCATAGAGAGAACCTATATTGGTGAGCAGTTTGAAGATATCATGGAGCTGCCCAATCTGATTGATGTTCAGCTCTCATCATATGAAAACTTTTTACAGAGGGAACGGCTCAGACGGGGAGAGCCCCTGCTCAACCAAGGCCTGGAGAGGTGTTCCAGTCCACTTTCCCCATTGAGAGTCCCAGCGGAGATATGCTCCTTGAATATGTTCACTACACCCTTGATGAAGAGCATATTCGGCCTGAGATGGAATGCAAGCTGAAGGGGCAGACCTACTCCATAACCATCAGAGCTAAGGTGAATCTGGTGTTTCTGGAGACAGGTGAAATCAGGCAGAAGGATATCTACATTGGTGATGTCCCGCTGATGACCGAGCGGGGCACCTTTATCATAAACGGAGCTGAACGGGTGGTGGTCAGTCAGATCCACCGTTCCCCCGGAGTCATATTCTCCTTTGAAAAAGGAGTATATTCCTCCCGGATCATCCCCTACCGCGGGTCATGGCTTGAATTTGAAATCGACCATAAGAAAGAGCTGATTTTTGCCAAGATTGACCGGAAAAAGCGGATCCTCGGCACCCTCTTTCTGCGGGCTCTCGGATTCGACTCCAGGGAGAGGATTCTTGAGCAGTACTATCAGTCGAAAACCGTCAAGCTGGTTGACTCCCGGGAGGAGAAGGACGAGCTTGTTGATACGGTGCTGTTCAAGGATGTCAACATCACCGTTGACGGAGAGCAGAAAAAACTCTACCGGGCCGGCGACAAGCTTCATCCCCATGAAATTGATGAGCTCATCCACTCGGAGGTGGAGGAGATTGCAGTAATAGACTTTGATAATGAAGACTCCCTCCATTCCCAGGTGATCCTGCGCTGCTTTGAGATCGAAGAGGCGAAGCATACCCGGTTTGATGCCGGATTTGACGAACCCACCAAGGAAGATGCACTGGTGGCGGTGTACTCCGTGCTGATGCCCGGCGAGCCGATTTCCCTGGAGAATGCCGAAAAGGATATCTCCACCATGTTCTTCACTCCCCGGCGGTATGATCTTGGCCGAGTCGGACGGTACAAGCTGAACAAAAAGCTTGACTACGAACATCCCGATTACGAGCCGGTGCTGCGCCATGAAGATATCGTGAACACCATGCGGTATCTGATCCGGGTGTTTATCGGCGAGGAGGGCGAGGACGATATCGACCACCTGGGAAACCGGCGTGTGCGATCGGTCGGAGAACTGCTGCAGAACGCCCTGAAGACGGCCTATTCCCGGATGGAGCGGATTGCCAAGGAGCGGATGAACCTCGATACTGAACGGGCCGTTCCCCAGGAGCTGATATCCATCAAGCCGGTCACTGCGGCAATCAAGGAGT
>PWKH01000044.1 GCA_003559765.1 Spirochaetaceae bacterium
AAAACTCAAAGCGAATGTCCCGGTAGCTCACCCCCTGGTAGGTGGAGGGGGGGGTGTAGGAGATCACCCCTTCAACGCTGTCTCTCACCGGGGCGGTGTAGATCTCCCCGTCGGGAATGTTGCGTTTCCCGTCACATTTCACCGACCCGAGCCCTGCAATGGAGAATCTCAGGTCTGTCCCCGGACCGGTGATCTCTACTCGGTCTGCCTGGTTGAGAAACTCGGCCGCCCGGTCCATAGCCTTCGACATCCGGGGATAGTCCACCTCGCTGCACGCCTGGTAAAAAAAGGTCTCAAAATCATCCGTGGGCATTCCGGCCATGTAGGCCATCGCCGGGGAGGGATACCGCAGGACCACCCATTTGGTCTTGGGAACCCGGATGTTATGATGCACCTGCTGGTAGTAGGTGCGCATGTACCGGGACATCAGGTCATCGGCAATGCCTGAGGTCTCCTTGGGGTTCTCATACCCCCTGATCCCGATAAAGGCGTCCATCCGCTTCATCCGGTGCTCATCGATGTCTGCCCAGAGGGAGAAGAGATCATCATCGGCGTTCTTCAGCAGGGCCCGCTGGAGCCGCTCCTGACTGGTGTTCACCACCGGGCGGCCTCCCGCAGCGCTTACCGCTTCAATCAGCGCTTCGGTCATCTCAGGGGGAACGTCCATTGACTGAATCAGACAGACCTCCCCCGGCTGCAGGGATACGGAGTACTCCACCAGCATGCGGGCAAGCGCTGTGTGACGGGGATCTTTCATAGTCTGCTCCTATCTTTTCTTGAGTATATTTCGGAGGAAAGCATATCCCAATTCCATGTTTATTGCAAACATCCCGCTGAGGGGATATAATGCCGGTATGCAGACGATACCGATTAATACCTATACTTCCCCCACGGTAATTCTGGAGCTGATCTACCGGCTGAAGATCAAGCATGTGATGTGCCGCAAACTCTATACGGCAGGAACGAACACCACCCTTCGGGAGATCCAGCTGCTGATGCGGGAGAAGTCGATCACTGGTGTTCCCGTTGTGGAGGGAAAACGCATCCTCGGTATCGTCAGCATGGACGACATCATCTGCGCCCTGGACCAGGGATACATCAATGATCCGGCATCCAAATGGATGTCCAGGAATCTGATCATCCTTGAAGACGACATGCCCGTCTCCTTCGCCATCAGCTACTTTGACAAGCATAAATACCGAAGGTTTCCCGTGATCAACAAGGACAAGGAGCTTGTCGGCATGATCACCACCCGGGACATCACCACGGGACTGCTGGTTGAACTGAACCGGGAGGTGGACCGCATTGAGCGGATGAAGACTGACACCCAAAGCGAGGATACGCGCCTTGAGGGACTGCGGCGGTATGAGATCATGAAGCACAATTTCGAAAAAGCGGGGCTGGCCTCCATGGAGATCAAGAAGCGGCTGAAGTCCCACGGCATCCCCTCCCCGGTGATCCGCCGGGCCGCCATAGCCGCCTATGAACTGGAGATCAACCTGGTGATCCATTCCGATGGAGGGGAGATCATTTCACATTTCTTTGAAGACCGGATCGAAATCACCGCCCGGGACTCCGGTCCCGGAATAGCAGATGTTGAACTTGCCATGACCGAAGGGTACACTACCGCTACTCCGTGGATCCGCTCCCTCGGATTCGGAGCCGGCATGGGGCTTCCCAACGCCAAGAAAGTCTCCGATGAGTTCACCATCACCTCTCATCCCCATAAAGGAACGGAAGCCACGTCAATTATCTGGTACCAGCCGAACAAGGAGGATGCCTCATGAACCTGAATTATCTGAGCAGAACCCTGGGGTACAAAGTGCTCCAGGAACCGGAGCACGATGCCGTCGTCTCTCAGGCCTACACGTCGGATCTGCTGAGCGATGTCATGGGCAACGCCCCGGAGGACAGCGTCCTGATCACCGTCCAGGGGCACAAGAACACCGTTGCGGTGGCTTCCCTGGCGGGGATGAAGGCGATTATTTTGTGCAGCAACCGCTCCGCACCCGACGAGATGCTCGATGCCGCCGCTCAGGAGGGCATTGCCGTCTTCGCTACCCGGGACAGTCAGTTCACCGTCTCGTACAAAGTTGCCCGGGGGCTCGGCCTGGTGTAGCGCCCCATGAAGCACCGCATCGATCTGCACAACCATTCATGCCTCAGTCCCTGCGGCAGTCTGGAGATGTCTCCATCCGCCATGGTCCAGCGGGCGAAGGAGCTGGGCATCTCCGTGCTCGGTCTGACGGACCATAACAGCACCCGAAATCTTCCCGCCTTCGATGCATGCTGCCGGGAGTCAGACATCCTGCCGGTCTTCGGCATCGAGGTGACCACCCGGGAGGAGATCCATGCGGTCTGCTTCTTCGGGCAGCCGGAGACAGCCCTGCGGTTCGGGAAATTCATTGAATCGATGCTTCCAAATATCCCCAATGCTCCAAATCTCTTCGGAGATCAGGTTTTCGTTGACCGTCATGATAACATCCTCGGGGAGGTGGAAAAAAGCCTTGCCCAGGCGGCCGAAATCACCTTCGAGCAGCTGCTCGAAGAGGTGATCAGCTGGAACGGGATGTTCATCCCCGCCCATATCGACCGGCATGCCTTCAGCGTCACCTCCCAGCTCGGGTTTCTCCCGAAGCACGGCTATACCGCCGTGGAATCGGTGCGGATCCCCTGCCCCTTTGAAACCTATGATAATCCGGTAATCACCAACTCCGATGCCCACTACCTCACAGATATGGGAATACGCAGCTGGGAGATTGAGCTGACCGAGTGCTCCTTCCGGGGAATCGCCCGGGCTATCGAAAAGCGCAGCTACCGGCTCTTCGGCGGCTGAGCATCAGGGCTGCACTGAGCCCAGCCGGTCTTCCTGCCAGCGGGCCACGTTATCGAGGACTGCATCCGGCTCGGCAAAGGCCTCGCTGAGCAGTTTATGGTATGCGCACTCCTCACTGCTTCGCAGTCCCTGGGATGCATGCATACCGGCATAGACTTGAGCCTCCCGCCGGAGCAGGTAGAACGATCCCATCCCATCCAGGATATCAGCAGAGCCGCTTCCCTCATCAAACTGCTCCTTGCCCCTCCATACAATTTCTTTGGGAAGCAGATCTTCAAAGGCTTTCCGAAGCACCCATTTCTCCACGGATCCGCCCTTCCGGTCTTTCAGGATCTTCAGGTGTGAAGGAATCTGCTGCCCCAGTTCAATCATCTTCAGATCCAAAAAAGGAACCCTCCCTTCAATGGAATGGGCCATGGTCATCCGGTCCACCCGCTGGAGGTTGATGTTGTGGAGCGAGCAGATGCTCCGGTGCAGTTCCTCATCCAGAGGCATATCCGCACCAAAGTCCTTGTAGTAGGTGTACC
>PWKH01000117.1 GCA_003559765.1 Spirochaetaceae bacterium
CATATCCGCCATGCCCGCCGCAACGGCGCCGTGGCGATCGCAATCGGCGTCGGTGTTCCTGCACGCCCACAGGATGTCGTAAAACACCACGTGTTCGGCAAAGGGATCTTCTTCGAGGCCGGATGGGGATGCTATCGGTTCCGTTATCTTCCGCAGAAGACGCGCGGCAAGAATCCGGAGCCGCTGGATATACTGCTCAATCCGCACTGGAACGTGTTCATCGATGCGCTGATTCTGCAAGATCAGGACCCAAGGTATCTCGGCGATCTGCGGGCCCAGGTGATCTCGAGCAACCGACCCCTTTACGTGAACTACGATGGCTCTCCCTGCGCGTATTCCTGGTACAGCAGCGCCTGGGAAAACGTTGCGGGGACCGGAGGCACGATTGTTCGGACGCTGATCTACGACGAAATGGCGGATCTCGGTGAATTCGGCATCCAGTACGGCCGAGCCGCCAATTATCATCGTTCAGAGCGAATTCCGGCAAAATATCGCTCCGAGAATTCGCTTCGAAAAAGCTACGAGGTGGGCCAGAACGCTTTGATCCGCCGGGGGTGTGACGATGACTGCGCATTCCGGGGTCATCCGGTCAGCGATTCCGATAACATCCGGTCAGCCATTCCGATTTGATCCGGTCGCGGATTCCGGGACATCCGGTCACCGCGAGATTCGCTGCTGAGCAGTCGTGCAGCGGGGTAGCCTTGTCGTCATCGAGGACGAGCAGGGAGCCCGGAATGAGACGATTGCCGATGCGCAAGATTGCCGAAGCCCTCCGCCTGAGGGCCACTGGATTTTCGACGCGGAAGATTGCCGCGAGCCTGAACGTCGGCCAGTCGACGGTCAGCGAGTATCTCAACCGTGCAGCGCGGGAGGGGCTGTCATGGCCGCTGCCGGAGGGGCTGGACGAGGCCACGCTCGAGCGTCGGCTGTTTGCGCCGGTGGGCGGTGCGACACGACGCGGTCTGGCATCGCCGGATTGGGCGGCGGTGCATCGCGACCTCCGGCGCAAGGGGGTCACGCTTTCGCTGCTCTGGGAAGAATATCGTGCGGCGCATCCCGACGACGGCTACGGCTACAGCCGTTTCTGCGATCTCTATCGCCGCTGGGAGGGGCGCCTTTCGCCGGTCATGCGCCAGCATCACGTCGCCGGTGAACGTGTCTTCGTCGATTTCGCCGGCGACACGCTGGACATCATCGACGGCAAGACGGGCGAGGTCCGGCAGGCGCAGATCTTCGTCGGCGTGCTTGGGGCCTCGAACTACACCTATGCCGAGGCGACCTGGACACAGGGCCTGCCGGACTGGATCGGCGCTCATGTCCGGATGCTGGCGTTCTTCGGCGGCGTGCCCGAGCAGATCGTTTCCGACAATCTCAAGGCCGGCGTCACCAAGGCGTGCTTTCACGAGCCGCGGATCAACCGCACCTATGCCGACATGGCAGGGCATTACGGCACCGCCGTCATTCCCGCACGCCCCTACAAGCCACGCGACAAGGCCAAGGCCGAAGTTGGTGTCCTGCTCATCGAGCGCTGGATCGTCGCGCGGCTGCGCAAGCGGCGGTTCTTCTCGCTGGCCGAACTGAACGCAGCGATCCAGGAGCTTCTGGCCGGGCTGAACGCCAAGGTCACCCGGCATCTCGGCGCCAGCCGCCGGGAGTTGTTCGAGCAACTGGACAAACCGGCGCTGAAACCGCTGCCCGCCAGCCCCTACGAATACGCCGAATGGCTCGAACGGCGCGCCGGGCTCGACTACCACGTCGAGGTCGAGCGGCACTACTACTCGGTTCCGCACCAGCTCCTGAAGAAGACGCTGTGGGTCAGGGTCACGGCCCGGACCGTTGAGGTCTTCCACGACGGCCAGCGCGTCGCCTCCCATGTCCGGACCTCGGGAAACCGTCGGCACACGACCGTGGCCGGGCACATGCCTGCCAGCCATCGGCGATACGCCGGCATGACGCCCGCAGAGATCCGCAGGAAGGCCGAGAAGATCGGGCCCAACACCGCGGCCCTGGTGGATCTGGTGCTGCGAACGAAGACGCATCCCGAACAGGGCTTCCGTGCCTGCCTCGGCATCGTCCGGCTCGCCAGGCCTCACGGGCGCGACGCCCTCGAGGCGGCCAGCCTGCGTGCGCTTGAAATCGGCGGCCTGTCCTACAGCTCGGTCAGGTCGATACTCCGGAACAACCTGCATCGCCGACGGCCTGAAACGCCCGCGGAGGGGCCGGCGATCACACATCCCAACATCCGCGGCGCCAGCTACTTCCACTGAAGAGGAAACACATGCTCGATCATCCCACCCACCAGCGCCTGCGCGCGCTCAAGCTCGACGGCATGGCCGATGCCTTTGCCGAACTTCAGCAGCAACCCGACGCCGCCACGCTTAGCCATGCCGAGTGGATCGGCCTGCTGATCGACCGCGAGGCCACGAACCGCAGCACCAAACGCTATCAGAGCCGGATGCGGGCCGCGAAACTGCGCCATGTCGGCGCCGCCATCGAGGACGTCGACTATCGCGCCCCGCGACAACTCGACCGGGATCTGTTCCGCCAGCTCGCCCTCGGCGACTGGATCGAGAAGCGACAGAACCTGATTATCACCGGTCCCTGCGGCGTCGGAAAGACCTGGCTCGCCTGCGCCCTCGGCCAGAAGGCCTGCCGTGACGGCAGAGGTGTCCTCTATCACCGCCTGCCGCGCCTCTTCGCCGAGCTCGAACTCGCCCATGGCGACGGCAGCTTCCCGCGCCTGTTCCGCCAGATCGTCCGCGCCGATCTGCTGATCCTCGACGACTGGGGGCCGGACCGGCTCACTGCACCGCAGCGGCGCGACCTGATGGAGATCGTCGAGGACAGATACGGCAACGGCTCGATCCTCATCACCAGCCAGTTGCCCGTCGATGCCTGGCACGAGGTCATCGGCGAGCCCACCTTCGCCGACGCCATTCTCGACCGGCTGGTGCACAACGCCCACCGTCTACCCCTGGACGGTCCCTCGCTGCGCAAGAGCCAGACATGACGAGCGCCCCGACCACCGCCGCGCGCGACGCCGCGCCAGCGTCATGGGGCGCGCACGGCGTCGCGCGCGGCTCCGGCATCACAGGGCTCGAAACGCTTGACCCCAGACATCCGAGGAGACATCAAGATCCAACGCTTGGCGGCGTCATCTCGCGGTGACCGGATATTCCGGAACTGCTGACCGGATGTCGTTGGAACGCCCGACCGGATGCGTCGGAATGCGCACACTGACAATGAAATGCTCCGGGCAATCGAGGTCAGTCAGCCGTGGCGACCCATTAGCCGCGCCTTTGAGATGACTATAGCGAGTGACCGGCAGTACTCGTCTTCGCTAGTCTC
>PWKH01000106.1 GCA_003559765.1 Spirochaetaceae bacterium
GGGGTCTTACCATACCTGCTGACATGGGAACTTCCACAATGAGGGCAATTCCCCTTCTCTTTGGGTAGTTCTTGGACAGTTTCTACTGGTTCAGGCTGGGAAACCTTGCGGAAAACGAGCTTTTGCTCTTCTTCTGAAAGTCTCATCAACGCATTGTAGGCTTCAAGGGCTTCTTTGCTGAGTTTTGGCTTCTTCATTCTTCAAGTATACTGCATTTGGCAACTGTTTTATAGTATTTCAACAGAGATTATCAAATAGAGCCTTCAGATTATGTGCTGTTTTTATAAACCTGCGACTCACTGCGAAAAACTATGCGCCTTCCCTGAAGCATGACTACATGCATTACCGTTTCATACAAACTGCTGAGGTAAGCCTCTTGTAATGCATCGGATATCTTACCGAAAAAGATCAAAGACCCTGCCTTGATCAGGGCGGCATGGGTGGCCGCCTCTGATGCAAGCATCGGGTCATGGGTGGTGAATATCAGGGTTCTCCCTGCAGCATGGCTCTGCTTCATGATATCAAGCACCCGGGCGGTGTTTCCCGGATCAAGGTCACTGGTCGGTTCATCCATCAGCAGAACGGCTGTCTGCTGGGCGAGGGACCGAGCGATTTTCACCAGCTGGGTTTCCCCTCCGCTGAGATCGGTGACGCTACGCTGTTCCAGATGGGCAATTCCCGCATCGGCGAGGGCTCCGCGGGCAATCTCGAAGTCCCGGGTTTCGGGGGCGCTGAGGCGGGAGAGATGGGGAGCTCTGCCGAAGAGCACGTAGTCAAGCACACTGAAGCTGAAACTGATATGCTCTGACTGGGCAGACAGACTCATGATTCTGCCGGCCTCCTTTCTGCTGATCCGGTCGGGACGGATGCGGTTCACTCGGACGGACCCGTCATCGGGTGTTCTCCAGCCGAGGATGATGTCCAGCAGGGTGGTCTTCCCTGCACCGTTGGGACCGAGCAGGGCGAGGGACGCTCCGTCGGGGATGCTGAAGGATACATCCCTGACTGCCGGATCTGCATTACTGCGGTAGGAATAGCTGATGTGATGCAGCTGAATCATAGGGACGCTCCTGTGCTCCTCCTGGTGAGGATAATGAGAAACAGCAGCGCCCCTGCGGCGCTGGTGAGAATTCCCAGGGGGATTTCTGCTTCCGATGCCGATCGGGCCAGGGTGTCGCAGATCAGCAGATATGCCGAGCCGATGAGCATTGACCCCGGCAGGGAGTAGCGGGTGTCGGTTTTGAGCACCCTCCGGGCGATATGGGGCACGATCAGACCTGCCCAGCCGATCAGCCCGGAAACTGAGATCACCGCTGCGGTTGAAGCAGCGGCTAAGAACAGAACCAGCAGTTTCTCCCCTCCGGGTCTGGTTCCAAGGGAAAAGGCGTTCCGGTCAGTCAGTGACAGGATATTCATCCTCCAGCGGTAAGCGAAGAGGATGATCAGTGAAATGACTGAAACCGGGGTGATAGACCATAATCTGGTCCAGCTGATTCCAGCAAGGCTGCCGAGCAGCCAGAAGGTGATCTCAGGCAGTTCACTGAAGGGATCTGCCGTGTACTGCAGCACCCCTAAGCCTGAGGCGAAGAGTGCTGATACGGCAATTCCTGCGAGAATCAGCCGGAGAATCCATCCGCCGAATTGAAACCGTTTTGCCAGATAATAGGAACAAAGCAGTCCCAGCATGCCGAAGAGGGCGGCCGAAACCTGCAGATACAAAAAAGCCGCCGGAAGAAACAGGATGGAAAAGGCCGCGCCGAATGCCGCACCCTGGGAAACTCCGAGAAAGCCGGGTTCCACCAGGGGATTGGAGAACATCATCTGAAACACCATCCCTGCCGCCCCGAGGACTGCTCCTCCCAGCACTGCCGAAAGCACCCTGGGCAGCCGGAGGTTGAGCAGAATCTGGCGGAGCAGCGGATCATCGAGAACCGCGAGGGGGGAGGTAAACCCAGGCTGAGGATACCTGCCGAAAAGCAGGGCTGCGGCAGCGAGAACAGCCAGCCCGGCAGCAAGAAGCCCCAGGGCGGTTCGGGATCTGCTATTTGTTTCGTCCAGGGAGCTCCTCCTTGAGTCTGGGCAGGATTGCGTCCGTGACCGTTTTCTCGGAAATGCCGTAGAGCGATCCGTAGAAGTCGATCACCTTCTGCTGCATGTCTATGCGTGAGTACTGCTGCGGGTGCAGCTGGGCGGCCAGCCACTGCAGGCCCAGAAACCACCTGATGTCCGCCTGGGCCCAGCTGTGATAATCCCCGGGAAACGGCAGGACTGAGCCGCTTTTATATGCCCGAAGCTCCTGCCACTGCGGGGATGATTCAATGACGTCAACCGCCTGTGAAACGGGCCAGTTGTAGCTGATGAGGAATATCATGTCGGGATCCCACTGGGCGATCTGCTCAAAATTGACGGATCTCCAGCCGCCGGTCTGATGATACTCACTCCAGACCGGAATGCCCCCTGCGGTTTCGGTCATGAAAGTCTGAATCCAGTCTGCCGGGGGAACCTGAAACACCGTGCTTCCGTCTCTTGATGTATAGGAGAGCATCAGTATCCGGGGCAGATCATCAGCGGTACTGCTGATGCGCCTGACTGTTTCCACCGTACCGGTCAGAAGCTGTATTACTTTCTCGGCCCGATCAGGGTTGTCGAACACAGCCCCCAAAAGTTTGATATCTGCAAGATACGCCTCATAGGATTCAAGGCCTAGAGTGAGCACCGGCACGTTCAGCCGCTCCAGCTGAGGTCCGGTGTCCTGATAGGATGAATCCTTGAGAATAACCAGATCCGGGCTGAGGCTGATGATTTCTTCAACCCCTGCGGAATTGCTCATCCGCCGCTTTTCCGGGTAATCCCGATCAAGATAGGGAAAGGAGTCCCCAAGCCCCTGATCAGTCTGGGCAAGGGCCTTCACACGGTTCGCCGCTTCCGGAAAGAGGTACACTGCGTTCACCAGAAACAGATTCGCTCTTCCGGCAAGCACGATCCGCTCGACCGGAGTTTCAAGGACCACCTCCCGGCCGAGCCCGTCGGTGATCAGGATTTCCTCCCCCGGTGACTCCTCTCGGTCTGCTGCCGCCGGCAGGAAGGCGGCAATGAAAAGCATCAGAAGGCCCGATGCGAATAATCGGTATTTCATAGTCTGCATCTCCATTATATACGTAAGAATATAATGGGATTGATGCGTCAATGCAAGGGTGCTGCATCATAATTCCCCTTGTTCCGAAAAAGTAAAAACGGTATAGTTTATCTACAGGAGGCAATCGTCTATGCTTCGAGAAGCGGTAACCAGAGTACAGACAGCCCAGCGTGAATTAGCCGGGCTCACTTCAGAACA
>PWKH01000133.1 GCA_003559765.1 Spirochaetaceae bacterium
AGATCAGCACTACGCTGATCCGGCCGATCCAGATCAGCTGGGCTTCGGTGGCGTCCTTCCGGATGACCTTTTTGTAGAAGTCTTCGGTCAGCGCCGAGGATGATACCAGCAGCTGGGAGTCGATGGTCGACATGATCGCCGAAAGAATCGCTGCGAGCAGAATCCCTCCGATCCAGGGATTGAACAGATCATTGATCATGTAGATGAACACCCGTTCCGCATCACCGCCGGGCATGTCGGGATACATGGCGATTCCCACCAGCCCCGCAAGCACGGCGCCGGCCAGAGAGATGGTCACCCAGACTGATGCAATCACCGTGGATTTCGGCAGTTCATTCACGTCCTTGATGCTCATAAACCGGGCGAGGATATGGGGCTGACCGAAATATCCCAGTCCCCAGGCTGCCGCCGATATCACCGCAAGCAGCGCCGCTGCGCCGGTTCCGGGAATGAGGCTGAAGGAGATGTCCTGAAGCCGGGAGGCTTCGGCGACCGACTCCATGCCTCCGACTCCCTGGAGCGCCAGCAGGGGAACGATGAGGATGGTGAAGAACATCAGCGCCCCCTGGAAGAGGTCGGTCCAGCAGACCGCCATAAACCCTCCCAGGAAGGTGTAGGCTACAATTACGATGCATCCGATGAACACAGCAAGAGTGTAGTCGATTCCGAACATCACTTCGAAAAGCAGTCCGGCCCCGGCCATCCCCGACGAGGCGTAGATGGTGAAGAACACCAGGATGATCACGGCGCTGATGATCCTCAGCAGGCCGGTGGGATCCTGGAACCGGTTCTCAAAGAAGGTGGCCAGGGTGATCGAATCGGTCTCTTCGGTATAACGGCGCAGCCGGGGAGCCGTCAGCAGCCAGTTGCAGACCGTTCCGATCAGCAGACCGACGGCTATCCAGATCTCGCCGAGGCCTCCGAGAAGGACAGCTCCGGGAAGGCCCATCAGCAGCCATCCCGACATATCGCTGGCCTGGGCTGACATGGCGGTCACCCATGTGCCCATGCTTCGGCCTCCCAGGAGATAGTCTTCAATTTTATTGGTTTTTCGGTAGAAATAGGTCCCGATGCCCATCAGAAAGATCAGGTAGACGATAAACGTCACAACGGTTGCGGTCTGCGCCATAGGGTGCTCCTGTCGATTGGTATGACAGGCATCTTACCGGTTTTTGCGGGATTTTACAAGGAAAACCTGTTCTTCTACTCCTGGGGCAGAATCTGCTTCAGAAAGGCCTGAGTCCGTTCATGTTCAGGAGCGGTGAACATCTTTTCAGGGGTTGCCTCTTCCAGGATCACTCCGTCGTCCATGAAAATAACCCGGTCGGCGGCTTCCTTGGCAAACCACATCTCGTGGGTTACCACCACCATGGTCATGCCTTCCCTTCCGAGATCCTCCATAACCTTCAGTACGTCCCCCACCAGCTCCGGGTCCAGGGCGCTGGTCGGTTCGTCGAAGAGCATCACCCGAGGCTCCATAGCCAGTGCCCGGGCGATGGCGACCCGCTGCTTCTGTCCTCCGGAAAGCATTGCCGGATAGGTGTCGGCTTTGTCGTCCAGGCCTACCTTGTCAAGCAGACGGTGGGCGATATCCCGGGCTTCCTTCTTCGGCAGGCCCTTCACATGGACCGGCCCTTCCATGACGTTCTTCAGTACGGACATATGGGGAAAGAGGTTGAAATGCTGGAACACCATCCCCATCTCCTGGCGCACCCGGTTGAGCTCTTTTTCAGCGGGTTTGATTTTTACTCCGTCCAGAAAGAATTTTCCCTTCTGGGCACGCTCCAGAAAATTGATGCAGCGAAGCAGGGTGCTCTTTCCGGAGCCGCTTGCTCCGATGACCACCACTACCTCCTTCTCCGCGATATCAAGGCTGATATCCCGCAGCACATGGAGGTCTCCGTACCATTTTTCAAGATGCTCTATCCGCAAAAAGGGGTCTTTAAGTCTGGTCACGATCACTAACCCTCAGTCGTTTTTCGATTCTGTGGACCACGTAGGAAAGCACACTGGTCATCAGCAGGTACCACAGTGCCACGATGATCAGCATTTCCATGTACATAAAGGTTGAGGAGCCCAGCTGGCGGCCCCGCAGCAGCAGTTCCGGCACGGCAATGGTGCTTGCCAGGGAGCTGTCCTTCAGTGCAATGATGAACTGATTTCCCAGCGGCGGGACGGCCCGCTTGAATGCCTGGGGAAGGATGATCCTCCGCATCGCCCGCGTGTAAGGCATCCCTAAGCTTCTTGCCGCTTCCATCTGTCCGTAGTCGATGGAAATTATCGATCCGCGGAAAATCTCGGCAATATAGGCGCCGTTGTGAATCCCCAGGGCAAACACCGCTGAGGGGAACGGGGGAACAGTCACGATGGTTGTCAGGCCGTAGTAGATAATGAACAGCTGCAGCAGCAGGGGGGTCCCCCGGATGACAAAGATGTATGCTCCGGAGATATGCGAGATCACCCGATTTTTTGCGATCTTTCCGAACGCGACCAGAAGCCCGATGATCAGTCCGACCAGGATGCCCAGGGTGGTTATCTGCAGGGTATAGAACGCCGCCTCCCGGAACACAAAGAAGTATTCCGGGATGACGGAGAAATTCCAAGGTATGATATTGCCCACGGGTTACTCCACGGTAATATCAACGCCTTCGCCGAACCAGTGTTCACTGATTTCACGCATAGTTCCGTCAGCGCGCATGTTTTCAAGATGATAATTGATCTCACCCAGCAGTTCGTCGTTGTCCTGCTGCACGGCTATGCCCATCCGTTCGGTCCGAAGTACGGAACCGACCAGCTCCAGACTGTCTCCGCCGGGAAGCTCGGCAATTGCGTTGAGTCCGACGATTCTGTCAGTGAGTACGCCGTCGATCCGGCCGTTGAGCAGTTCCATTAAGGTCTGATTGTCGTCCTCGTAGAGGCTTACCTGAGCTCCCAGGTTGTTGGCGTCTTCCTCAAAGGTGGTGCCGGTTACCAGGCCGAGGGTGGTCTGGCTGTCAACATCTTCAGGTCCGGTGAGATGACTGTCGGCGCGGACGATCAGCTGCGGTCCTGAGTAGTAGTAGGGATCGGAAAAGGCAACGACCTCCTGCCGTGCAGGATTGATTCCGAGGCTGCCGAGAATGCCGTCATACCGGCCGGCGCGGAGTCCTTCAATAATCCCGTCCCAGGCGGTGGTGACGTAGTCAAGCTCCTTGCCCATCCGGTCGGCAATTTCCTGGGCAACATCAACGTCGAATCCGATGACCTCACTGTCAGCGGTCATGTAGTTGAAGGGAGGGTATCCCCCTGATCCGGCAAAGGAGACAGTATCAGCCGGCTTTTCCTGAGCTCCGGCGGCAAAAATCATCCCTGCGGTCAGCAGGGCAAACGCGCACACCAATCCAAATTTCTTCATAGTCTTCATAATACCTCCGTTGGTTTTCAAGCGTATAATTAGTATACTAAGTAAAAATCACTCATTATACAAGGGTTTGAGACGAAAAAAATAAAAAAACTGCTGTTGGAAAACGCTCAAGCATTTTGTATAAATTATTTATATTATTGTAATATAATTATTTATATATATTTTCTCAGTTTGTTGGGACCGCAGTGCCCGAAGATCACGCACCTTACGGGGTGCGCATCGGTGCTGCTGGGACAATATATAGTTTGTACAGATATATTTAGAAAACTAACTGATTGTACCGATTCCGGATCCGACGGGGAGCGCACCCTGCCCGCTGGTAAACTGAGGAAGTACCTGCTATACTCAAAGCAGCCACAAAGCAGACACAAGGAGCAAGGATTGGGTAAAGAGCAGGGAAAAACACAGGGAAAAACACAAATAACCGGTAAGCTGCGGGTGAACTCCGGAGGATTTGGATTTGTCCTGAATCAGGAGGGGGATGATCTGTTTATCCCCCGGGATCACATGGGCACAGCGCTGGACGGTGATACGGTCCTCGCTGAGCGGCTCCGTTCCATTCCGGGGAGAAACCCGATCGGCAGGGTAGTGAAAGTGATCACCCGGGAGGAACGGGTCCTCGTAGGGGTGTTTCACAGCAGAAAACGCGGAGGGGTGGTGGTTCCCGAAAATGACCGGATGAAGTTCACCCTCAGGATTCCCGAGGACCGGCTTGCTCCGCCCACCGGCAGGACCAGGGCCCCGAAGGACGGGGAAGTGGTGGCGGCAAAGCTTACTGCCTGGGTAAAGGCCGATACTGATCCGGTCGGGCAGGTCGTCGAGGTGCTCGGCACCATGAAGGATGCCAACATTGACGTCAAGATTGTCGCCCGCTCCTACGGCAGTCCCCTGGAGTTCCCCCGGGAAGTGGAGGATGAAGCCGGGAAGCTCCAGGAACTGAAACCCAGGAAAATCAAAAAAAACCGGGAGGACCTGCGCAGTCTTCCCTGTATAACTATTGATCCCGAAGATGCCCGGGACTTCGACGATGCCATCTCGGTGCGTCAGCTGAACAGCGGCTTGTACGAGCTGGGGGGGCATATCGCTGATGTAACCAGTTATGTGAAAGAGGGAAGCGCCATAGACAAAGAAGCGGCAAAGCGGGGCACCTCGGTGTATCTTGTGGACCATGTGATCCCGATGCTGCCTGAACGGCTGTCCACTGATCTGTGCAGCCTGATGCCGGGGGAGGACCGCCCGGCCTTCAGTGTGATGATGACGCTCAATTCCCGGGGAGAGGTGTGCCGCTACCGGATTACCGAAACCCTCATAAAAAGCTCCCAGCGGTTCACCTATGAGGAGGTGGAACAGATCCTTTCAGGAAAGGATCATCGGTTTGCCCAAACGGTGCATACCATCATGCTCATTACCCAGGTGCTCCGGCGGAAGCGTGAACAGGCCGGAAGCATCGACTTTGACGTGAGCGAGCCGGTGCTGTCTCTGGATGAGCACGGGGTCCCCTATGAAGTGCGGCCGAAAGAGCGTCTGGATGCCCACCGGCTGGTGGAGGAATGCATGCTCCTGGCGAATAAGACCGTAGCCTGCCATATTGCCCGGCATACCAAAGAGCCCCTTCCGTTTATTTACCGGGTGCATGAGCAGCCCCCGGAGGAGGAGATGCGCTCCTTTCTCGAACTGCTGGAGACGCTGGGTATCGGATACCGTATTGAGGGTCCCCTCAAACCTGATGACTACCGAAAAATTCTCGACATTATCGGGAACCTGGAGTTTAAAAGCTTTATTGAGAAGGTGGCCCTGCGGTCCATGACCAAGGCCTTCTACAGCACCAAAAACACCGGACACTTCGGGCTGGCTCTGGAGGCCTATACCCATTTCACCTCTCCCATCCGCCGGTACCCGGATCTGATGATCCACCGGCTGCTGAAGCAGTACGCCCGGGGAGAGCGGCCGAAGGATCCAAAGAAGCTTACCGCCAGGCTGGAGCAGGTCTGCGAGGTCAGCTTCCACCGCGAAATTCAGGCGGTGAAGGCTGAGCGGGAATATATGCGCATCAAGGCGATGCAGTTTCTCTCCACAAAAATCGGCAATATATATGAGGGAGTAATCAGCGGGGTGACCTCCTTCGGCATATTTGTGGAGCTGAGCACTTACCTGATCGAAGGGCTGGTCCACATATCAGAGCTGAAGGATGACCACTACGGATTTGACCGGGATGCCTATCAGCTGGTTGGTGAGCGTACCGGCAGCGTCTACCGGCTGGGGGATCCCCTCCGCGTGAAAATCCTGTCGGTGTCGGTGGAGGACCAGAAGGCGGACTTCCTGATTGCTCCCTGACCGGGTCAATATTGTCTTTTCCTCAAACCTTCGGTACCATACCAGCATGATAGAACTCAAAGAGCTTCGGCTGCTTCCGAATATGCTCTCTCTTTCGCGGATTCTGTTCCTTCCACTCCTGTACACGCTGTTCTTCCTCGAACACGTAGCAGCGTTTCTGATGCTCTATGCAGTGATCGGCGTGACCGACATGCTCGACGGACTGATTGCCCGGAAGATGGGGCTGATCAGCAGAACCGGCCAGTTCCTTGATTCCCTGGCTGACATCTGCTTCAACCTGTCTACGGCGTTTTTCCTGGTCAGGCGGATTCCTCGGATCTCCCAGGAGTATATCCACCTGCTGACGGTGCTCGTGCTGCTGGGAATCGTCTATCTGGCCATCACCCTGGTGAAGTTCCGCAGGGTGCATTTCATCCATACCAACCTGTTCCGCACCGCCGGAGTATGCATCTACGTCTGCTTTATCATATCGTTTTTCATCGAACCGATATTCTTCTCCCGGCTGGTGATGCTGCTGCTGATCCTCTCGTTTGTCGAGTCCATTCTGATCTGTCTCATCTACGGGGAGGTGGATCCCGATATCCGATACATTACCAGGATCAAAAACCAGCAGGATGAGTGATCCGACACAGCCCTTCCGTTTCCGCGGCATCCCTGGACAGAACGGCTGACTTGACGGTAGTATACCAGGAAATCTGGAAGACAAGGCGGCGGAATATGAAGCTCGTCTTTGCCGGGGACAGTATCACTGAAGGCAGTCCCGGGGAAAGCTATATCAGGGAACTCCGGGGGCGGTTCCCCGGCCTTGAGTTTGTAAATCTGGGGACAGGCGGCGATACCATGCTCGGTATAACCCGGAGGCTTGCTGCATACCTGGATGCGCATGATGATGCCGACGGGGTGTTTATCCAGGCAGGACATAACGACATCATCCTCCCGTCCTTCCGGGACCGCTCAGCGGGACTCCGGGCGCTGTCTTCCTATCTTGAGCGCAGGGGAAGCCTTCCGGCGGACGACAGCGTGCTGTTTCGGCGGTACTACACCGAACAGCTGCAGGAAATTCTCCGCCGGTTTCCGAAGCCCCTGCGGGTGATGACCCTCAGCTGCGTCAATGAGGATCCTGCATCCCCCACGGACGGGCTGAGAAGGATCTACAACCGGGAAATCCGGCTTGCCGCAGGCGAACTGAACATTCCTGTAGTCGACATCGGGGAGGCTGTTGATGCGGTGCTTTCCGGAAAAGGTCGGTGGTACGAGACATCCTCCATGGGTGAGATGGTGCTCGACGGCATCCGTTCGAGAATTCCCGGAGGCACAGATTCAATCAGCGGAAAGCGGAAGCTGGTGCTGACGATAGACGGGGTGCATCTGAACCGCAGAGGAGCCCGGCTCTACGTCGAGGTAATCAGCCGGGCTGTAGAGGAGCTGTCACAGCACTGAGGCAGCCGAAGATAAGCAAGAAGAGGTATACAAAGTGAAACAGCTGACAGTACTGGAGACAGAACAGGCAATTCTGCTGCTGAAGCGGCATTTTGAGGACCGCCTGGCCGAGAAGCTGAACCTGTACCGGGTGTCCTCCCCGTTATATGTCCCGAGGAACTCCGGGATCCAGGACGATCTCACCGGCGTGGAGCGTCCGGTGTCATTCCGGGTCAAAGACATCCCGGATCTCACCTGTGAAATCGTCCATTCCCTGGCGAAATGGAAGCGCATGGCCCTGGCGCAGTACGGCATCGGCCCGGACAAGGGACTGTATACCGACATGAATGCCCTCCGGCCTGACGAGGAGAGCCTGCGCTCCGGCATTCACTCGGTCTATGTCGACCAGTGGGACTGGGAGCGGGTGATCACCCCGGACCAGCGCAGCCTCGCCTTTCTCAAGGAGACGGTGCGCACCATCTACGGAGTGATCAGGTATACGGAAACAGCTATGAAGGAAGCCTTCGGCCTTGAGCCGCAGCTTCCCGAGGAGATCTGCTTTTTCCATGCAGAGGATCTGCTGCAGCGGTATCCCGGGATAACTCCCAAACAGCGGGAGGATGCGGTCTGCCGGGAATTCAAGGCGGTATTTCTCATCGGCATCGGGGGGGAACTCTCCGACGGCACCATCCATGACCAGCGGGCACCGGATTACGACGACTGGACCACCCCTGCAGAAGACGGACGGGCAGGGCTTAACGGCGACATCCTGGTATGGAACCCTGTGATTGAGTGTTCCTTCGAACTTTCCTCCATGGGAATTCGGGTCGACAAGGCTGCCCTGCTGCGGCAGCTGGAACTCAAGGATGAGCAGCAGCGCGCTGAGCTCTCCTGGCATCAGATGCTGCTGAATGACCAGCTGCCTCTGACGGTCGGCGGCGGCATCGGCCAGTCGAGGATGAGCATGCTCCTGCTGCAGAAGCGCCACATCGGAGAGGTCCAGGTCAGCGTATGGCCCCGGGAGGTAAGAGAGGAATGCCGCAGGGAGGGAATTGCCCTGCTGTAAGTGCTTTCTGCTCCCGTTCCCGGCATGAGGTTCTGTTTCTGGATGATATTTATTTTGACAATTAATAGACAAATAGTCAAAATAGATCTATAGTTACCGGTAAGCCCGGTTTTCAGGGGCACTATCCCATTCCAGGAAGTACATCTATGTTTAAATCATTTACGAACAAACCCGGTACGCCGATACCGGAAAAACTGCAGGTGCTGCAGGAGAAGCAGCAGCAGGCGCTGCAGGGAGGGGGCAGAGAGCGCATCGAAGCCCAGCACCGGCAGGGAAAGCTCACCGCCCGGGAGCGGATTGCCCTGCTGGCCGACGAGGGCAGTTTTGATGAGTTCGATATGTTCAAGCTGCACCGCTGCGGAAATTTCGGCATGGAGCAGCATCAGTTTTCCGGTGACGGTGTTGTCGCCGGAACCGCCAGGATCGGAGGAAGATCTGTCTGTGTGTACGCCCAGGATTTCACCGTCCATGGAGGGTCCCTGTCCAAGGCCCATGCGGAAAAGATCTGCAAGGTGATGGACTTTGCCGCAGCCGCGGGGACGCCGGTGATCGGGCTCAACGATTCCGGAGGCGCCCGGGTGCAGGAAGGGATCGACTCCCTTGCCGGCTACGGCGATATCTTCATGCGGAACGTGCAGAACTCAGGGGTGATTCCTCAGATTGCCGCTATTCTCGGGCCCTGTGCCGGCGGGGCGGTCTATTCCCCGGCGATTCAGGATTTCGTCGTGATGAACCGCAGCAGCAGCTGCATGTTCGTCACCGGTCCGAAGGTAGTCAGGACCGTGCTCCATGAAACCGTCACAGCCGAAGCCCTCGGGGGAGCCGATGTCCATGCGGCGAAAAGCGGGGTTGCACATTTCCTGAGTGATACCGAAGAGCAGGCGATCTCGCTGATCAGGGATCTGGTATCCTACCTTCCCTCCAGCAGCCGCGAACAGCCGCCGGAGGTGCCCGCCGGTGATGCCCCGGACCGGCTGTGCACTGCTCTGGCAGCCGTCGTTCCCGAAGCGGCAAGCAAAGCCTACGACATTAAGGAAGTGATTACCGAAATCGTCGATCACGGGACATTTCTTGAAGTCTCCCCGCGGTATGCGCCGAACATTGTTACCGGATTCGCCCGGCTTGACGGCCGGACCGTCGGCGTTGTCGCCAACCAGCCGAAGGTGCTTGCCGGAGTTCTGGATATTGCGGCCTCGGAAAAGGCGGCACGGTTCGTACGGTTCTGCGACGCCTTTTCCATCGGGCTGCTGACCCTGGAGGATGTCCCCGGCTTCATGCCCGGTACGACCCAGGAGCACAACGGAATCATCAAGAACGGAGCGAAGCTGCTTTATGCCTATGCCGAGGCGACGGTCCCCAAGGTGACGGTTATCCTCAGGAAAGCCTACGGAGGCGCCTACATCGTGATGAACAGCCGGCATCTCGGGGCGGATGCGGTGTTTGCCTGGCCTTCGGCGGAGATTGCGGTGATGGGATCCAAGGGAGCGGTCGAGGTGATATTCAGGAAGCAGGCTGACGGGCAGCAGGACGGGGATGCCTTCCTGCAGGAGCAGGAGCGGCAGTACAACGAGACCTTCCTCAACCCCTACCGGGCAGCCGAAATGGGATATATTGAGGGAGTAATCGATCCGGCCTGCACCCGCAGGCAGGTGATCAGGATTTTCAGCCATCTTAAGGACAAACAGGTATCCCGTCCCCGGCGGAAACATGGTAATATACCCCTGTGACAGCCGGCGCATCTTTGGTTTGATCTCCCGGCTTTTATTAGTATATTAGTAAAACAGTATCCTTTTGACCGAAACCTGCAAGGGGGTGGAGATGAACGAGTATTTCAAGGACGCGGATCCTCAGGAAACAAGAGACTGGCTGGAATCACTCGAAGGAGTGATCGAATATGAAGGCGGCGAAAAGGCGGATTATCTGCTGCGCCAGCTCACCGACCGGGCCCGCAGCAGGGGGGTACAGACTTCTCCGGGGATTCTGTCTCCCTACAGCAACACCATTGCTCCGGAGCATTCAGCCCGGATACCCCAGGATGAGTCATTCCTGGCCCGAAATGTATCGGCCTACGTCCGGTGGAACGCCATGGCCATGGTCGCCCGGGCAAATCGGGACGGCAAGGGCCTCGGCGGGCATATTGCAAGCTTCGCTTCCGCTTCATCCCTCTACGAAGTGGGGCAGAACTGGTTCTTCCGGGGGCCGGAATCTGAATCGGGACCCGATTTAGTATTCTACCAGGGGCACTCTTCCCCGGGGATGTATGCCCGGGCTTTTGTGGAGGGGAGGCTCACCGAAGAGCAGCTTGATCATTTCCGCCAGGAGACGGAAGGAAAGGGGCTTTCCTCCTATCCCCATCCCTGGCTGATGTCCGATTTCTGGCAGTTTCCCACTGTGTCCATGGGGATCGGACCCATGGCAGGGGTGCATCAGGCACGGTTTATGCGGTATCTCAAGGCACGAGGGCTGGCGGACCCGAGGGACCGGAAGGTCTGGGTGTTCATGGGTGACGGCGAGAGCGATGAGCCGGAATCCCTGGGGGCGCTCTCCCTGGCAGCGCGGGAGCAGCTGGACAACCTGATCTTTGTAGTAAGCTGCAACCTGCAGCGCCTCGACGGCCCCGTCCGGGGGAACGGCAAGATCATTCAGGAGCTGGAGGGACGATTCAGAGGAGCAGGCTGGAATGTGATCAAGCTCATCTGGGGAAGCGAGTGGGACAGCCTGATCGCCCGGGACACCGACGGCGTGCTGATGCAGCGGCTTTCCGCCATGACCGACGGCGATTTCCAGACCATCCGCTCCCGGGGGGCAAAGTACCTCAGGGAAAAGCTCTTCAGCGGAGATGAGAAGCTCGAGGAGATGGTGAAGGACTACAGCGATCACGAACTGTGGCAGATGACCCGGGGGGGGCATGATCCGAGAAAGATCTATGCGGCCTTTGATGCGGCGATGAAGCATGCCGGTCAGCCGACGGTGATCCTGGCAAAAACCATCAAGGGCTACGGCATGGGCAAAAGCGGCGACGCCGCCATGGGTACCCATAACCAGAAGACCATGGATACCGAGTCCCTGAAGGCCTTCCGGGACCACTACCATGTTCCCCTGAAGGATGAGGAGCTTGAGTCCCTGCCGTTCATCAAGCCGGCGGAGGGAAGCGGAGAGGAGCAGTTTCTCCAGCGGCGCATGGAGGCCCAGGGAGGCAGCCTTCCCTACCGGAAGCCTGAGGCCAAACCTCTGAAGGTGCCGAAGCTCAAGGATTTCTCCCAGATGCTCGAATCTTCCGGCGACCGGGAGATCTCCACCACCATGGCTTTTGTGCGTATGCTCAGCAAGCTGGCCAAGGACAAGCAGATCGGCCGGCATGTGGTGCCCATCATTCCTGATGAGGCGCGGACCTTCGGCATGGAGGGAATGTTCCGCCAGCTGGGAATCTACGCTCCCTCCGGACAGCTGTATGAGCCCCAGGATTCCGAGGAGATTATGTGGTACCGGGAGGACGCCCAGGGCCAGATCCTGGAGGAGGGCATTTCCGAGGCCGGATCGATCTCTTCGTGGACGGCTGCAGGAACCGCGTATGCCCAGCACGGGATCAATATGATACCCTTCTACGCCTTCTACTCCATGTTCGGCTTCCAGCGAATCGGGGATTTCATCTGGGCTGCCGCTGACAGCAGGGCCCGGGGATTTCTCATGGCCGGAACTGCCGGCAGAACCACCCTCAACGGCGAGGGGCTGCAGCACCAGGACGGTCACGGGCTTCTGGCTGCTGCATCCGTGCCGACCTGTCAGGCCTATGATCCCACCTACTCATATGAGCTTGCCGTCATTATCCAGGACGGCATGCGGCGGATGTTTGCCGAGCAGGAGGATATCTTCTACTACATCACCATGATGAATGAGAACTATCACCATCCTGCCATGCCCGAAGGGGCTGAGGAGGGAATTCTCCGGGGGATGTATCTTCTGCAGCCGCCCAAGGACAACGGAAATCCGAAGGTGAAGCTCCTGGGGAGCGGCACGATCCTCAGGGAATCCCTTGCCGCCGCAAAGCTGCTGGAGAAGCACTTCGATGTGGATGCGGAAGTCTGGAGCATCCTCGGAGTGAACCAGCTTGCCCGGGAGGGCATTGAGACCGAGCGGTGGAATCTCACCCATCCGGACAAGAAGGAGCAGGTTCCCTATGTCACCGAGATGCTTGCGGACCGGGAAGGTCCCGCAGTAATCAGCACCGACTACATCAGAGCCTATCCTGAACAGATCCGCTGGATGATCCCCGGGGAAGTGACAATCCTGGGAACCGACGGATTCGGACGCAGCGACACCCGGGAGAAGCTTCGGTCCTTCTTCGAGGTGGACCGGCGGTATATCGCCCTGGCGGCTCTGCGCGGACTGGTGAAGCAGGGAACCCGTACAGCAAAGGATCTTGAGAAGGCCCGCAAAACCTTGGATATCCCCAAGGATAAGGACAGCCCGCTTCGGGTATAAGAGAGGGAGGCAGACCATGGCAGAACAGATGATAACCGTTCCCGATATCGGCGATTTTACCGATGTGCCGGTCATTGATGTCTATATTTCCAAAGGAGATGAAATCTCCAAGGAGGATCCCCTGATCGCCCTGGAGAGCGCCAAGGCGGTGATGGATGTTCCCTCTCCCTACAGCGGAAAAATCCTTGAGGTGCTTATCAAGGAGGGGGACACCGTATCCAAGGGAGATTCGATTGCCCGGATGGAGATTG
>PWKH01000041.1 GCA_003559765.1 Spirochaetaceae bacterium
GGGAGCCGCCATTGAGGACCTCATCCTGGATATGGACACCCAGAACTGATCATAGCGTACCGCGGCTGCCTGACCGGCAGCCGCTTCTATGATCTGCCTTCATCACATTCCCTGATAAACTCCTCAATGCATCGGGTCACCTCATCGGGATGGGTGAGGGGGAAGGAGTGGTCCGTCCCCGGAAGTATTCGGTGCGCTCCCCGTGATGAGAGTTCTGAGAGCATCCTATGATGCGCCAGCATCTGTTCATGGAGTTCAGGCTTCTTTGCTTTGAGCTTTGCATGTTCCGCCGTCAGCACCAGAACCGGCAGATTCCCCAGGTCAGGGTATGCGGGGGTGCGGCGGTAGAGCCTGCGGAACTCATCCAGGCTGCTTTTTCCCCGGGTGCAGAACATGATCCTGCTCACCTTGACAATCTCTTCAGGGTAGTGCCCCAGATGCTTCATCCAGACAAAGACCGGTATGATCCGCAGAGCCGTAAACAGCCGCAGCAGTCCTGTCACGCGCAGCGGCGACAGAATCCGGTTGATGAGGAGCATCGCGGTGCCGCCCCGGGGAGCCCGTTCAAAATATGCCGGGTCCAGCAGCACAAGCCCTGCAGTCTCTTCCCGATAGCGGTGAGCAAAATGGAGGGCCTCCTCCGCCCCCAGGGAATGGCCCGCCAGCACGAAGGGCGGACGCTCCCCGGCCTTCTTAAGCAGCGCATGGAGCTCTCCGCTGAGCTCTTCCACAGACCTGGGACGGTCGGTGTCGTCGCTCCATCCGTAACCCAGGCGGTCGTACACGGCAGCCCGCCGGGTTTTGGAAATATCGCTGAAGGTCTTGTAGAAGCTGCCGTAGGAGAAACTGCCGCAGCCGCTTGAGAAGACCACCGTCGGTTGGTTATCTCCCCTGCAGTACAGATGCATCCGGCCCCTGCCGATATCGATGAGACTTCCCGGAGGCGGATAGCGTTTTTTCTCAAGGCTGCTCAAAATCGCGTGGATCACAGTGGTAATTAGGAGAAACAGCGCAATGCCGGTGAAGATGTATATCATAGGTGCCCGCCTTCTGGAACATGCTTGCTTCAGTGTAGCATGAAACATATTGCGGTGCCGATCTTTTCTTTTTTTTGCAGGTACTGCAGCTGATATCGGATGCTTTTTCAGAAAGAGCAGGGATATGTGAAGGTCAAGCAAGCTTGTGCTGTTTCAAGTTGTTTTCAGGCGGATGCCTCCATGGTTGATACATTCTGCTGCAAGTGCTCCAGCCGATTCAAGATCAGAACAAACATCACTTTCATTCACCGAGATTTCACCGGGATAACGGTGTTCCGGGCATAGCTGCCGAACAGGATGCTTTTTCTGGTCAATATGTGAGGTTGCTGCATTGATCAGAAGTTCTCTGGTATTTCCTGAAATCACAGTATCAAGATGGCCGCTTCTCTGCAATGGATCAAGACAGTTCTGAATCAAGCAAAAACAGCCTCATATTCACGGTAACGGATCCTTACGGTTGAGAAGATACCTCTGGATTCAGCTTCCCACGTGCAATGCCGGTGAAGAGGTATATCATGGGTGCCTGTCTTCCGGAACATGCTTGCTTCAGTGCAGCAAGAAAAATATTGCGGTGCCGCTCTTTTCTTTTCACCCGCCGGTGGTACAATAGGGATATCTTCTTTTTGAAAAACCAGGAGGGAACAGGGCCTATGAAGGATGAGGATTTCCTGCAGGGGATGCCGGATGAGTTTGAGGAACTCTTAGATGAGGAGGATGAACTGGACTACGGTGAAGAAGACTCTCCCGATGATGATGCAGATGTATATGAATGGGAAGGCTGAAGCACCTGCCTCAGCAGGCATAGAGCACAGCCCCGGTTGCCCGGGGCTGTTTTATATAGACCGTGTCAGTCTTTGTTACTTGAGATAAATGTCCTTCAGGGGATGAAAGCCCAGCATGTTGGGGAACCATCCTCCCCAGACAGAGGTGTCAATCAGATTTCGGTTGTAGATTCTGAATTCCGGAGTTTCTCCTGCCTGCAGCGCTTTATACATTCCAGTTACTTCCTGCAGCAGCTCCATCTGTCTTGCTTCATCCGCAGTCATAGCTTCACCGATCATTTCGCTCAGTTCAGCAGCCAGGAAGGGTGAGCGATGGAAATCGTCCCGTCTTCTGATCTCGCTGATTTTTGCCTGAGGAATGCTCATAGCGGTGAGCCAGTCAACTTCGCCGAACCGGAACATCTCATATGCTTCCACAGGATCACTGACCGGGAAGTATACAATTGAGTCCAGGTAGACGTTTTCTGCATCCCAGTAACGCTCATTGGGCACTAAGGAGACAAAATCGCCCGATGCGATGAATTCCACAGTATAGGGTCCGTTCACTACCAGGTTGTCCGGAAAGGTCCATGTCCTGCCGTATTCTTCAATGGCATGGGTCGGAACAACGGAGAATGCGAACAGCGGGAGCACTTCAGCCATCATCGGAATATCGTCCACCAGGGTCATCCTGAAGGTATAGTCGTCGACAGCTTCAATTGCCACGTCGTCTGCAGAGCCCCGGCCGGTGATGTAGTTCTCAGCTCCTTCAATTGCGATGAAGAAGGAAGCATAGGGGGATCTGGTGGAGGGACGCATCGCCCGCAGCCAGGAATCAACCACCGTCTGGGCGGTAATCGGTACACCATCGCTCCATTCAGCTTCACGGAGATGAAAAGTGTACACCAGACCGTCTTCGGTAGCTTCCCAGGATTCTGCAAGGCCCGGAACAGCCTGTCCAGTCATCGGGTCAAAGGTGAGCAGCCCTTCGAACAGTGCCATCGCCAGATTGCTTTCAGCTACAGTTCCGATGAAGTGCGGATCGAAAACCTCGGGGTTCTGGTCTAAAGCGATATAAAAATCACCGCCGGTCCGTTCATCAGGACGGTCAGGATCAACAGATTTTTCTCTGGTTAAATCCACTTCTTCAATAATCGGCTCCGGTTCCGGTACAACCTCAGGAGGTTCGGGTACTGGTTCCGGTTCCGGTACAACCTCAGGAGGTTCGGGTACTGGTTCCGGCTCCGGTTCAGGTACGGGTTCAGGCTCCGGTTCGGGTTCAGGCTCAACTATTTCCGGAACTGGTTCTGGTTCCGGTTCTGGTTCCGGCTCTTCTCTTCTGCAGGAAGTGAGCAAGAGACCCGTAACAAGTATGACACAGAAAAGAACAGTCAAAAGTTTCTTCATATCTTCTGTCTCCTTAAAAGTATTTTGAATTTCCTCAAGGTATAGATTATGATATATATGTGAATTACGCAAGGTGCAAACAAATATTTTTTTCGA
>PWKH01000162.1 GCA_003559765.1 Spirochaetaceae bacterium
CGATCGTGTGTCTGGAATGCATAGGAATCGGGTAGCACCATGGTCGGCAGCATCTCCGGGGCGGCGAAGCGGAAGATCATTCAGCTGACCGCATTAATCGGCTACAATCCCTTTCCGGGCAACTTTGTATCCGGAACCGTCCATCAGGGACCAGCAAAGACAGTCTGCGTTCCCGGACTCAACTGCTATTCCTGTCCTGCCGCCGCCGCATCCTGCCCTGTAGGCTCCATGCAGTCTGTCCTTTCAGGAAGAACCACCTCAGTCTCCCTGTATGTTACCGGGTTTCTGGTACTCTTCGGCACGGTGTTCGGACGGTTCATCTGCGGGTATCTGTGCCCCTTCGGACTCTACCAGGAGGCTCTCCATGCTGTTCCAGGCAGGAAGTTTTCCCTGCCGCAGCGGCTGAAGGGACTGGGGCATCTGAGGTATCCGGTTTTTATCGGACTGGTAATTCTTGCTCCGCTGTTTCTCGTCGACTCCTTCGGCCACGGAACTTCGGCTTTCTGCGCCTGGGTATGCCCTGCAGGGACCCTTCAGGCCGGCATCCCCATCGTATCGGTGCAGGAGTCCCTCCGAGCGATTACCGGCGCCCTATTCAACTGGAAGGTCTCCCTGCTCATATTCCTGAGCGCTCTTTCAGTGGTGCTCTACCGGCCCTTCTGCCGGTTCCTCTGTCCCCTGGGGCTGATTTACGGCTGGTTCAACCGCATCTCCCTCCACCGCATCACCGTGGACCGACACCGCTGCACATCCTGCGGGATCTGCACAGAAGCCTGCAGACTTGATATCCCGATTCACCTTGATCCGGGAACCAGCGAGTGCATCCGCTGCGGTGACTGCGTCAGGGCCTGTCCCCATGGGGCCGTTTCCATGGGCTTCTCCCTGCCGGGAAAGCAGAACGGATGATTTTTCCGCTTTACTGCCGGGATACCTCCGGGATATACTGCACTTATGGCTGACCGAATCATCAGGTTTTTCCTGAGATATCCGCTGATCATCATTATCCCCGTGCTGGCGGCGACCGCCTTCTTCGGATACCATGCCCGGGAAATCACCTTTGATACAGACATTGAGGCGCTCATTCCCTCGGGGGGAGTAACCGGAGAATTCGTTGCACACTACGAAGATGAACACGACACCTTCGATTATCTTGTCTTTGCAGTCACCGCGGAGGACCTCTATGACCCCGAAGGGCTGTCGGTCCTCTATGATACGATATACCGGATTGCTGCTATTGATATCTTTGATTCCCCGGTGACACCCTTTAACTTCACCACCTTTGAGCGGATCGGCACCCGCATCCGTCCGGCCTATCCCGGACCTGACCAGCGCGCTCCGGAGACTGAAGAAGAGATTGAGCTGTTTCGTCAGCGGCTTGAGCAGGATCCCTTCGCCCGCAATTTTGTAATCTCCGCTGATCAGCAGCATCTGGCGGTTTATTATCCCCAGCCGGTGAAAACCGAAGCTCATGATCACTATGTATCCCTCATCCGGGAGGCCCTTGAGCCCCTGGAAGCCTACTATGACGTATATGTCATCGGCTCACTGTTCTACGGCGCCCAGGTGCAGCAGTATCTCTTCGAGGACTTGAACCGGCTGCTGCTTCTGGCGGCACTGTTCATGGTGGTGCTCTTCTACCGCGGATTCAGGGCCTTTCGGGCGGTACTGCTGCCCATGGCAGTAGTGGGCATCGGCACCGTCTGGTGCGCAGGTGCTATGGTGCTGCTTGAATATCCGGTGACGGTAATCACCGTTGCCCTCCCCCCGATCATCCTTGCCCTGGGAAGCTCCTACACCATCCATATGCTCAATCAGTACATGCGGGATTCCGTCAGCAGCTTCCGGGATCCCTATGACCCGGCATGGATGGCCGCAGGCACAGCAAACATCGCCGGGACCATTTTTATCGCCGGCATCACCACCCTGATCGGATTCTCCAGTCTGCTGTTCTCCCAGATAGACCAGATCATGCAGTTCGGTCTTGCCGCAGTGATCGGTATCGCCTCCTGCATGGTGCTCTCCCTGTTCTTTCTTCCTTCCGCCCTGGCGCTGTTCCCCCACCCGAATCCCCGGGCAGGGAAGACCGTCACCGAAGGCAGGCTGACGAGACTGATGCACCGAACCGGTCCCCATGTCATCAGAAACAGCAGACGGTATGCGGCGGTCAGTCTGATTATGCTGGTTTTGGGGGCAGCCCTGTATCCCCGGATTGAGCAGAAAACTGACTTTTTAGACTATTTTCCCGACGATGATCCGGTCATCCAGGATACCTACTACATCATCGAGCATTTCGGCAGTTTCCATCATATCTATCTGACCATGACCGCTCCTCAGCAGCAGGAGAACTACTTTCTTGATCCTCAGGTGCTGCAGCAGGTATATCAGTTTGAGCAGGCGGTTTCCTCAATCCCTGATGTGGGGTATGCAGCCTCCTTCCCCGGCTACATCGCCTTCATGCATGAGCTGATGACCGGAGAAAAGCGGATCCCCGACTCCCGGGGACTGATGCTGATGGTCAGCCGGGTGTTCAAAGTCGCATCCGTCCGGGGCATTGACGGCGTGGGGACATTCACCAATGACGACATGTCCGAGATCACCTATACCCTGCGCATCCACGACAGTGCTGGTCATAGATTCATCTATGATGAAGATCTGAAGAAACGGCTGGCTGAGATCCGAGAATACGCACAGCAGTATCTTCCGGAGGGGGTGGAATACTCATTCTGGGGATGGAACCTGATCTTTGCTGACCTTGCAGATATCCTCAAGCATGACCAGAACACCTCCCTGATGATTTCAGCGGCAGGGGTCGCATTCGTCTCAATGCTCTTCTTCAAGTCCCTGATCCTGGGGCTGGTCTCGCTGATACCCCTGGCGGCAGGACTGTTTCTCACCTATATCGCCATGGCGGTGCTGGGCATCCCCATGGATATGACCTCAGCGATGATCGCAAGCATCGCCATCGGGGTCGGAGTGGACGATGCGATACACTTTCTGATTCACTACCGAAGACGCAGGAAGGAGCAATGGGACGTCCGAGATGCGGTAACCGACACCATCGTAGTAACCGGCAGACCGATCATCCTCACCTCCCTGGCGATCATCGGCGGAATGCTCATTCTGGTGAGCGCATCCTTCAAGCCGATCACCTTCTTCGGAGCCCTGGTCTCCCTGGCCCTTGCAGGGGCCTGCCTCGGCACCGTGCTGGTGCTTCCGTCCTGGCTGCTGGTATGCTCGCCGAAACAGCCTGGTCACGGCGCTTCCGACAGTGAGTCAAGCAGCTCCTGACTGAGCA
>PWKH01000123.1 GCA_003559765.1 Spirochaetaceae bacterium
CGGAATGGATATCGGGTTTGATGATTTCACCGTCCATCTGTACAAGCACCATTTCTTTGAAGATGGAAGCGGCATGGGTCTGCAGAATATCCGGGACGGACTGTGGGGAGCGGCTCTCACCGCTCCAGAACTGAGCTTCATTGATCATATCGTATTTGAGTACCTGCATACGAAGCATCAGAGCGGAAGGTATCATGATACCGGTAATATACATGATTTGGATGAAGATGAGGAACCTGTTACACTAGGAGGTAATGATAATTACTACCGCCATGGAGTGTATCGAAGCGGCTGGACCCATCGGGGCTACATCATCGGGAATCCCTTTTTTGTAACCCAGGGAGAGGGTGAAGATCTAAGAATCAATAGCAACCGAATATCTGCATATCACTTGGGTGTATCCGGCAAGGTTGATGTAGCAAAAATAAGTTACCGCCTGATCAACTCTTTTGCTCTACATTATGCTCCCTATGGTACCCCGAGAATTGTAGAAGAAGATGATGAACCCCTATTCCAAGCAAATCATTACTTGGAGCTGACCAGGCACGAACTTTTCGGTGATCCTTCATTGACCGGCATCCTCGGAGTGGGGGTTGATTACGGGGAGGTCTACCCTGCAACGGTTGGAGTATCCGTGGGGGCGAACAAGAATTTCTAGGAATAAAAGAGATAAATTTATCCTTTACATGAGTGAAAACTGCTGGTAGCATGAAATAAGTTTACTAAAATATGTATATATAAGTGAACAAGTGGTCAGTATATTCGCTGATTACTGAAGGAAGCTTCTGTCTTCCGCTGAGTGCTTACTGTATCAGGATTTGTAAGGGAATCCGGCATGGTACTTTACAGTTTCATGATCTGATAAGCAGACTATCGAAAAAAGTTTCCGCTGCATGGTGTGTGCAGTCTGCAGCAGCTTATTTATTCAGGCAGGATGAAAAGGTGAAAACACTTGGGCTTCTTGGCGGTTTCTTTTATGAGGATACGGAGTTTTATCGGTGGGAGATCAGTGATGCAGTCTACCGGAAAACCAATGTGGTTCCGCATCTGCTGGTGCAGCATACGGATTATGACTATATTCAATCCCTCCATGCGCAGAAGCGGTTTTTTGAACTGGAAAACTGCTACATTGAGGCTGCAGAGATGCTGCAGAATCGGGGAGCAGAAGGGCTCATCCTGTGCTCCGACATTCTGCATAAAATTATTCCGGCTCTGCAGACTGCGGTAAATCTTCCGATTATCGATTATGGACATTGCTTCGTTAAGGAAGTGCTCCGGGACTGCTCGGCTGTGTATGCCCTTCTTGATGAGCAGCAGACCATGGATGATCGGTACTACCGCTGCCAGTTCCATCGGAAACTGGGGCACTCCAGAATTCCATACCTGACTCAACAGGATATCCACGAATATCTGCAGGAAAATCCCCTGGTGAAATCCTGCAGCCAATCGGTGGTGTTTACCTATAAATTCGGCACAGTTCTCGGGGAATATACTGATGAAGCATCCTGCAGTCAGGAGCCGGTATATCAGTATGTTCCTGATGCAGGTCCGGTCAGGGAAAGTGGGGATCTGTTCGGCTCTCTGGAGCAGAGTGATCATGTGCAGGTCGTTGATCTGTGTTTTCATCATATCGGGGAAGCGGTGGAGTTTATTGTTGAGGGAACCTGCGAGAGTTTAACCGGGATATACAGGGGGAGGGAATGCAGCAGGAAAGAAAGCTGAGTCTTGAAGAAATACAAAGCATCGTGATGCAGAAGCAGGAACTGAGATCCGATGACGGATATGCGGTATGCGCCGTTGTGTTTCAGATTACCATCGGAAAAACTGCGGAGGTGCGGGCTCAGCAGGATGCAGCCCGGGAACAGGTAGACAGGATGTTTGCAGACTTCAGTGATTCCCAGCGGGAGATGGTATGGAATGAGGCTCTCAGGTCGCTTGAGAAGCTTAAGGAGCAGCAGATCATTCCTCCGGATGTCCGTCATGCGGCAGAACTGTGCCCGAAGTATCTCATTACTCCTGATACTCCTATTGAACCGCTGCAGCTCCGCTGATTCCTGCCTTACTTTTGTTTCCTCACCCATGCAGCATGCCTGCTCAGTGCAGGATCCCTGCGCAGCTCCTTCAGGGAGGGAAAGTGTTTAGCAATAGTCATCGTAGAGATCATGGATTCCGCTGTGACACAGCCTGCAGACATAAATGCCCTCAGATAGGGTTTCTCTGGAAAACGCGGAGGCAAAGAACTTCCTGCGGTGCACCTTCTTCGGGATGAGATGATGAAAGGTGAGTTCAGCAGTTCTTCCGCACAGCAGGCACTGTCCGAATCTGTCTTTATTCTTTCGCCTGGTTTCCTGCATATCCACGTTTTTTATATCATACGTGGAGCGTTCATGCAATTTTGCTGAAATATGCCATGCAGCTTGACTCTCCCCAAGGCAGCAGGTACTGTGAAGGTGAAAAAACCATTGTTTGTTACCTTTTCAACCAACACCCGGCGGGAGCAGGAGCGTAAATCAATCTGCAGAAATACTGCAGCAGACATACCTGGAGGAATACCATGAGTGACTACATAATGCTGAGAAGTGATACCGAAACACAGCCAACCCCGGAAATGAGAAGAGCCATGGCGGAGGCTGAAGTAGGGGATGATGTCTCCCAGCGGGATCCTACGGTACTTCGTCTTGAAGCAATTGCTGCAGAGAGAGTGGGGAAGGAGGCAGCGCTCTTCGTCCCCACCGGGACCATGGGTAATCTGGCTTCCCTGATGGTGCACGGGGGCCGAGGAGATGAAGTGATCCTGGATGAAGGAGCGCATATCTACATCAATGAGCAGGGAGGCATGTGTGCCCTGGCAGGGCTCACTCCGAAGATTGTTCCCGCAAAAAACGGACTGATGGATCCGGCAGCCCTGGAAGCTGCCATCCGTACCGACAATATTCATTATCCCGTGCCGAAACTGCTGTGCCTGGAGAACACCCATAATGCGGGCGGAGGACGGGTCATTCCGCCGGATCTGTTCCGCCGGTACTGTTCCATAGCACGGAGCAGAAATCTGGCTGTTCATCTGGACGGCGCCCGAATCTTCAACGCAGCCGCTGCCGCAGGCGTGGAGGTCACTGAATACACCCGGGAAGTTGATTCAGTGCAGTTCTGCCTTTCCAAGGGACTCTCTGCGCCGGTGGGATCTATGGTCGCAGGATCCAGGGAATTTATCGCCCAGGCCCGCAGGGCCCGGAAAGTCCTCGGCGGAGGAATGCGCCAGGCCGGGGTGATCGCTGCAGCGGGAATCATTGCCCTCGAGCAGATGACAGACCGGCTCAAGGAGGATCACGATCATGCGAAGCTGCTGGCCGAACTGGTGAAGGACCTTGACTGCTTCGAACTGCTCTATCGGCCGGTGGAGACCAACATGGTCTTTCTCTCAACAGAGAAGACCGGCAGGGATGCCTACACCGTGGGCAGGGAACTGCTTGAGCAGGGACTGGATGTGACCGTTCCGGGAAAACAGCTCATCCGGATGGTGACCAACCGGCATGTCACCGAGGAAGATATCAGGAAAGCCGGAAGCATTCTCCATGCATATGCTGAGAGCGTGTCCCGAAGATAAGTGCATCAGCAGCACTGGATCGTACAGATCAGCAGGCAGGTCATTGTCGGAGCACAGGCAGAGAAATCTTATCCATCCGTATTGACCTGCCCGGCAGAAGCTGTACAATGGATGCAGTTTGTCTCAGATAGCCCCGCGGCAGAAAGCCGCCGACTGAAAAGAGGTGCTGTACCGGTTATGAAACTGTTAGTGTTTATATTGAATAATGAAGAATATCTGGAAGAGGTCCTGGAAGCCTATGTGGAAGCCGGGGTGACCGGCGCCACCATTCTGGATTCAGAGGGAATGGGACGGTTCCTTGCCTATGAAGTGCCCCTGTTTGCCGACTTTAAGGACTTCATGAAAGGCAACAGACCCTACAACAAAACCATTCTGTCTGTGATCCGGAAAGAGGAAATCATTGAGACGCTGAAAACCCTGCTTGATGATAAAGTCGGCGATCTCAGCGGTCCTGGTACCGGCATCATGTTTACCCTGCCGGTGGACTGGGTTTCAGGCCTTGTGCCGGAAGATGAAGAGGTGTAAAAATGGGCGGTTTATGTACTCGACTGTTACCGGAATGTGTGCTTCTGGATCCTCTGCAGCAGGATAAAGAGCGCGTGATTCGTCAATTGGTGGATCGGCTGGCAAGCTCCCACAGCATTACTGATCCGGATACGCTCTTTGAACAGGTCATGGAGCGGGAGAAACTTGGCTCCACCTGTTTAGGGTTCGGATGCGCCGTTCCCCATGCTCGGACCGACTCTGCTGGGACCACCGTCATTGCCGCAGCCCGGCTGAACCCGCCTGTCTCTATGGACGCTCCCGACGGGGAGCCTGTTTCCCTGGTCTTTCTCATGGCAGGTCCGGAGAAAAGCGCTGCCCTGCATCTGCGGCTGCTGTCGAAACTGGCCCGGCTGCTTCACAGTGATTCCCTCAGAGCGCAGCTGTGTGAAGCTTCAACCGCTGAGGATTTTCATCAGATAATCTGCAGCAGGGACGACTGATATGCAGGCTGAGCGGAAGTGGCGACTGATCCGTTTCTCCATCACCGCCCTGGTGCTTTTTGCGGTGTGGCTGCTGTTTACTGCCAGCCTCGGGATGTATTCGATCGTCATGGGGATCATCGGCTCTGTCTTTATTGCAGCATTGACCTATGATGTCTTTATAGCCCAGCATCAGGCGAACCTGCGGTTCTTTGTGCCGAGGCCCCTTCAGCTGGCAGTATACCTGATCATCCTGGTAATCAGCCTGTATACGGCAAGCGCCAGGGTGCTGGCGGCAGTGATTACCGGGAAGGTAAACCCCCGGATCGTTCATTTCCGCACCCGGCTCCGATCAGATTTCGCCAGGATGGTCCTGGCTGTTTCCATCACCTTCACGCCGGGAACGATTACTCTGGATCTCAATGACGACCATCTTACGGTTCACTGGCTGTTCTGCAGCACCACCCATAAAAAGGCTGCAGGAGAGGCGGTGAAGGGACGGCTGGAGAAATATCTGCAGAGGGTATGGCTGTGAGTGCGGTCATGATTGAAGTCATGGTGTGGTTTCAGATCGCCTGCGCCATAGCCTGCATCATCCGGATGGTGCTCGGTCCGACTGCCTCGGACCGGCTGGTGGCTCTGCTCGTGCTCTCCGGGGTGGTCCTGGCTGTCCTGGTCCTGCTGGGGGTGCAGGAAGGACGGGCGATATATCTGGATGTAGCCTTAGTCTATGACATATTCGGATTCCTCGGATTTCTGGCAATCGCCCGGTTTCTCAAGGACCGCCTGGCGGATGAAGGAGAATAATCATGCTGATCCGTGAAGTATTTGCTTTGATCGCCTTTGCCTCATCAATCGTATTCGGCATTGCCGGAGTGGCGGGACTGTTCCGGTTTCCCGATCCTTATGTCCGGCTCCAGGCCGGGGCGCTGTGCGGCACCACATCGGTATTTTCGGTGTTTATCGGGGCGCTGCTGCTGTCTCCGAACACCGCAGTGGCCGCCCGGGTGATCATCATCGGGATATTCTTCATTATCTCAGCTCCTACCGGGGCCCATATTATTGCCCGGTTCGCCTGGAATGCCGGAAGAATTCCCTGGAGACCGGAGAAGGACCGGTCAAAGGAGCGCCGGCCATGACGATTCTACTGCTTGCACTGGTACTGGGCCTTGCCGTTTATACCGTATCAACAAAGGATCTGCTCCACGGCATCATCGCCCTTTCGGCGATCAGTCTGCTCTCGGCACTCCTGTTCTACCTGCTGGATGCCCCGGATGTGGCGATCACCGAGGCTGCCGTGGGGGCGGGGGTATCAGCGGTAATATTTATCGGAGTCATCCGGTATACCGAACGTAGGGATACCAGCGAATGAAACCCGGAACCCGCTGGACGCAGTTCTGGACGGTACTCTCCTTTGCAGCCCTTGCGGCAGTGCTGGTTCCAGTGTTTGTCATTGATGCTCCGTGGCCTGCTGCCGCCAGGGACTATGTTGAGGCCCAGGGTGTGCGGGAAATCGGATCATATAATCTTGTCAGCGCCGTCTACCTCGGCTACCGCATCTTTGACACCGTCGGCGAAATTATTGTGCTCATCGCATCGGTGATCGGGACGGTGGCGGTATTTTCTGCAGCAGGGGCGGTGCTCGCCGAGGGGTACGAGATAGATCTCAGGAACATGAGCGACCGGGAAAAACAGGAAATCATGGATGATTCCTCCTTCACGCTGCCGGGAGAAAAACGGCATACCCATGCGCTGCGGACCCACCTGCTGGAAGTGGTCACCGGAGTTCTGGGGCCGGTGGTAGTGCTCTTCGGATTCTACATCATGGTCTACGGTCACAGCTCCCCCGGGGGAGGGTTTCAGGGGGGAGTGATTATTGCATCGGGGATCGTATTCCTGGCTCTGGGGAACCGGATGGAGTCTTCCACCATGCTCACGAGACCTCCGGTCCTGGAGCGGATCGAATCTGCGGCATTTCTGGTGCTGGCGCTGGCTTCATTCGGGGGCATGTTCACCGGCACGGGATTTTTCGGGGACTTTCTCAAAGAGTTCGCCCTGTATCCGGCGGGGTTCATGATGATTATGAAAGTCAGCATCGGGCTGATAGTCGGCGCCGGCATCGGATATCTGTGCATCGCTATGGTAGGCAGGGAGATTACATGATTGAGCGGATTCTCATCCTGCTGCTGATGCTGACAGGTCTGTGGAGCATCATCAGCAAGCGGAACATCATTAAGAAAATATTCGGATTCACCCTGCTGAACAATGCCGTGGTGATGCTCTTTGTTCTGGAAGGAAGCAGAATCGGGAAAAGCGCTCCGATTCTGGAGGAGGGCATCAGCCAAGTGGTAGACCCGGTTCCTCAGGCGCTCATGCTCACGGCCATCGTCATCGGTGTATGTATGACTGCCCTTGCCCTGGCGCTGGCCTTCTATCTCTACAAAGCATCGGGGAGCTTCGACATCAGGAAAATACGCGAGGCGGTGCATGATGAATCCTGAGAATCTGATCTTCCTTCCCGTGGCGCTCCCTCTGGCGGGAGCCGCGGCGGCCTTCTGCGCAAAAGCCTGGTGCACCGGCAGCCTGGCAAAGATCACCGAGTACGGAGGAGCGCTCATCGGGCTTGCCCTCCCGTGGGCTTTTCTCGCTGCTGTTCTGCCGGTTATCGCAACAGGCGGGGTAGTTGAGGGGGTTATCGGCCGGTGGTATGAAGGAATCGGCATCACCTTCCGGTTCGACGGACTCTCCTGGCTGGTGATGGTGCTCATCTATTCGGTGACTACCGCCGCCTGGATCTATTCCCTCGGAGCCGGACCCAGAAACGCTTCCTTCAGCGCCGTATATCTCATTCTGGTATCAGCGCTGTCAGCGACCATCATGACCACCGACGTCTTCAATCTTTTTGTCTGCCTTGAGATGGCGGGGATTACTTCCTATGTGCTCATTGCCAGCTCCGGCAAGCCCGGAGCAGCTCTTGCATCCTTTTCCTATCTGCTCATCAGCGCCTCCTCCATGGTATTCTTTCTCCTGGGAGTCTACGGACTGTACCGTCTTACCGGAGCCCTGTCCTATGAGGGTATTGCCCAGGGGCTGCAGAGCCTTCCCGACGGCGGGGGAACTGCCGCAGTGGTCTCTCTTGCCCTGATGATTGCCGCAGTTTCCGTCAGGGTCGCAGTCATGCCGGTATCAGGATGGCTTCCCGATGCCCATGCCCTGGCTCCCCATGCGGTATCAGCGGTGCTCTCTGGCGTGCTGATAAAAGTCCCCCTCTTCGCGCTTGCCCGGGTGATGCTGCTGATGCCTGCGGGGATGCAGGCGGGAGCACTGATCGGATATGCCGGGGCGTTTACCGCCCTCTTCGGGGTGATCCTGGCGCTTTCCCAGAAGGATGCCAAGCGTCTGCTGGCATATCATTCAATCAGCCAGATCGGCTATGTCGTCAGCGCCTGGGGTGCGGCAGTCCATGTCGGAGTGACCACCCCTGCAGGAGCCGCCCTGATGGCAGCCTCCTTTCTGCACGGTCTGTACCACGCCATGTTCAAGGGACTGCTCTTTTTGAGCATCGGCACGACCGTGGACCGTACGGGACAGCGGGATGTGTATCAGCTGAGGGGAGCAGCCCGGATACTGCGGTCCGGGGGAGAGCGGATCCCGGTTACCTGCATCTGCTTTTTCATCGGAGCCCTGGCCATCAGCGCGATACCGCCCTTTAACGGGTATGTGAGCAAGACCGCTCTTTCCCATGTGCTGTCTGGCAGCTTCCATTACTACCTGCTGACTGCTGCAGGAGTAGGAACGGCTGCATCATTTATCAAGCTTTCCCGGATCTACTGGCCGCAGAAGCAGGGCGGCGAGCACAGTGCAGCCCGGGGAAGGACTCCTGCATCGGTGTATATTTCCCAGCTGTTTCTCGGAGGTCTGTGTATCGCAGGGGGAATCAGCGCCTCGGCGGTATTTGCCATGGTGGTGAACCTGCTGTCTGCATCCGGCGCACCAGTGCCGGAGGTTGCCTTTTATTCATCCGCCAATATGCTTAAAGCCCTGCTGACTGTCGCAGCTGGTCTGATACTGTTTCTGCTGACTGCGACGAAGAAGGGGGGAGCCCTGCTGACGACAATACGGACACGACCCCGGGGATTCCAGGATCTGTTTATCTCCTTCTCCCTCGCAGCGGCAGTTCTGGTGATCTGGATGCTGTGAAGTTATATCTTCAGCCGCATGCGCCTTACCGTACTGTCCAATTCCCGCTTGAATGAAGAATGCCGGGGATAGCGGACATTGCGGAACTCGAGCAGCATCTGCCGTGCCTCGGGCTGTCTGCCCATGAGGATAAGGGCTTCGCAGAGTCCGCACAGCACAGCTGCGGCTTTATGATAAGATTTCCGGTATGTTCTTGAAACAATGTCGTGGATCCGCTGGTTCCCCATCTGCAGGGCCCATTGAAAAAGCTGCTGACGGCAGGTGCCGGTGATAGCAGCAGTGCTGATTCCTTCAAGCATGAGTTTTCGCAGGAGGTACCCCTCCGTATGGAGTTCATGATGCTCCGGGTGCGCATATAAAGCCTGCTCACTCCATGCAGGTTTGGTATACTCGCTGAATATATCCACTATGGTCACTGCCTCATTGATTCGGTCTCCGGCAAAATAGGCGAGGACAGCGGCAAAAATCAGCCCTGTCGGGCGGTCCTTTCTGTTAAAGGAAATACTCCATCCCAGGGCGTCACTGGGCAGCTGATCAAAGTTTTTCCCGGCTGCAGCTTCAGTCAGCTTTCCCTGCATGAGCAGCACCTTGATCTTCAGAGGAGTATCTGCGATACCGGTGCAGCATGCAAGAGAAAGCAGTTCCTCCTGAAGGCTGTCCTGGAGTGAGGCTTCTTCCAGAAGCAGGGATGCATGGACATCATTGGGAACGGAGTAACACAGCTCCTGTTTCATCGCCAGCAGCAGGGAGGTGTCCTGCAGCTGTGCCGCCGCACGCACAGCCCGGCCGGCGATTTTCCCGCGCTGCAGGCTGACCGGCAGTTCTTTGAATGCCTCCTGTGCTGCGTAAGTGATTTCGGCATAGGCTTGATTCTGTTCTAACACTTCCAGCAGGTACCGATACCCCCGGGGCTGCCGGGAGCCCCAGCTGCGGGCTAGACGCCTGACTCCGTCAATACCCTGCTGCAGATGCACTGCCTCCAGCAGCAGGGAAGCCTCAAGCACCTTGTCGCTGTCCTGGAGCAGGGATATCCACTGGACGAGAAATACTTCCTGCTCCGGAAGGGGTTCAAGCCGTGTCTGTGCAATGTCCTGCAGTGTGGGTCCGTCATAATCATAATGCTCCGGATTGAAGAAATAGCCGGGTGAACCTTCCAGATCGGCAAGGACCTGCAGCAGCCGATGACCCCGCTGCGTCAGCGGGGTCAGTTCGTAGAGGCACCGCAGGTATCTGGCCTTCGTCTCATTGCGGTCGATGGGAATCTCATACAGGGAGGAGTGTCCACGGGCAAACAGGATCATAAGCGGCTCATACACCGTCAGCGCTTCCTGGAGAAACCCGGAAATAAATGCCTGGTCCGCCTGCTGGAAATATGCAGTAATACGGTCGATGTGGCTTCCAGTAAGATGGTCAGGTTCATCGTCTAATCCGAATTCTTCCCAGGGGAATTCCGGATCATCATAGATGCTCCCGTCTTCAATTGCTTCAGCACGTTTCTCAATATCATGAATCAGCTCTGCAACCTCATCAGCTGCGGGGATGCTGACAGCAGCTGGTGCTTCTTCTGCATATGTTTCAATCTGTGTTAAAAATTTCAGCCGCTGCTTTGCATCAAGCTGTTTCGCATACTCGAGCAGAAAATCAGTAATTTCTTTCTTCTCCATGGAGCTGCATCGCTTCAGTATCCTGGAGAGAAACTCCTGAAGCGTAATTCTTCGGCAGGTTTCATTCATACAGATACCCCATAGTGTTCAGTTAACTGGTCTGCAGGATTATACCATTGAAACTGAGGAGTGCAAAGCCAGGTTGACGGATTAATCTATTCCCTCCTATGCTGTTCAGACATAACTCATTCTCAAGGAGGCGAAGAAATGCCGACAATCTTTTTCCACTGCCCGAAGCTCAATGAGGATCAGAAGCGTGAGGCAGTCGATAAAATGGCCCAGATAGGAAGTGATATCACCGGAATCCGGAAGGAAGCCTTCGTGGTGTATCTGGAAGAAAAGGACCCCGAGAATGTCGGGGTGGGCGGCGTCATGCTGAAGGATAAGTACGCGCAGAACTCGTAACTACTGCTGCAAACTGACTGGAAGCTTGTGCTCACAGGGCACTGAGGTCTGACATTTCCCGCACCCGAACCGGGGGGCAAACTTCCTTTTGATGTTCTCCTGATATTCCGCGCAGACGGCAAGGTCTTTGCCTTCCCAAGTGATAGCACCTGCCGGACATCGGCTGATGCAGCGTCCGCATGTGCTGCAGAAGGGCAGGAAGGGATCGAACTCCCGGGGAGCTGCGGGGATTCTCAGGCTGGTTATAATACTTCCGTATCTTCCGGCGCATCCGCGGGAAGTGATCAGGGATCTGCTGGTTCCGAAGACTCCCAGACCGGCTGTATATGCGACGTGACGTTCAGACCATGTGCACGTGAAGGTGGAAATTCTGATATCGGGATCCAGCAGCGGAGCATCAGCGGAAGCTCCAGCGTCATTGCACACTGCCATGAGGTGTGCTGCCAGAGCATGATTGAAGGCCTCTCCCTCAATGCGTCCGTAGAGCCACTCGGTTGAAGGAAGACCGGACATCCGGTTTGATCTGCGGATGCTCTCACAGAAGGGGAGGAAATAGGATATGACCGATGCCGCATGTTCCAGGCGCTCTGCAGGCAGCTGGTGGTGCTCGCCGATAATCTGCGGTTCCTGCAGTTTTCTGAATAACGGATCTGAGGCATCAGCTGCAGCCACCAGGGGCGGATCAAAAATCAGAGGAATTCCCAGATCTTCAGCTTGGTTGCAGGAACTGGCGATGGTAAAATCGGCAGCTTCCTGGCTTAATTCCTCAAGTGTCATGATTCCCTCCATTCGGGTATACAAGCTGGGTATTATTGCAAATACTTCGGTAAAACTTGCACTGTGATGCTGTTTTTCGTAAGCAGTTCAGCTTGAGTGTATACTGATTTAATTGAATGTCAATGGAAAGATTTGAGTGAACTTTGATCGAAGAAATATGAACGGTTCTCCATGCAGCCGCTTCTCTGGTATGATCTATTTCGGAATCATTGTCCTAGCTTTTTTCGGATTCACTGTCTGCTTTCGATAAGAATATTCAGGGTGGAATATGCGAAACGAAAGGGAGCTCTCTGGTCTGTGTATCTCATAAAGCCAGACAGACTCCCGGGGAAAAAAGAGTGAGCACCTGCAATCATAAAAAATATCGAGCCCCCGCGGGGGCTCTCGCAGTCATCGGCAGACTCCTGTCAGTTCAAAGATTCCAAAGGGCCCCTCCGGCAAGGAGGGCCCACCGATTTTTTTGAGTTTTTCCAGAAGGGCCTTCCCCACCATCGCATCAGACTGAAGAGACCAGATGAATGTGCCGGAAAGCTCACCTCTGACATTCGGGCCGGGACCGGTGGAACTGAAGTTCATCTCAAGATTCGCAGATAAAGGGATATACCCGGCCAGCTTTCCGTTGGCCTTCATGGTCATGATTGTTGACCCGCAATCCTCTACTATCTCTATTGAGCTGTGGTTCGTTCCTGAGGCATTACCGTATGGTATATCTTCATCATATTCATCTATAAAGAAATGGAAGTTGGTGAAATTACTCATAACAACTTGCTTATCTTCAAGAACATCCCAGGATGAGAACAGAATTTCTCCCTCAAGAACTTCTTCTGTTGTCCGCCATCTGTCTCCCTCACCCATTTGCTCCGTGGTGTATCCCCTTTATTTTACTACAACAACGGCCGTGAATGGCGTAGGGCCGCCGACTGAACTCAGTGACCGGCTTGCTGACTCTGCCAGGTCAGTTCTTGAGCCATCCAGTTCACAGCCAATGAACAAGAGGGCTGCTGTCAGCAGTGCAAGCACCAACGCAGCGGGAATCCATACATTTTTTTACACACACATTTCTCCTTTAACCTGTAACGTTTAGGTTTTAGGGTGAGGATGCAACAAGGCCGACAAGTTTGTAAAGTCTTCGAGTTTGATTCCCATTTTTTGACATAAAGCAAGCGTCTTGGTGGTGATCTTAGCCGGATGCCAGATATCTCCAATTTTGTTTGCCTTTACTTTTC
>PWKH01000128.1 GCA_003559765.1 Spirochaetaceae bacterium
AGCAGCTGCACCGCTTTATAGGAATACCGGTCAGGTTTCGTGCTTGCTCCTACTACTGCTACCCGTTCCATGGTCCTGTGCTCCTTAGCTTTCTACGCTGCGGAGCGCATCAAGGGCGGCATCGTAGTCGGGATGGTCGGTGTTTTCTGTCACCACTTCCCGGTAGACGATAGTAAGATCCCTGTCGAGAACAAAGATGCTTCTGTTGAGCAGTCTCAGCTCCCGGATCAGGAGGCCGAACTTTGTGCCCAGATCTGCATCGCGGTGATCCGAAAGGGTGACCACCCTTTCTACCCCTGCTGCTCCGCACCAGCGGGCCTGCGCAAAGGGAAGGTCCATGCTCACGGTCAGAACTACCGTATCATCGGAAAATTTGGATGCCTCTTCGTTAAAGCGTCTTGTCTGCTGGTCACAGACTCCCGTGTCCAGGGAAGGGACAATGCTCAGCAGGATGGGCTTTCCCTTATATGCATCCAGGGATACTGGATTGAGTCCGTTGTCCAGGGCGGTGAATACCGGAGCCTTCTCGCCGACTTCAGGAGCCGGTCCGTACAGGGTAACCGGATTGCCCTTCATGGTGGTTGCTGCTTTCTGTGCCATATGCTGCCTCCTTCAAAACATTACATGTATACTAATATACGAAGGAAGCTGAACATCGGCAAATAAAAAACAGGGATGCCTGCTGCGGCATCCCTGCTCCTCTTTTTTTTACTTACTCAGTTTTTTTCATCCCTTGACGGGGCTAGCCCCACCTGGCGGTATCCAGCTCCTTTTCGCTCTTTGCAACCAGGGTGGATCCGGTCAAGTCGCCAGTGACATTCACGCATGTCCGACCCATGTCGAGGATCGCATCAATACCAAGGATCATCGCATACGCTGCGGCTACTGCGGTTCCCGGTTCAACAGGCATGCCGACGGAGTTGAGCACCATCAGCAGCATGATCGCTCCGGCTCCGGGAACACCGGCTGTTCCGATTGAAGCCAGCACTGCGGTCAGAATTACCGTCAGCTGCTGTACAATGGTCAGCGGCGCACCGATGGCGATACCGATGAAGATCGCACAGACGCCCTGGTAGATTGCCGTACCGTCCATATTGATGGTTGCACCCAGAGGAAGAGTAAAGGAGTACACATTCTTATGCACACCGAGGTTCTCTTCGGCCGCTTTCATGGAAATCGGCAGGGTTCCTCCGGAACTTCTGGTTACGAATGCAGTCACCATTGGGGCACGGACGCTCTTGAAGAAATAGCCGGCTTTGAGTTTGTTCAGCGTCAGCAGTCCGCCGTAAATCACTACAATATGCACGATGTATCCGAGATACGCAGCAAAGGTGACCACGCCCAGGGGACCTGCAGCCTCTGCTCCCTGATCTCCGAATACTACTGCAATCAGCGCAAAGACACCGATCGGTGCGTACTGCATGATGCCGCCGACGATCAGGTACATCACTTCGGCGGTGGCGTCGAAGAACTTGAAAATCACATCTGCGGCATCCTTCACCCGTTTCTCCTTGCTTGCCTTCAGGTAGGAGATTCCGATACCGAAGAGGATGGCAAAGAAGATAACCGGCAGCACGTTTCCGTCTGCAACTGCTCCGACCACGTTCCGCGGTACGAGGTTCAGCAGGGTGTCCACAAAGCTGGGAGCTTCCCGGGTAATTGAATCCGTGATCCCTTCAGCAGCCTGGAAGTCGAGGCCGCGGCCGGGGCGGAAGATGTTTCCGGAGAGCAGACCGATGAAGACGGCAAATGCGGATGTCAGCAGGTAGAACAGCACGATCTTAATGCCGACTTTTCCGAGGGTTGCCGGACTGATGCTGGCTGCTCCGACCACCAGGGTAGCGATGATGATCGGCATGACGATCATCGTCAGCAGTCTGATGAACAGATCACCGAAGGGCTGGAGCCAGGAAATTGCATCTCCGAAGATGAGTCCTATAACAGCACCAAGGATCAGTCCGAGAAAGATGCGCACCAGCAGGTTGGACTTGAAGTACCAGTCCATTTTTCCTTTTTTCCGGGGTGCCGGGGGCTTTTGTTCAGACATAACACACTCCTTTTGATTGTTTTATGTTGCCAAGATTTAGTACTGACGGGACAACGCCCGTTGTTATCAGCTTAATCCCACCTGTGAGGTATGTCAACAAATTATATGCAGAATCCAGAATTCAGTTTACTCTATCAGCGGTCAGATCAGGCGGAGAAATACGTGGTGACTACCCTTGACTATTTTTCATGAATATACGACTATGTAGGATACAACTAGCTTCATGGTGCTGATCGACCGGATGCAGATCCCTCGGTGACAGCGTAACTGCATGGGGCGTTGTGTTTTTTTTTATAGAACGGCTGTGACGGAGACGAGTAAAAAGGCTCGGCTGCTTGCAGAGAGAGGGTCCGGTGTGCGAATCCCCAGGTACGGGAACGCATGAGGCTGGAAGGCCCTCAGCAGCACCTTTCGAACACCACTCCCGAGCTGCTGATGTGAACGGGCTGCATGCCTGAGTAATGTCAGCCGTCTTCCGGCGTTAACGGAGAAGAGGTGTCGCAGTTTCTTCAGCATGAAACTGCGGAAGTAAGGTGGAACCGCGGAAAGCGTTCCAGGGGAGTACGAAAGAACCCTTGCGTTTTTCGTCCTTACCGGTTGTTCGGGTATATGAAGCTGTATGCCCGCTGACGGTAGTGGACGGGAAATGTAAGGGTTTTTTTATTTGCAGAGGAGATTGATGAATATGAGCAGCAAGGAAGATGCACTGCATGCGCTCCGCCATTCCATGTCCCATGTGATGGCTGAAGCGGTTCTGGAGATGTTTCCCGATGCGCAGATCGCCATCGGTCCGTCCATAGATGACGGGTTTTATTATGATTTTGATCTTCCCCGGCAGCTGAAACCGGAGGATCTGGATGAAGTCAGCGAGCGGATGAAGCAGATTATCTTGCAGGGCAAGCCCTTCGTCCGGTCACAGGTCGCCCGCAGGGATGCGGAAGCCCTTTTTGCCGACCAGAAATACAAGCTGGAACTGATCCGGGGTATCCCTGAAGATGAAGAGGTTTCTCTTTACACCCAGGGGAATTTTACCGATCTGTGCAGGGGGCCCCATGTCGAGTCCGCCAAGGAGCTGAACCCCCAGGCGTTTAAGCTTCTCTCTATAGCCGGGGCGTACTGGCGGGGCAAAGAGACCAACCCGATGCTTACCCGGATTTACGGCACTGCGTGGCAGAATCCCAAGGAGCTGCGGATGTATCTCAAGCACCGGGA
>PWKH01000050.1 GCA_003559765.1 Spirochaetaceae bacterium
CCAGCCACGGCGGGGTGACCGTCGGAGCTGACGGGGCAACCCACCAGGCAATTGAAGATATTGCGCTGATGCGGGTGCTTCCGGGCATGACGGTGCTGGTCCCTGCTGATGCAAATGAAGCATATAAAGCAACCATGGCCGCCGCAGAAATGGACGGACCGGTGTATATTCGCCTAGCCCGGGGCAGCTACGAGGTGGTAACCGAACCGGATGCTCCCTACACAATCGGCAAGGCCGATGTGCTGAGACAGGGCAGTGATGCCGCGCTGATATCCACCGGTCCGATGACCGTCCGGGCGCTTGAGGCCGCCGAGCAGCTGGCGGGAGCAGGAGTGAACGTCCGGGTGATAAACATGCATACCATCAAGCCTCTTGATGAGCAGACCATTATCAAAGCAGCCCGGGAGTGCGGAGCAATTGTAACGTTCGAGGAGCATTCCGTCCTCGGAGGGCTCGGCAGCAGCGTCGCGGAGGTGCTGGTGAAGCATGCGCCGGTCCCAGTCGAGATGGTCGGAGTGCAGGATGTATTCGGAGAATCAGGGGAGACGGATGAAATCCTGGAGAAATACGGTATGACCGCTGATCATGCGGCATCAGCAGTGAGAAACGTGATAACGAAGAAATAAAAAAGTGTTTGTTACCTTCCCGGTTCGGCAAGAAGAAATTTTATGGAGGTGTGGATATGAATGCAAAGAACATACTTTGTGTCTATCTGGTTCTGTTTCTGCTTGCACCTGTGGTGATATTTGCCGGTGGTGCACGTGAAGAAGCGGAAGAAGTAAGAGAAATTACCATGTGGTTCGGCCGGGAGGATTTTATTCCGGATGACAGGTTTGAGACCTTTCATGCTGAAAACCCTGATATCAAGGTGACCTTCGACGTAATTCCTCTGGAACAGGGACTGACGGAATTCATTCCTGCTTACCAGGCCGGCCGGGCGCCGGATGTGCTGCAGCTGAACCACTTCAACGTGATTCCACTGGTGCGTCAGGGAATGGTGCAGGATTTTGGTCCGGTGATGGAGCAGTGGCAGCAGGAAGATCCTGATGATTTTGCAGAAATTGCTCCCTTCGCCTTTGACCTTGCAACCTGGGAAGGGGTTACCTACGGCATGAGCATGTGGGGCGGTCCCCGGTTCCATGTATACCGTGCAGATCTGTTTGAGGAAGCCGGAATCCCTGCTCCTGAAACCTGGGAAGATGTGCTGGACGCAGCCCGGGAACTCAGAGCTCCGGATATGCTGGGAATGTCCCTTCATGGATCCCGTGCGCACAGCCCCTGGGGCTGGTTCGGCTCCAAGTTCCTGAACATGGGCGGAGAATTTGTTGACGGCGTCATGCAGCTTGATTCCGAAGCCGGTGTGTATCTGCTTGAATTCCATCAGGCCCTGGCAGATGAAAACCTCATCGATCCGGACGTGCTGTCCCTTCGTTCAGGAGATTTTCGGGCTGCATTTATCGACGGCAGAGCAGCTCAGTTCTTCGAAGCGGCCAACCTGTATCCGACGGTGCAGCAGAATATGGAATACGGCGAGCAGTGGAAGGCAATCATTCCTCCCTATCGTGAAGGTCGTGAAGATGAACGGATAGTCGGAGGATTCGGATGGCCCTTCTACGTGAGTGATCAGACCGAAGATTTGGACGCGATCTACAAAATATTTAAGTATATTTCCCAGCGCTCCGATGAAGTAGCTATCCGCTATCAGCCGCCTACACGTACTACCATATTTGATGATCCCGACTTCCTGGAAGCCCAGCCCTGGTGGGAAGATGTCAAGGATATCTATGACACCATGGTGCTGTTCCCGATTCATCCGAGGATGACTGAGATGCAGGAAGTGGTGCTGGATGCCAAACAGTGGGCCCTCTCTAATCCCGACGGCGATGCTAGCGCAGTTGTTTCGGATTTTCAGGCTGAGCTTGATGAAATTCACGCTCAGGATCACTAATCCCTTACTTGGACAGATGTCCTGAAAACTGACAAGTAACCGTGCGGTTCCTGCGGGGAATATTCTCCGCAGGAACGCAGGGTTTTTGAAAAAAGGAGAAAGACGGTGAGTGAGCAGTTACAGCAAAATTCGACAGGCGGACAGAGAATTATTCCGATGCCGAAGAAGTGGACCGTCACAAAGAAGAAGGAAGCAGTCTTTGCCTATGTGCTTCTCATTCCGGCTATGCTGTTTGTCCTCGGTATTCTGGGATACGGGGTGGTCAGTGCATTTATCACGTCGCTGCACCGAGTTCATGCGCTCTATATAGACGAGCCCTTTGTCGGGTTTCAGAACTATATAAATCTCTTCCAGGATGAGCGTTTTATGAATTCGTTTCAGCGCTCTTTGGTATTTGTGGCATCCAGTGTGGCTCTCGGTACCGTGCTGGCTTTGGCCGCAGCCCTCAGTCTCTACAAACTGACGCGGTTCAGAGGAGCCTCCCAGGCAGTGAGCCTGATTCCCTATTTTGTTTCCGGAATATCAGCGGCGATTTCCTGGCGGTTCATGTTCGCCGGAAACGCGTCACTGGTGAATATGATGATGTTCTTTTTCGGAGCTGAGCCGATCAGCTGGCTGGGGCATGAGACCCGGGCGATGATTGTAGTGATTCTGGCGAACACCTGGAAAATTGCCCCCTTCTCGGTGCTCATCATTCTCTCGGGGCTGCAGAGCATTGACCCGGACTTGTTTGATGCCGCAGATATCGACGGAGCCTCAGGGGCCAGAAAATTCAGATATGTAACTCTGCCGCTGATTGCCCCAATGATGTCGGTGAGCTTCATATGGCTGAGTTTTGCCAGCTTCAATATGTTTGACGTCATCATTGCCCTGACCGGAGGCGGCCCCGGGCGGGCTACAGATCTCATGGCTGTGCACCTCTATAAGCTTGCCTTTGAGCGGCTGGACTTCTCCGGAGCTTCGGCGGTTATGATTATTCTGCTGGTGGTCAACATGCTTGTCAGTGCGGTGTCACTGAAGGCGTCAAAGGTTTAGGGAAAGGAGTACAGAATGACACAGGAATTATTAAAGAAACGCTCACGATCACTACTGATGTGGATACCCTTTTTCCTCTTCGTCGTGTGGACGCTGCTCCCGCTAATGTGGAGTCTTTCGGCATCCTTCAAGCCGGTGCTGGAACTGTACCAGTGGCCACCGTCCTTCATTCCCAGGACCTTCACTCTGCAGAACTACATGAATGTCTTCGGGTATCAGAACTTCTGGATATTTCTCGGCAACAGTATTTTCCTTGCCGTCGGATCCACC
>PWKH01000172.1 GCA_003559765.1 Spirochaetaceae bacterium
ATGACCTCGGTCAGTTTCTGCTGACCGTTGCCGGCGACTCCTGCGATGCCGAAGATTTCCCCTGCGGCTACAGAAAAGGAAATATCCTGCAGAGCCGGCAGCCCGTCCTCATTGCGGGCATGGAGATGTTCTACCTCAAGGATCGTATCCCCGGGGCAGCAGGCTTTCTTTTTCAGCCTGAAGAGCACTTCCCGGCCGACCATCAGCTTTGCAAGTTCCGAAGGATTGGTTTCTGTGGTGCGCTTAACCGCGACCACCTTGCCCTGACGGAGCACCTGCACCCGGTGTGAAAACCGGGTGACCTCCTCCATTTTATGGGTGATGAAGATTGCCGATTTTCCTTCTGATATCATCTGGCCGATGATTCGGTTGAGATCCCGGGATTCCTGGGGCGTGAGCACCGCTGTCGGTTCGTCGAGAACCAGAATGTCCGCTCCGCGATACAGCAGCTTCAGGATTTCCACCCGCTGCTGCTCTCCCACTCCCAGCTGCCATACGTAGGCCTTCGGGTCAACCTGCAGATTGTACTGCCGGGATATTTCTGTGATCCGCTGATAAATCTCCTGATATGAAGGAATAAAGGGCAGATCCCGTAATCCCAGCACTACATTCTCAGCTACGGTCATGGTATCGACCAGCTTGAAGTTCTGATGCACCATGCCGATGCCCAGTGCAACTGAATCCTTCGGGGAATGAATCTCCACCTGTCTGCCCCGCAGAAAGATGTCCCCTTCATCCTGGCGGTAGAGTCCCACAAGCACATTCATCAGGGAACTTTTGCCGGCCCCGTTTTCACCCAGCAGCGCCAGCACTTCTCCCTTGAACAGGGTGAGATCAACTGCATCGTTCGCTGTTACTCCCGGAAAGTGCTTGGTGATTCCACTCATTTCAACTACCGGCACGGCATTGGAAGCAGGACTCCTGTTCTGATTCATCACTCATGTTCCCCGTTATATCGAAAGATAGATGAAGCCCCGGCATCCCCCGAACAGGAACAGTCCTGTCAGTTGAGCCGGGGCTTGACTGCTGATCAGCAGCAGCCGGTCAGAAACTTACAGTACGGAACTATTCAATTCTGCCGACTACTCCCTCTACAAAATAGCTCATGCCGAGCATATCGCCGTCGCTCATTTCTTCCCCTGCAGCAAGGACCTCCTCGCCGTCCTGGTTGTACACCGGTCCGTGGAAGACATCCCATTCACCGCTGACGATCCGTTCCTTCTCGGATTCCACCATGGCAATTACGTCATCCGATACAAGGGGGCTGAAGTCTGCAAGGCCGACTATGCCGTCTGCAAGGCTTCCCCAGTAGGAACCGCTTTCCCAGGTGCCTTCCATGGCCGCTTTTACCCGGTCAATGTAGTAGCTGCTGAAGTCCCAGACTGCACTGGAGAGCACGGAGTCGCCGACAAAGGATCTCATATCCGAATGATATCCGATGCTGTACATACCCCGGTCCTGTGCTGCACGCTGGGGCTCTGTGGTGTCCTGGTGCTGGGCGATGACGTCTGCCCCTGCATCCAGAAGCGACTCCGCCGCTTCCCGTTCAATGGCAGGATCAAACCAGGTGTTGGTCCATACTACCTGCACTTCTGCGTCGGGATTAGCTTCCCGAACTCCGAGGGTGAAGGAGTTGATACCCCGGATAACTTCCGGAATCGGGTGGGCTGCAACATAGCCGATCCGGTTTGTTTCGGTCATTGATCCTGCAACCAGACCGGAGAGATACCGAGCCTGATATATGCGGCCGAAGTAATTTGCCTTATTGGGGCCTTCCCGGTAGCCTGAGCAGTGCTCAAAATAGACATTGGGAAACTCCTCCGCAGCTTCAGCCATGAAATCCATGTAGCCGAAGGAATTGCCGAAGACAATCTGGTATCCCTGCTGAGCAAACTGGTTCAGCACTCGGGCAACATCCCCTTCAGAAACGTTCTCCATAAAGGCTGTCTCTACCTCATCACCGAACTCTTCTTCTACTGCCTGGCGGGCAACATCATGCTCATAGGTCCAGCCGTAGTCGACGGGTGAGCCGATATAGATGAAAGCCGCCTTAAACGGTTCGTCTACCGGTTCTTCCTGTGCTCCCGCCGCAGTCACCATACCGGGGACCAGCAGGGCGCATAAGAGGATCAAAATTAACTTTTTCATACCTACCTCCGTGAAAATGATAAAGGAATTGTAACCTTTTTTTTTGATACTGAAAACACTGTATCATAACGTAAGCAGCATATTTCGCGACAAAGGATGTAAGGAAATCAGTATCTGACGAATACTATATCCCGGGGACTCCCGGAGATATGGGGACGGTAATGATCATACCAGCCGCCGTGGGATTCAAATTCATTGAGCACGAATCCGTAGAGCTCCGAGAGCAGCAGTACTCCGTCATTGTTCCGGTCCGCCCGAAGATGATTACCTGAGAACTCAAGACCCCGGAGCAGATGATGGGTGAAATACCCGTTCTGGATCAGGTTGCCGTATCTGTCAGTCTGCTTATCATTTTGAGGTTCAAAGGCCTGCTCATGATACCCGGCTGCGCTCATGACCCAGATATCTGAAGGATACGAAGCTTCAGCATCTGCAAAGTACAGCTCTGCCGCATGCCTGACTGACGTAAGGACGGGAGTTTTTTCATCATCATCCCGTTTCGTATACAACGCATCATGGGAATGGGGATCATCGGGGATGAATCCTCCGGAAAAGCAGGAGTCCAGAACGGCAATAACCGGACAGGGAAATGACTCAAATGCTTTAAACAGTTCTGCATAGCTGATGCTTGAGTTCTGTGAATCTCCGGAAGTTTCTGCGAAAAGCACAAACTCATCGTTCGCATTTCCATGACCCGAAAAGTGAAAGATGAAGGTATCATGCTCGGTAAGCAGCATATCGTTATTTTCAGAAGCGATCTGGCTCAGCTTGCCCATAATATCTGATTTTGTAATCTGTGAATTGTTCTCAGATATCATGGTGAAAATCTGATCGTCCGGGACCCCCAGATCAGAAAGCGCAGCTGCCATGTCCTGTGCATCATTCTTGGTGTAATGCAGATCAGTATATGTCAGACCGATTATCAGGGCGTAGGTGGTTCCCGCAGCGGGGTAGTCAGCCACCGTATCCAGACTGCAGGTCACCGTGGAGAGGACAGTAATCAGGATGATGATCCACAGCTGCTTACGGATCTTCATGGGGCCTCCTCACCTGCATTCTGAGGGTAATCTCCGCTGCAGCGGAGATCTGCCGGTCAACATCCCG
>PWKH01000029.1 GCA_003559765.1 Spirochaetaceae bacterium
CATAATAGGCGGCCCATGTGGACATGGTCTCGTAGTCTTTCTGAACAATAAGTCTCATTACATGCTCCTGTTGTATGCAGCTATTTGGTCGTCAGACGGTCTAGTGCGTTCTGCAACCTGTTTTTAATCACACCGGCGATCTCATCTATTTCCGCATTGGATACGCCCTGAATCGAAACCTTCGGATCAACCGCAGCAACTTCGATGAAGCCGGGTTCAAGTTCCTGCACGATCACATTACAGGGGAGCAGCGTTCCGATCTTATCCTCAGACTGCAGAGCCTTGTATGAAAAGGGCGGATTGCATGCACCCAGTATGCGGTACCTGCGAAAATCAACGCCGAGCTTTTTCTGCAGCGTTGATGCCACATCGATATCAGAAAGTACTCCGAATTCTTCCTTTGAAAGCGCTGATTTTACTTGCTCGACGGTCTCATCAAAATCTCCGGTTACCTTGGTGCTTATATAGAATTTTTTCATGGTATTCCTCCTTACGCATTGCCGAAGGGCCGGGAGTATACCTCCCTGCCGGCGGCAAAGGTTTTGTATATGTTCATCTGAGTGTCAAAGACAATCAGGTCTGCCCGTCTGCCCGGCAGCAGGGAGCCGCAGAGGTGATCCCGCTCCAGTGTCCTTGCAGGGTTGAGGGTGGCCATTTTCAGTGCTTCCTGCATGGAGATGTCGTTCTGCGTGATATTGTACACCCCTTCATTCAAAGTCAGGCTTGATCCGGCCATGGTGCCGTCGGATTTCCGGTAGAATACCCCGTCGGTCAGCTCCACCTCTTCGTTGTTGGCGAAATAGGGCGGCCGGCTCTGGGCGGTGGGTTTCAGTCCGTCGCTGACAAGGATGACCTTGCTGGTGCCCTTCTCCCTGATGAGAAATCCGATGATTGCCGGATGGAGATGTCTGCCGTCTGGAATGACCTCGCAGGACAGTTCGGGATGGATCAGTATTGCGCCGACTACTCCGGGGTCCCGGTGATGGAGCGAGCGCATGGCATTGAAAAAATGGGTGGAGTGAAGGATCCCCGCTTCAATTCCCTCCACCATCTGTTCATAGGTAGCGTTGGAATGTCCGACCTGGAGGATGATTCCCTTCTTTGCGGCATTCAATGCCAGTTCCCGCATCCGCTTAATTTCCGGAGCGACGGTCATGGAGATGATGTTCCCCTCGGATACCTTCCACAGATGCTCGAAAAGCTCATTGTCTACCGGCCGGACAAATTCCGAGCGCTGCACCCCCAGCTTCTCCTTGGAGATAAACGGACCCTCCATGTGAATTCCCAGAATAGATGCCCCCGGCTCCTTTCCGATGACATCCACCACGGCCCTGATTGCCCGGTCCATCTCGCTCTGCTCCATGGGATAGATGGTGGGACAGAAACTGGTGACTCCGAACTGGGGGAGCGCGGCAGACATGCCGGCAATGGAGGCAGCCGATAGGTCTTCGGTGCCGTACCCGCCGATGCCGTGGATATGGCTGTCGATCAGCCCCGGGGAGATTCCCAGCCCCTGGACGTCAATGACCTGATAGGAGCCGGCTTCGGGAAGGGCGCCAAAACGCCGGTTGGAGAGCACGTTGGACACAATGCTGTCTTCGATAAGCACGCAGGAGTGCTCCTTCTTGGTGATGCCAGTGTATACCATTCCGTCATAGAGACAGACTCTGCTCATGGGATCCTCCCTGCTCAGCAAGTATGTTCACTTGCCTAACAAACCTGTCTATACCCTACCAGGGGCCGGGTGGATTGTCAATTAACCAAAGAATGTATTTTGCGTAAGCACGTCAGCTTCAGCTGCTTGCTGGATACGGGACATTCTCATGCTTATGTATGGACTGATGCGAGATATTCACTGATGTAGTAATCGATGTTTTCCTTCATGATGATATCCAGTCTTGAGTTGTACACTGGATAGTCCGGAGATGAATTATAGCAGAGCCAGTCGAACAGCAGTTCGATAGCCTTGATGCACTGACCTTCGATATCCTGGAAGACTGTAGCATCAATCACTCCCTGTTTTACAAAATCAATGATTTCAGGAAAGAGGTCAAAGCAGATATATGTTATGCGGCTGGTCATTCCGCTGTCTGCAATTGCCTCCGCTACGGTGATTGGATGACCAGTCATATCGAGGATTCCTTTTAACTGGTTGTCCGATCTGGAAAACTTATCCACGAGAAATGCATACAGTTCTTCTTTCGGAAGGGAATTTGCCCCTTGACAGTTATAGGGCTGGATGTGCTTATAGGAGGAAATGCGCTCAAAAAAACCATCATATCGATTGCTGTCAAAATAATCACTGCTGGCTTTTTTATCGGTATGAACTAAATACTGCTCGCCCTCGCACATCATTTTTCCAAGCAGATCTCCGGCAATTTTCCCGCTGGAGCGATAGTCAATGCCGACATAGGCGTAGGATGAAAACAAGGAGGGTATGTACCTGCTGAAAAACAGGACAGGTATATCGAGACTGCTGAGAGTTTTTTTGAGCTCTGATTCATCACTGGTGTCGATGGGGGTAATGATCAAACCGTCTATCCCTTCTGCAATGAGCTCATGGATATCATCAATCTGCTGCTGGGGATTGTCAAAGGGTGCTCTGCGGGTAAGCAGCTGCAGTCCGTGATCTTCAAGGTATTTAATGCTATGTGAAATGCCCTTTCCTGTCATATCAGAGAAATACGGAGCATTATCTGCTTTCATGCTTACAAGACCAATCTTGTAAGTTTTGTTCATGGCTAAATTGCGTGCATTCATGTTTGGGCGGTAATCATATAGTTCCAGAGCTTCCATAAGCCGGTTCCTAGTAGCTTCAGAAACGTGCCCTTTCCCGTGAAGAACCTTATATATGGTATAGCGGGAGATGTTAGTAATTTTTGATATTTCTGTAAGGGTTATTTTTTTCTTTACCATAACTGCACCTTTCGCATCCTGTAGATTCTCAAGTCGATAATACCGATGTAGCGCCGGAAATGCTTTTCATAAAGCAGAGATCTTTTTCGATCTGGCAAATCCGGAAGAATAGTATAAAATATTAGTTGACAGGTGTCAACTCCGGTGCTAAAGTAGTTGACACGTGGAAACTAATCTGTGGATAGATATCTGTCTGAAGATTTTTTGTTTTCTCTCACCGCGGTACACACAGGTCTGGTTTGTAAAAAACTGAAAGCAGCACGGGGAATACGCCTGCATAGTAAGCGAAAAACCCAAGTGCTTTCAATTAAAAAATTTCTGGAGGTTGTTTATGAAAAAGAATGGTTTTGTAAAGATTTGGTTCCTGATTACAATCATGGGTATCATTTTTTCAGGGACAGTTTCGGCCGCCGGCCAAGCTGAAGAGGAAGTACCTGTTCTTGAAATATGGCACTACCAAGTGGAAGGAGTGCATGTTATCGATGAAGCAGTAGTAAGATGGAATGAGCAGTTCGGAGATGAGTTTTTGCTTGAAGAACGATACATTCCCTTCGGCGAATTGAAACGGGAAATTTCTCAAGCCGTGCTTGTCGGTAATGTGCCTGACATAGTCAACATTGATAATCCTGATCATGCATCCTTTGCATCCGAAGGCATTCTGGCTGATATCACCGACCGGGTTAATGCCTGGGGTGAAATCAATGAATTCTTTGACGGCCCGAGAAATTCGGTAATCTATGATCAGCGGTATTACGGTGTTCCTGATAACAGCAATACCCTTGCGCTGTATTACAATAAAGATATGTTTGCTGAAGCAGGCATCGATGCACCTCCAGCAAATTGGGAGGAAATGCGGGAATATTCAGCACGGCTTACCGATCCGGATGCAGGAGTGTACGGCATCACATTCTGTGCGATGGGTACAGAGGAAGGTACGTTCCAACTGCTTCCGTTTCTCCAAATGGCAGGAGCAGATGTGGACAGTCTCGATTCACCCGGCGCTGTTGAAGCTTTAGCGTATTTAACCGATCTCGTAAAAAACGGAATGGCCAGTCGGGAAGTTGTCAATCAAGCCCAGGAAGATGCGGCAGCCCAGTTTGCAGCAGGAAATGCAGCAATGGCTATCGGTGGTCCCTGGAGTCTGGAAACAGTACGAACCCAGTCAGATTTTGAGTGGTCCCTGGCTCTGCTCCCGGTAAAGGAAGCAGGCGGGCTCCGTGCTTCTGCCCTGGGCGGCGAAAACTGGGCGATCATGGCTGACAGTCCGCATGTCGAAGAAGCTTGGACATTTATTCAGTGGTACAGTGAAGCTGATACCGTCCGGGAACTCTTTTGGGACTATTACGGCGGAGGGAGAATTCCGAGCCGGGCTGATGTTGCTAATGAACCTGATAAATGGGCGGCGAATCCGGAATTATCCCTCTATATCGAACAGCTGCAGTATGCCGTTCCCAGGGGACCACATCCGCAGTGGCCGCAGCTGTCTCAGGAGATTCAGCGGGCTATCCAGCGTTCTCTGACCGGGCAAGCAAGTCCGAAAGAGGCGTTGATGGACGCTGCCCAGGAAGTAAACCAGTACTTCTAGAAGAAAGATGCATGAAACAGAGCAATCTGTTCCATGCAGGGGTGAGGAGTCCTTGGCTGGTCTGCCGGCCGGGGATTCCCTGCCGGCAGACCAGCATATCTTCCGCTTGTCTGTCGGCATAGGTTAACCGGCAAGGAGAATAAAAGGTATGACAGGAGAGAAACGAACTGGAAGCATCCTTGGCAGCTTTCCTCTAAGCAGGAACCACAGCCTGTATGTCTTTCTGCTGCCCAGTGCTGCCTTTATTGTCATTTTTGTAGCCTATCCGATTTTGTTTAATATCTGGCTCAGCTTCCATGATGTGGGACTGCGTACCCTCGTGGGAGATCGGCCGTTTGCTGGGCTGGGTAATTACATTCGTCTGTTCACAAGTCCCTTGTTCGGGGAGGTGCTGCTGAACTCTGTAGCATTTACCTTGGGCAGTATCATACCACAGTTTATCATCGGGTTTGCTCTGGCGCTGTTTTTGATGAAGCAGTTTCCGGGCAGCAGCATTGTTCGCGGGGGGATCATTCTGGGATGGGTTATAGCGCCTATAGTAGTCGGTACGGTTTGGCGCTGGATTTTCAATACTGATTACGGCCTGCTGAATCATCTGCTTCGCCAATTTGGGCTTATTGACTCACCGCTGTCCTGGCTGCCAAATCCTCAGCTGGCCATGATATCCGTTATTATTGCAAATGTCTGGCTGGGAATACCTTTCAACCTCATGCTGCTGATGGGCGGGCTCTCTGCACTGTCTGAAACCCTGTATGAAGCAGCATCCATTGACGGAACAAACCGGCTGCAGCGGCTTGTGTACATCACGATTCCCCTTATGAAACAGACCATAGCTGCAACGCTTATGCTCGGATTGATGTTCACATTCAAAGTGTTTGATCTAATTTGGGTTATGACCGGCGGAGGCCCGGTGGACAAAACAACCACCATGCCCATTCTCGCTTATCGGTATTCCTTTACCTTTTTCAATTTTGGGATGGGAACTGCTGTTGCTTCAAGCCTGTTTGTGCTCATGGCGGTACTTTCGATTTTCTATATTCTTGGTTTTGTAGGGAGGGATGAATGACTCAGAGACAACATGCCGCAATAAAAAGTGCAGCAGGTGCGGTGATATTTATCGTATATATTATTCCAATTTACTGGATGTTTGTATCGTCCCTGAAACCGAGATCGGAAATTTACCAAATTCCCCCCACCATTTTTCCTGAACAGCCTCAGTTGGCTTCATTTGCGCGGGTTATTTCCGACGGCGGTCTGATCAACGTGGCAAACAGTTTTTTCATAGCAGGGTTTACCGTATTATTCACACTGGTCATCGCTGCACCCGGTGCATATGCCCTTGCCAGATTTAAGAAAAAATGGACCCGTTTTATGGTGCTGCTGTTTCTCATGGCTCAGATGATGCCCACAGTCCTGATGGCTACTCCTCTGTTTGCCATGTTCAGCCGGATGGGAATAAACAATACCCTCCTTGCAGTAATAATCGGTAATGCGACCATGACAATTCCCTTTGCAGTGATTGTACTGCGGACAGTATTCCTCGGGGTATCTGTTGAACTGGAGGAGGCTGCGTATATTGACGGCTGTACGATGGCGGGAATGTTCTTCAGGGTTGTATTGCCCGTAGGCAAGGCTGGTTTAGTGATCGCCTCTGTTATTGCATTTATATTAGCGTGGGGTGATTTTATTTATGCTAACACCTTCATTAATAACAGCAGTTTATTCCCGGCAACCGTGGCTATGTTCAATTATGTCGGAGCTTTAGCTACCGATTGGAGTGCAATTATGGCTTTTGCAGCCTTGATCGCAATACCCCTGATTATCCTTTTTATTATGCTGCAGAAGCATGTGGTTGTGGGGTTATCCGCCGGGGCATTAAAGATGTAGCATTTCATCAGCATTCACAATTTATTTACTTGCAGAAAATACGATTATTTGGAGGAGCATATGGCGTTTTATCAGCGAGACGGAATTTTTTCAGTCACTAAATCAGGTATCCACTGGCGATACGGAGAAGAACAGGTGATCATTGATGCCTGGTCTGAGCATGCAGTACGCATCAGAGCAACCATAAATGCAGAATATCAGAGTCAGTTATGGGCTCTGGAAGAGGACTATACAGCAAAAAAGCAAGGCACAGTTCAAGACGGTGCAGGGATTGTTGAGAACGGCCGAATCAAGGCGGTTATCGATAAGCAAGGCACCATTCGGGTGTTTAATTCCTGGAGCGGTCAGCTGCTGCTTGAGGAGATCGTCTCACCCCGTGCGTATGCTGATTACGGCAGGCAGTATCTGCGTAAAGGAGGGGAGCGATTCAAGGCATCAGTGCACTTTCTTACCCCCGAGGACGAACGGTTTTACGGTCTTGGTCAGCACCAGCATGGGTATTTGAATCAGAAAGGCATAAGTATTGCGCTTGAACAGAAAAATACTGAAGTGGCAGTGCCCTTTCTGGTTTCCAGCAGAGGATACGGTTTCCTATGGAATAATCCTGCGGTAGGAAGGGTTGATTTGCTGAGGGATAGAACCAGCTGGTATGCTGAACGCACCCAGGTTATCGACTATGTAGTTTTTGCAGCTGACCAGCCCAGTGAGCTCCTTGAAATGTATGCTGATTCAACAGGGCACACTCCTATGATGCCGGATTATGGAGCAGGATTTTGGCAGTGCAAGCTCCGTTACCAGACCCAGGAGGAACTGCTTGCGGTTGCCCGGGAGCACAAACGCCGGGGACTTCCTATGTCCGTGATTGTGGCTGACTTCTTCCACTGGACCAGGATGGGCGAGTGGAAGTTCGATGAGCAAGCATGGCCTGATCCGGATGCCATGATCAAAGAACTGAAGGAGCTGGGGATAGAACTCATGGTTTCCGTATGGCCTGCTGTCAATCCGAACAGTGAACACTTTTCAGTTATGAAGGACAGGCAGATGCTGGTAGATACTGAACGCGGAATTCCCGCACTGCTGGACTTTGAAGATACCGGTTCTGATCGAGTTGTTCAGTTTCATTACTATGATCCGAGCAGCGAAGATGCCTGCGATTTAGTCTGGTCAGCAGTGAAGAAACACTACTATGACAAGGGGATCAGCATATTCTGGCTGGACGCCTGTGAGCCGGAAACCCGGCCGTTCCACCCGGATAATATGCGTATCCAGCTGGGGAATATGGAAGAGGTGGGCTGCATATATCCAATGCTGATACATAAGCTGTTTTACCGGGGTATGAGCAATGCCGGACAAGAGCGCATACTGAATTTGACCCGCTCTGCCTGGGCCGGGAGCCAGCGATTCGGTGCCGCCCTCTGGTCAGGCGATATCGATTCAACTTTCGAGGCGCTCCGGAAACAGGTTCCGGCAGGATTGAATGTCAGCATGTCGGGAATTCCCTGGTGGACGACCGATATCGGGGGATTTTTCGGAGGAAATACCCAGGATCCGCAATTTCGTGAACTGATGGTCCGTTGGTTTCAGTATGCCCTGTTTTGTCCGATTTTTCGGCTTCACGGATTCAGGGATTCCTGGAATTTTAAGGAAGGCGGGCCAAATGAAGTCTGGTCATTTGGAGAACGGGCATATCAGATTATTTCCCGGCTGCTGCATCTCCGCGAGCATTTGAAGCCGTATATCATGGAGCAGATGGAATGCGCTCATGCAACCGGGCTTCCGCCCATGCGTCCGCTGTTTGTTGATTTCCCTGAAGACACTGACGCCTGGAAAGTTGAGGATCAATTTCTTTTCGGTCCTGATATCCTGGTCGCTCCTGTTCTGCATGCAGGGGCAGAAAAACGAAAAGTGTATCTTCCTGCCGGACCACGGTGGAGATGGGCTTGGTCTGAGGGACAGCAGTACCGCGGTGGACAGATTGTGGAGGTTGATGCACCGCTGGAGGTTATCCCGGTGTTCATAAAGGAAGGATCTCAGGTTGTGTTTCCCGGAGATAATGTATAGGCAAAAGCATGAATGAGGCAGTGAAAAGCAGGCAGCAGCTGGGGAAGGCTGCTGCCTGACAAAAAAAGGAGGTTAACATATGAGAAAAGGCTAGGAGAGATTCATGCCGATGCGGATCATACGCATGGCCCGCTCCGCAGCATCAACCATCAGGTCAGCCGATTCTGCCATGGCGTCTTTCAAGGGCATGGCCCGGTTGACGTTGCTCATGACGCTGTCAATTCCGTGGTCGTAGACTGCTTCAATGCCCTTGCCGATATCGCCGACCATTGCAAGCACGGGGATATCGTATTTTTTTGCAAACTTAGCAACCCCGACGGGAGCTTTGCCGTAGATGGACTGTCCGTCCATTTTCCCTTCGCCGGTGATTACCAGATCTGCTTCTTTTACTTTTTTGTCGAAATTTATTGCCTCCAGAACCGCTTCAATTCCTGACCGGAGCTCCCCCTTTGCAAAGGAGATCAGACCGAAACCGAGGCCCCCGGCGGCGCCGCTGCCGGGAGTGTCCCGGTGGTCGCTTCCCAGCTGCGTTTTCACTGTTTTCGCCAGATGGGCGAGATTTTCGTCAAGAGTCTTGACCATCTCCGGATCTGCTCCCTTCTGGGGACCGTAGACCGCCGATGCCCCGGTGGGACCGCACAGCGGATTTGAGACGTCGCACATGATATCAATTTCAGCCGCATCAAGCAGTTTTGAGGCGCCGGAGGCGTCGATTGATGCAGTTTTTTTCAGCTCACCGCCGCCGTAACCGATTTCACTGCCCGATGCGTCCTTGAAGGAGTATCCCAGCGCCTGGGCCATGCCGACGCCGCCGTCATTGGTGGCGCTGCCGCCGATGGCGACAAGAATCTTGGTGCATCCCTGATCCAGGGCGTCTTTGATCAGTTCGCCGGTTCCGTAGGTGGTGGTCTTCAGGGGGTTCTTTTTCTTATCAGGTACCAGGGGCAGCCCTGAAGCTGAGGCCATTTCGATTACAGCAACATGGCCGGCCTTGCCGTAGGAGGCCTTCACCGGTTCTCCCAGGGGACCGGTGACGGTCAGTTCTCTGATGGATCCGTTCATCTCATAGATGACCGCATCGACGGTACCCTCACCGCCGTCTCCGATGGGAACGATTTCGATATCGGCATCGGGGAATACCTTGAGCACTCCCTCAGAAATTTTCTGTCCGATCCGATGAGACGGATTGCTTCCTTTGAATGAGTCAGAAGCGATAACCACTCGCATATATGTCCTCCCTTTCGGAAATGTTTCGCATTGTGCAGCTACAGTCGAAGTATATCGGGACAGCCTTACTGTTACACTATGCATAGTGCACAAATATAAAATAAAAATAGGTTGTTCTGCAATATCAGTAGTGCTTCATACACAAATATTGACACAGATCCCGCTGCAGCAGTATGAGTATTTTATCACCGCGCACAAGGAGAAACGCCGAGGATGAATCAGAATTCCCAGAACTGCAGCAGACAGCAGCTTTGGCTGCAGATGCGTCTGCAGTATACCGAGTTTGACCGTTCTATTGAAGACTTCACCAGGGAGATCGGGGTGCGCTGCCCCGAAGGGTGCGGGGTCTGCTGCACCGGCACCTACGAGCCTGAGGTGACCAGTGTTGAGGCCGAATACGCCGCACGGTATATCCTGGATGTGCGCAAAGATCTGGAGCAGCGCTTCACCCTGCTGGAGGACCGCTCCTACTGCATTTTCTATGACGAGTCAACGCCGCTGCACTGCATGATTTATGAAGCGCGGCCGATCATCTGCCGGGGATTTGGATTTTCCGGCTACACCGACAAGAACGGGAAATTCATCTACCGTCCCTGCAGGCATATGGTGTTCACTCCTCTGGAGAAGACCGAGACAGGGCCGCTGCTCTCGGCATATCAGAGTCAGTATCTCCTGGAATACCGTCACAAGCAGCCGATATCGGAGGCGATTGCCGCCGCCTGGCAGAAACTGCTCTATTACCGGAGTATGGAGGAAGGACGGTAAAAAATTTTCTGCCGCACGATTGCGCTCAGAGAGTAACGGTGGTACTCTGATGAGTCGGAGGTGCGTATGACAAAAGTGAAAAAGGTGAAATGGGGCGTGCTGAGTACAGCCGAAATCGGCATGAAGCATGTGATCCCCGCCATGCAGCAGAGTCAGTGGTGTGACATAGCGGCACTTGCCTCCAGGGATCAGGATGCGGCGCAGCGTGCGGCGGATTCCCTCGGGATACCGGCAGCTTACGGATCCTATGAGCAGCTGCTGGAGGACCCGGAAATTGAAGCGGTGTATATCCCGCTCCCTAATCATCTGCATGTGAAGTGGATCCGCGCCTGCATCGAGGCGGGCAAGCATGTGCTCTGTGAAAAACCCCTGGTGCTGCAGGCAGAAGAGATCAATGAGCTGATCGATCTTCGGGATGCCTCCCGGCTGCTGATCGGAGAGGCCTTTATGGTGCTCCATCATCCCCGGTGGAATCGGGTGAAGGAACTCATCAGCCAGGGAGATATTGGGGAGCTGAGGGCGGTCAGCGGATTCTTCAGCTTTTTCAACCGGGACAGTAAGAACATCAGGAACAGCAGTGATTACGGCGGAGGGAGCATCTACGACATCGGCTGCTACCCGGTTGTCATCAGCCGGTATGTCTTCGGGGCGCAGCCGCTGAAGGTGGCTGCCCTGCTGGAATACGATCCGGAGTTCAAAATCGACCGGCTCTCATCGGTGCTGATGGATTTTCCCACCGGACAGGCCATGTTCACCGCAAGCACTCAGCTTACTCCTTACCAGTCGGTCCAGATTTTCGGCACCCGGAAGAAATATGATATCCCCCTGCCGTTCAACACCCCCGATGACCGGCCTTCGCAGATTCTCAGTCATGCCCATGACATACTGGAGCCGGATGTGGTTGAGGAGACCTTTGATCTGTGCAGCCACTACACCCTGCAGGGAGATGCCTTCTGCCGGAGCATCCGGGAGGGGGTGCCCTTTGCCGGATCCCTGGAGCATGCCAAGCAGAACGCCAAGGTGCTTGATGCGATATTCCGGGCGGCCAAGTCAGGCGGCTGGGAAAAAGTCTGAATAAATCCACGGAGGCGGCAATGAACACATTTTCTGAAACCTTTCTCTGGGGTGCAGCCACTGCATCCTATCAGATTGAAGGAAGTCCCTGGAAGGAGGGAGGCGGATATTCTGTCTGGGATACCTTCTGCACCCTTCCCGGAAAAGTCTGGCGGGGCCAGAGCGGCGAAACCGCCTGTGATCATTACCGAAGACTGGATGAGGATGTGGAAATCATGGCTGAACTGGGGCTGAAAGCCTACCGATTCTCCGTATCCTGGCCCCGGGTGCTTCCCGAAGGAGCAGGGCGGGTGAATCAGCAGGGACTGGATTTCTACAGCAGACTGGTCGACCTCCTGCTGGAGCGGAGGATTGAGCCCTGCATCACCCTGTTTCACTGGGATTACCCCCATGAGCTGTTTCTCAAGGGGGGATGGATGCATCCCGACAGTCCTCTGTGGTTTCAGGATTATGCAGCACTCATGGTCCGCACCCTCGGCGACCGAGTGTCGCAGTGGATTACGCTGAATGAGCCCCAGTGCTTCGTTTCTGGATATGGAAACGGGTACCATGCCCCGGGACTCCAGCTTGATATCAGGTCTATGACCAGGATCATCCATCATGTGCTGCTTTCCCACGGGAAGGGGGTGGAGGCAGTGAAATCGGCAGGGGGAGGCCGCTGCAGGGCGGGGATTGCCCCCGTCGGGGTGCTGACCGTTCCCGCTGAAGAATCTGCGGAGTGCATTGAGCTCGCCCGCAGCCGGACCTTCAGCATGCCCCGGTATGATGCCGCCTCTATTGCCTGGAATAATCCTGTATGGTTCGAACCGATTCTTACCGGTTCCTACCCCGAAGCATTTCTCAGCAGACTCGGCGGACATCTGAAGCCTGATTTTGCCGATGATCTGCCGGAGATCTCCCGGGAGATTGACTTTATCGGACTCAACATCTACCAGGCCGACGTTATCAGGCCCGACGGCAGGGTAATCGAACCGGAGGATGCAGAGCGCACCGGCGAGCCGATTTCCGCCTTAAACTGGCCGATCGTTCCTGAATCCCTGTACTGGGGACCGAAATTCTTCCATGAAGCCTACCGCAAGCCGATATACATCACCGAGAACGGCACCTCCGTCCGGGACTACCCCG
>PWKH01000179.1 GCA_003559765.1 Spirochaetaceae bacterium
CGGGCGCCGGGAGCACCCGGGAGTCAAACTCAACAATCTCGCTCTCCACTGCTCCGGAGTCAAGCACCCGGGCAAGGCCGAATCCCGTCGGTCCCTGGAGCGCGGCAATGGAGACCGTCCGACGTTCAGGAGCCGAAACTTCCTCCCGAATTCCCTGAGCTCCCAGGGACAGGGTCACACCTATGATCAGTGCAGTCAGTATGTATCGTTTCATAATTCGTCCTCCGCAAGCAGGTCTATGCTCGGGTAATCCGGAAATACCGTTTCTTCCCGGCCCGCAGCAGGAGTTCGCCCTCCTGCTCCCAGGAAGCATCAATCACCGTATCGATTGCCGGGATTTTCCGGTCGTTGATTCTTGCTCCTCCCTGCTGGATCAGCCGACGGGCATCTCCCCGGGAAGCACACAGATCGGTACGGGAAAAGAGATCCGTCACCTCAATTCCTTCGTCAAGCTCACTGCGGGCAATCGTGATTGACGGGATGGCATCCTTGCTGGTACCGGCGGCACTGAAGGCGCTTTTCGCCGCTTCCACCGCCCGGCGGGCCTCATCCTCCCCGTGGATAATCTTCGTCTGTTCAAATGCAAGGCGTTCCTTCGCCCGGTTGATCTCCTGACCCTCCAGGGAGGCATATTCCTCGATTTCCTCAATCGGAAGAAAGGTAAACAGTTTCAGGAACTTGATCACATCGGCATCAGCCACGTTGCGCCAGTACTGGTAGAAGTCAAAGACGCTGAACCGGTCGGGGTCAAGGAATACTGCCCCTTTCTCGGTCTTGCCCATCTTCTTGCCGTCGGAACGGGTTACCAGGTGGAAGGTCAGTCCGTAGACCTCCTCTCCCTCAATACGGCGGATAAGCTCCATCCCCGATACGATATTGCCCCACTGATCATCCCCGCCCATCTGAAGGCGGCAGTCATATTCCTGAAACAGCTTGAGGAAATCATAGGACTGCAGCAGCTGGTAGTTGAATTCAATGAATGACAGCCCTTTCTCCAGCCGCTGTTTATAGGATTCAAAGGAAAGCATCCGGTTTACCGAGAAATGGCATCCGATGTCCCGGAGAAATTCAATATAGTTGAGTCCGCCGAGCCAGTCATAGTTGTTCACCATGATGCCGGCCCCTTCAGAGAAATCCACCACCCGGGAAAGCTGGGAGCGGATGTTCACCATATTCCGCTCTATCTCCTCCAGGGTGAGCATCTGCCGCATCTCCGTCTTGCCTGAGGGATCTCCGATCATGCCGGTTCCCCCGCCTACAAGCGCAATCGGCCGGTGTCCGGAGCGCTGCAGATGGGCCATAGCAAAGAAGGGGACCATATGACCGACATGGAGGCTGGAGCCGGTCGGGTCAACGCCGACATACAGTGTTACCGGATGCTTGTCCATGCAGTCCCGCAGGCCCGCTAAATTGGTGCACTGCTTAATGAACCCCCGCTCCTGAAGGATGTCGAGACCGTGCTTCATGACTCTCTCCTGTATGAGCGGATTTCTCCGTCGATAATCTCCTCAAGCTGATGGATGCTCACCCTCCGCTGCTCCATGGAATCCCGGAACCGCAGGGTGACCGTATCATCTTCCTTGGTCTGGTAGTCCACGGTGATGCCGAAGGGGGTGCCCACCTCATCCATCCGCCGGTAGCGGCGCCCGATGGCCCCGGACTGATCATAGAACACCTGATACTTCTCCCGGAGCCTGCGCTCAATGGTCTTTGCAAGGTCAGCCAGGCCGTCCTTTTTCACCAGGGGAAAGATGCCGACGGTAATCGGGGCAACAGCAGGATGGAACCGCATGACCGTTCTGCTGTCTCCTCCCTCAAGCTGCTCCTCCTCATAGGCATCGGAGAGCACCATCAGCACCGTCCGGGTCAGTCCTGCGGAGGTTTCCACCACATAGGGGACATACCGCTCCCGGGTTTCCGGATCCAGGTAGGTGAGATCCTTGCCGGAGTATTCCTGATGCCGTCCCAGGTCAAAGTCCGTCCGGGAGTGAATTCCCTCCAGCTCCTGCCATCCCATGGGGAAGTGATATTCAATATCGAAGGCGGCCTTGGCGTAATGGGCCAGCTCATCGCTTCCGTGCTCCTTGAATTTCAGCCGGTCCGATCGGATTCCCAGCTTCCGGTAGTAGTCGATCCTGGCCTGTTTCCAGTATTCGAACCACCTTTCATCCTCCCCGGGCTTCACGAAGAACTGCATCTCCAGCTGTTCGAATTCGCAGGTCCGGAAGATGAAGCTTTTTGTGGTGACCTCATTCCGGAAGGCCTTGCCCACCTGGGCGATCCCGAAGGGAATTTTCACCCGGCTGGTCTGAAGGACGTTCTTGAAGTTCACAAATATTCCCTGGGCAGTCTCAGGCCGCAGATACACAACGCTTCCTGAATCCTTGACTGATCCGAGATGGGTCGAGAACATCAGGTTGAAATCCCTCGGTTCGGTGAAGCTGCCCTTGGTTCCGCAGACGGGGCAGGCGGCCTCGAGATCGATCTGGTCCGCCCTGAACCGGCTTTTGCACTGCCGGCAGTCCACCAGGGGATCGGTGAAATTTTCTACATGACCGGAGGCTTCCCATACCTTGGGATGCATCATAATCGCCGCATCCAGACCGACGATATGCTCCTGTATCTGGGTCATCTCCTTCCACCAGTAGTCCCGAATGCGGTTTTTCAGTTCAACCCCCATGGGACCGTAGTCCCAGGCCCCTGAAAGCCCGCCGTATATCTCGCTTGACTGATAAACAAATCCTCTCCGCTTGCACAACGATACCAGTTGTTCCATGGTGACTTCACTCATGTTTGATTCTCCTCATTAGCTAATACGCCGATGGCCGCATCAATACGGCTCAATGTGTTCTCTTTTCCCAGCAGCTTGAGCGACTCAAGCAGCGGCGGGGAAATGCTGCTTCCGGTAACCGCAACGCGCACCGGCATCAGCAGTGCCCCGAGTTTTGCCCCCATTGCCTCGGCAGCCTCCTGAAACCGCTGCTCCAGATCTTCGGTGCTCTGCTCCTCCAGATCCTCCAGGATCTTCCGGGCTTCCTGCAGCAGTCCTGCCGCCGATGCGGCATCGTGCTTTTTGGGTATCAGCTCACCGGCGGAAGGAACCGGCACCTCATGATACAGAAACCGCACCATCTCTGAGACATCCTTCAGCAGCCGCAGCCGCTCCTTGATCAAAGGCATGGCCGCATCCAGAATCTCCTCCTCCC
>PWKH01000038.1 GCA_003559765.1 Spirochaetaceae bacterium
CATCGATATTACTACCCGGGAAATGCCGCTTTGCATGATGGCCCGGGTGCACGGGGGCGTATTCCCATGGTGTGAGCAGGGCTCAAGGGTAACATACATGGCTGCCCCATCCACGTCTCCTGCAGCATGTTTCAGCGCATCGATTTCTGCATGATCCCCGCCGTATGCTTTATGATATCCCTCGCCGATAATCTGTCCGTTCTTAACAATTACCGCCCCTACCAGCGGATTCGGGCTGGTATATCCGGCGCCTTTTTCGGCTAGTTCGAGAGCTCTTTTCATAAATGCAGTATGCTGGTTTGAACTGGGACTTTGTGATGCTGAAAAACCGGTCAAAATACCACCCCGCTTCCTGTATCAGGATATTATCAGGGCATAAAAAACCCCTGATTCATTCATCAGGGCGTTGTGTGCAAATCAGCATCCAATAATTCGCATCAATACACATTGATGAAACAAGGAATACTTCTTTCACTATCTTCTCTCATCCAGACTGTTACTGTCGGCCTTGGAATCACACCAAGTCATGCCTTTCGGCTCGCGGGCTTTACCGCCGGTGAGGACTTGCACCTCGCCCCGAAGATATTAATATTACTTAATTCATAATATATAAATTTATTTATGTCAAGCTGCAGATTCAGCTGTTCTCGACTTCGCCTGCCTGTTCCATGGACTGCGCCGACTTGCAGAATTTCGGCAGAATTGTTCAGCTTGAGGATATGCAGAAACAGTTACGGGTGATAGGGTAGACGCTGTAATTTGACAGGGTGATGTTCTGCAGCGGAACCACGAAGCTTCGTCTGCAGGATGTCTATTCAGCAGGGATGAGAATCTCCAGACGATATCAGCAGATTGATTCGTGATGCATTGCTGCACTTGCGGCAGAGGGAGAAATATGGACTTACGAGGAAAAACAGCAGTAGTCACCGGCGGTACCGGCGGTCTCGGATATGAAATATGCAGAGCTTTGGCCCGGGAAGGGGTGCATGTATGTCTGGTATATCTGAAATCGGAGGAGACGGCATGGAGCTATGCAGAGCAGCTCAGCGAAACCGGCACTAAAGCCACGGCAGTACAGGCTGACATCACTACCGAGGAGGGGATTGACCGAATGTTTGAGTATGCTGTGCAGACCTTCGGCGGAGTAGATATCCTGGTGCTTGATGCGGCCTTCAAGACGACAGTTCCGTTTTCTGATACCGACGCCCTCGATAAAGATATCTGGGAGCATATTATCAACTTTAACCTCACCTCCCCCTATCTGGCCGCGCGGAAAGCGGCAGAATATATGCGGAAACAAGGCGGCGGAAGAATTGTGACGATATCATCCGTGGCAGGTCATCAGCCCCTGGGAAGCTCCATAGCCTATTCGGTATCCAAGGCCGCCCTGGTGCATCTGACCAAATGCCTGGCTGTCGGCCTTGCTCCTGATATTCTGGTAAACGATGTAGCCCCGGGGTTGATGCTCGGGACCAGGAATACCGGGAACCTCACCAAGGACCATGTTGCAAAATCAATTGAAGCCTCGGTGCTGAAGAAAGATGTCGATAAGCTCAATGCTGCAGAAGCGGTGATTCTGTTCTGCAGAACCGACAGCATCACCGGGCAGAGCCTCCTGGTTGACTGCGGTAGGGTATTCTGAAACAGCAAAGATTAGTCTGCCAGCTGTCTGGTTTATAGCCAGGGAAAGCTTCTGACCTATTTGATCTGACGGCCATGTTCAGGTAAAATGAAACCGCGTTCCCTTCATGCTGAATGCATAAAACAGTTGGTATTTCTATGGAGATACGGAAACAGAAGATAGTAACGGTACCGCCTGATATCAGAAAACGTCTGCTCGCCTGGCTGCAGCCGATCTTGATCGTGCTTGCAGGCAGTGCTCTGGTCTTAGTGCTTGCAGTTACCCCTCAGGACGGTCTGCACCGTTCTGTCTACCCGCCGCTGATCGTGGTAATTCTTATACTGCTTTCAGCAGCAGTTATTCTCAACCGTATTGGATATACAACTCCTTCAGCCGCATGCACTGTTGCAGCAGCAATCATCGGACCGTGGGGATCTCTCGTGCTTGATCCGGGGGTGTTCCTGGGAGATTTCTTTCCCCTCATCTATGTTTCAGTTTCCGTACTGCTGTCCAGCATGCTGTTTCCGCTGCTGTTTACCGGAATACTTGCATCCGTTCAGTTTGCAGCACTGATCTTGGTGGTGGCGTACTCTCCTGCTTCTCTGCTGGTCAACTGGCCGAGCTTCCTGGCTTTTATCTGCATCATTTCGCTGTTAAGCATTGCCGCCAATTACATGGTTGCCCGCCATCTGAAGCTGATTGCTTCACAGCATGAGGAACTTCAGGAGCTGACGATTCGGGACCATCTTACCGGACTGTTTAATCGGCGGTATTTTGAAGCAACCCTGGAATATGAAATTCAGCGGGCGGCTCAGAAAGAGCTTCCCATCGGGCTCATTCTCATGGATATTGACTTTTTTAAACAGTTTAATGACCGTCTTGGTCATGCGGCAGGAGATGATCTGCTCCGGCGGATCGGATCATTGCTCTGTCAGAAGACAGATATTGCCGACATTGTCTGCCGTCTCGGCGGAGATGAATTTGCTGTCGTGATTCCCCATGCAGATCAGGCTGCAGTGGAGCAGACTGCGGAACTGCTTCGGACTGAGCTGAAGCAGCTTGAGCTTTCGTACCGCAGTGAAGAACTGACTGCAGTTTCCGTGTCTCAGGGAATAGCACTCTTTCCAGATCACGGAACCACCCGGGAGGAGCTCATCTTGTCCGCTGATGCGGCGCTGTACCGAGCGAAAGATCAGGGGCGGGACCGGGTCGTCTCTGCTTCAGTATAGTCACGGCAATCCAGCACTCAAGCTTTCCTGCACATACCAACTCATGTGCTTTTGAACAGACAAGGGGGTTGAAAAGGGGAAAAAATGGTGATACCATATACCCCATACCCCTATGGGGTATGAGTAGTGAGAGCAAGGAGGCCACCTATGAAACGGGATCCTGTGTGCGGCCATGCCGTAGATGAAATGAAGTCAGTATATTATTCAGATATCGATGTGAGAAGGTTCCATTTCTGCTGTGAACCCTGCAGGAAGACCTTTGAAGATGATCCGGAAGCCTATATCGGCCGGAACTGGTGGCAGCGGTTTCTCAACCGGCTGGCCGACAGCAATGTGCA
>PWKH01000103.1 GCA_003559765.1 Spirochaetaceae bacterium
CGGATGATGCTGATGGATGAATACTACCGCAGAATGGACTTTCCGCCCGTATACAACCTCGAATATGATGAGACCCTGAAGAGAGCGCTCGAGGAACTGAGGTAAAGGAGCGTTGTCATGGCAAAACAATTTACCGTGGACACGAAACACCAGGTGGAATTGGCTGACATTACAGCTCAGGTGCGCAGTATTGTTCATGAGTCGGATGTCGAAGAGGGTTCCTGCATCATATTTGTACCTCACACAACCTGCGGAGTTACCATCAATGAGAATGCTGATCCAGATGTTAAGGCTGACATGATCAGGGAACTGAACAAGATGGTGCCCTTTGAAGACGGATATGCCCATGCAGAAGGAAACTCCGCTGCGCATATCAAGGCGAGTCTTATGGGTTTTTCCGTGACCGTTCCGCTTGTCAAAGGGGAAATGGTCCTGGGAACCTGGCAGGGAATCTATCTTTATGAGGGTGACGGACCGAGAACAAGACGGGTCATCGTACAGATTCAGTAATTGCTTGCATACACTGCTGCAGAGCCGGCTGAAAAGCCGGCTCTGTATTTCTGATTTTATCCGTTTGCTGTTAAAAAATCACATCAATAGCCTGGTCTGATAGAACTATCGCTTGAGCTAACTTAGCTACCGATTCTACAATCTCCATAAAGCTGTTTCTGAAGGTAATTCCCGACGGAATCCTGATCTCCCGCTGCGCGAAGATGAGGTCCCCTGGATCCAGGGTTTCTCTGGCCAGGGTTGTGCCGCCGAAGAACGTCCGCTCTCCATGGATGATCTTTCCGTTGGTCTTCATGATCATAATCTTCTGATTCCGGGTATCAATGCTTCCAACATCGTCAAGGTACCCCCGGACGGTCTGGTCTGGATCATAGGGAACCGCTATCCCGCTGTGGATATCACCCATCACCGCAATATATCCCGGAATCGTCGGAATCTTGATAAAATCGCCGTCCTCAAGGATGATATCGTCAACGGTGCCCCGGATCTCATCAAGACTCTGTATGTCCCCGATACCCATGGCAATCCGCCCGAAGACGTCATCAGAACGCTCCCGGGCAAGGTCAAGGATACTCTGCTGCTGCACAATCTGTGACTGCAGGGTGAATTTTACATCATCGCTCAGCGACTGTGCAGCAATCGCCTGGGCAAACTGCTCGATCTGCTTTTCCAGCATGGATGCTGACTGCTCGAACTGCCGCTGCTGCTGCTCCCTCAGGGATTCACGGACGACGACCATGCCCTGGGGATATGCCCGGTCTCCGAATCCTCCGGCCAGCTCCAGCGCATCGGAGAGGCGCATTCCTGAAGTAATTTCAAAAACTCCCGGCCGCTCCACCGTGCCGAGCACTTTGACGGTACCCTCATCATAGACAGCCTCTTCATTCCTTACGACAAATACCTTATCCCCCGGCTGAAGGGGGAGATTTTTCTGCAGATCCCCCCGTACCAGAAGATCCCGCAGCAGCACCTGATCGATGGTCCTTCCGTCGCGGATCACCCGCGCCTGATAGTGAGCAGGGGAGGGTACTTCCTTGTTTGACAGCACATCTAGCAGGGCGATCCCCTCCCGATATGCCGCAAGCCCGCCGGGAATATCGCCGAAAACCTGAATCGGCGGTTTCGGAAGGGTTACCTCTTTTCTGAACAGTTCAACGGCATCCCGGAAATTGAGCTGGTAGTCTATGTCGTTTTCCGGGTCAAGTACTTCCCTCGGATTGAAAACGATATAGGCATCCTCTCCAGGTTCAGGAAAGGCCCGTTCAATGGTTCCGAAACTCAGATCAGTATCAGGGCGGATCCGCGCTTTTTCCAGCAGCTCCGACAGCACAGGTGTTTCCGTTAGGGAGTACACCCCGGGAAAGAGCACATGCCCCTTCACCGTGATCAAGTTCGCCCGGGCGGCAGCACCGACAGCAAACAGCAGCAGATCCCCGTGTTCAATCGGGGAGGCAAGAAACTGCTCATGGAGCACGCTTCCTTCAGAGACTGCATAATCCTCACCCTCCCGGCGCAGCAGCGTCCCCCGCTCCCGGGCACCGCTGAGCCGGATTCCTCCGGAAAACTCCAGAACATCCGCTACGGTCTCGCCGTCGGTCAGTTCATAAATTCCGGGACGGACGACCTCACCGCCGGCAGCGGCAACTTTACCGACAGGAGTCACGTTGATAACGTCCCCCTCCTGGATTTTCGGCATTTCTCCCCTGCCGAAGATAAAGAGGTTGTACAAATCAACCGTCTCTGTCTCCCCGTCTCTTCTGGTGATGCGGATATTCCGGAGGGTGCCTTCCTTTGTCACGCCTCCGGTCTGGGTGAGCACATCTAATACTGACCAGAGACTGGTGACAGTCACCACTCCGGGATTATGGACAAATCCGCTGACAAACACGGGAAACTGGCGTATCTCAGCAGGAACAATATCTATTTCAAAGCCGCTGAAACGCCTGCGGAGCTGATCGGTGATGATGCTGGTTACCCGCTCAATTGAGCTTCCCCAGACAGAAATCCTTCCGAGGGGGGGGAAAAATATCCTGCCGTCCTCTTCCACCGGAATTTCGTAGGTGCTTTCCAGATCTCCGAACTCCACCGGATCACCCCAGATATACATTCTGAGCACATCACCGGGACCGACGATATACTCCCGTCCTACAGGACCGACAGAAGGCGGCTGCCAGGCCCCGAAAAGTTCATATCCGTACTGTTTCAGTTCTTCCGCCTGTTCAATTCCGATATCACGGTAAGAGCGCTCAATAGAGCTGAGCTCCTGGTCCGTTCCGGAAGTTCCGCCGGCCTGCAGATCAGGAAGCTGCTGAAGCTGGTCCTGATCTACAGACAGAAGTACTCCCCAGGCGCAAAGCAGTATCAATCCGGTTAGAAGGGTCTTTTTCATCATTTAGGAATTGTATCGCATATGACCTTGACTATCAACAGATTTTTCTGCAAAGGGTGCAGGTCTTTATTGTTAAAAAGATTGTGTTATGTGATGAGTTATGGTAGTCTTGTAGTATTATATACTTCAATAAGGAGAAAGCCATGTCCACACTCGAGCAAACGATTCATGAAGCAGAAGTCCAGCGTGAACAGATTCTTGACCACCTAAAAGATCTTGGA
>PWKH01000146.1 GCA_003559765.1 Spirochaetaceae bacterium
TCAAAATCCTTTACGTAGACATCAATTTCGCCGGTAGCAAGGTTCGCATTTTCCATGCCCCCAGGACGCCGCCGGACGATACCCGCCGCAGCAATTACATACTGCCCCCGGATCGTATGGGCAGCCTTATGTACTTCCCCCGATTCCTCGGGATTAAACACCACCTGGGTGATTCCCCAGCGGTCATAGAGATCGATAAATGTCACCCCTCCATGGTCCCGGTAGTTCGCCACCCAGCCGTTTAGCACCACTTCCCTTCCGATGTCATCTGCCCGCAGGGCGCCGCATGTGTGTGTTCTGTACAGTCTCATAGGCTCTCCATGTATTTGTTTTAATCTGCTTCGGATATTCCCATTGCTTCCAGCAGGTATGCTTTGGCCTGCAGGGGGTCTGCCGCTCCTCTGCTCTCCTGCATTACCTTGCCCATAAGAAATCCGACCGCCTTCACATTCCCGTCATGTATCTGCTTCACCGTATCCGGGTGCCGGGATATTACCAATTCAATTATCGCCTTCAGCTCGTCCTCGGCAACTCCTCCCTGAAGCTGCTCCTGTTCAATGATTGCCTCCGGAGCATCCCCGGTTTCGCCCATCAGGCGCAGGACCTCCTTGGCCTGCTGCACCGTAACCGCTTTCTCATCACACAGCTTCAGCAGTCCGGCGAAGTGCTCCGGGGTCACCCGGCCTGACTCAGGACCGCCGACCGCAGCCGGCTCCTCCTTGATCCAGGATCCGGCGGTTTTTGCATGATGATAATACTCCATGGTCTGTTCAAAAAACCGGCAGCGGGAACGCTCCTCTGCAAGGTACCGGGCTGTATCCTCCGGCAGCTGATACTCCCGCAGATACCGGTCAAACACCTGCAGAGGAAGCTCGGTCATCCGGTCTTCAGCCTCCTGTACGAACCGCTCATCAAGCCAGAAGGGGGGCAGATCGGGTTCAGGGAAATACCGGTAGTCATGGGCCTCCTCCTTCGTCCGCATGGATTCGCTCCGTCCCCGTTTCTCATCCCACAGCCTGGTCTCCTGAACTATTTTTCGTCCGGTCCGCAGCAGTCTGGACTGTCTCCGGATTTCATATTCCAGGGCCTTGCGCACAAACCGGGATGAGTTGAGGTTCTTGATCTCCACCTTGGTGCCCAGTCCCTTCCCGGGATGGTTGACCGAAACATTGGCATCACAGCGCAGGGAGCCCTCCTCCATATTGCCGCTGCATACCCCCAGAAACCGCACCATGGTCCGGAATGCCTGAAGGAACTCCTCTGCCTCCCTTCCCGAGGAGAAGTCGGGTTCAGTCACAATTTCAAGGAGACTGCATCCTGCCCGGTTGTAGTCAAGCTGGGCTCCCTCGGCGGTATGGATCATCTTCCCTGCATCCTCCTCAAGATGGATGTCGTGAATACGGATCCGTCTGCGCTCCCCCTGGGTATCAAATTCTATCCATCCGTTCACCCCGAGGGGATGACTGAACTGGGATATCTGGTAGTTCTTCGCCATATCAGGATAGAAGTAGTTCTTCCGGTCAAACAGCGCCCGCTGCGCCATGGTGCAGTGAAGCGCCAGTCCGGTCATATATGCCTGCTGCAGCGCCTCCCGGTTGAGCACCGGAAGCACCCCGGGATATCCGAGGCAGACGGGGCAGACATTGGTGTTCGGCTCCCGGCCGAAATCGGCGGGACAGCTGCAGAACACCTTTGAACGGGTCAAGAGCTGGATATGGATTTCCAGTCCGATGAATACATCAGCCATGAAGCACCTCCCGGGGGTCCAGCCGAAGCGGCAGCGGATCCTTCGGCAGCACCTCCTGCAGACATCGGGCATAGTGCATCAGCAGCTCATCACTGCCCGCAGGCCCCAGCAGCTGCATCCCCGCAGGAAGTCCATCCTGCAGTCCCGCAGGAAATGCCAGCGCGGGTATTCCTGCCATATTTGCCGTTAGGGTAAACCGGTCGGCGATTTTCTGCTGCAGCGGCGTCATGCCCGAGGCAGCCTCGAAAGCCTGCACCGGAAATACCGGCATCAGGATCATATCTGCCTGAGAAAAAATCTGATCAAACTCGCCTCGAATGCGGGTTCTGATCTTCTGGGCTTTAATATAGTACTGATCCTGAAATCCTGAACGGAGCACATGGGTGCCCAGCAGGATCCGCAGTTTCACTTCCCTGCCGAAGGCTTCATTCCGGGTTTTGCGCACCAGCTCCTCCTGAGAGACAGCCCGGCTGCTGCGGTACCCGTATCGGATTCCCGTATACCGGGCGAGGTTGGCGCTTGCCTCAGCCATGGCGATGGTATAGTAGGCAGACACCGCATACTTCAGTGAAGGAAGTGATGCCTCCTTCACCTCCCATCCGAGAGACCGCATCGCCTCTGCCGCCTGTCTGCATCCCTGTGCAATTTCGGGAGTGACTCCCTCCATACCGCTGAGCACCGCGGCAACTGGAGTGTTCTCTTCCGGTCTGTTCAGCGGTGCAATGGAATTACTGGTCTGATCGCCGGAATCCCGGCCGCTGACCGCTGCAAACACTTCCTGGAGCAGATCAATATCTCCGCTGAGCAGCCCGACGGTCTCCAGGGAAGAGGCGTAGGCTGCCAGACCGTATCTGGAAATCCTGCCGTAGGTGGGCTTCAGTCCGTAGATCCCGCAGAAAGCCGCCGGCTGGCGTACCGACCCTCCGGTATCGCTGCCGAGGGAAAAGGGCACCAGCCCTGCAGCTACCGATGCGGCTGACCCGCCGCTTGAACCGCCGGGCACCCGCCCGGTATCCCAGGGATTCCGGGTCATCTGAAAGGCGGAATTTTCCGTCGCAGACCCCATGCCGAATTCATCCATGTTGGTCTTTGCCACCGGCAGCGCCCCGATATCGAGAAGCCGCTGCACCGCAGCTGCGGTATACGGGGCGGTGAGTCCTTTAAGAATGTTTGAGCCGCAGCTGAACTGAAATCCCCGGACAGCAATATTGTCCTTCACACTGAAGGGAACCCCCGCCAGGGAGGAATCAGCATCAAAGCGGCAGTCCTCAGCTCCGCATTCCGTATCTATCTGCAGCAGAGAGGAGATTTCGCTGTCCGCCCGGACAAGCGCCTCCTGATAGGCCCTTCGAGTCTGATCAGAAGCGGTAAGCGCCTTCCACGGTTCGTATTTCATAGCATCACCTTCGGCAGCTTGACCGCAGTCCCGTCCAGTTCAGGAGCCTGCTTGAGCAGAAAACTGCGGCGCTGCATGTCGCTTTCCGGCTGGTCCCTGCGCATGACTGCATCCTCCGGGGAAAGCGCATGTGTGGTAGGCTCAAGATCATCCGCATCCACCTCATCCATCACCGCCATGTGCTCAAGCATGACCTGAATTTCGCCGGACAGCTCGGCCAGTTCCTGTTCACTCAGTTCAAGCATCGCCTGCTGTTCGGTGAGCAGCAGTTCGTGTTTTTCCATATATCCCCCAAAATATGCACTGTTAATGCATAAATATACAATATTTTTGGATGTTATTAAATAGGTATGCAGAATTTTCGCCTGAATTTTCACCGTTTCGGCAGGTCAAACCCCTGAAAACCGGGGATTCCCGGAGCTTCAGGCTTGACATCTACCGCTGATATCCGGTAAGAAGAGGGTACCATCACGGGAAGGAACGGTCATGCCATCAATAACAATTCCGCCGCTCAGTGAGGATCTCATCCGCGTACTGATTGACGCGGACACCATTGAACGAAAAGTCAGTGAGCTTTCACGCCGCATATCTGAAGACTGTCCGGACGGGGCAGAGCTCGTTGTGGTGGGGGTGCTCAAGGGAGCGTTCATTTTTGCAGCTGATCTGTGCAGACAGCTCTCCGTCCCCCATACCGTAGATTTTATTGCCCTCTCCAGCTATGACAGCGGGAAAACGCTGTCCACCGGTAATGTGCGGCTGATCATGGATGTCCGGGAAGATCTGGCGGGGAAGCATGTGCTGATTGTAGAGGACATCCTCGACAGCGGCTACACCCTGGACTATCTGAAACGGAACTTCGAAACCCGCCAGCCAGCGTCACTGAAAACGGCCGCACTGCTGAGCAAGCCCGATCGGCTTTCGGTTGACATCAAGCTGGACTACCTCGGATTTGAAATCCCTGATGTATGGGTGGTCGGATACGGTCTGGACTTCGGCGAGAAACACAGAACCCTTCCCTACATTGCAGAAATGCGCCCTGGTGAATAAGCTGTACCGGAAATCCGGTCAACCAGCAAAACGGAGCAGAAATGGACACAAAAATCTATGTCACCTACAACGACATCCACAAAGCGGTGAAGCGTCTGGCCTGCAAAGTGATCGAGTCGGACTTCGATCCTGATGTGATTGTCGCCATCGGATCAGGGGGGTTCATACCTGCACGGATTCTCAAGACTTTCATCAACCGGCCGATCTATGCAGTGGGAATATCCTACTACGGTATTGACAACATTCCCATGGACTCTCCCCAGAAAATTCAGTGGATCGATGAAGTGCAGCAGAAACTTGCGGGCAAGAAGATCCTGCTGATTGATGAAGTTGACGACACCAGGGTGACCTTGAGCTACTGCCTTGAGGAGCTGCTGTCCCATGATCCCGAAGAGATTGCCGTGCTGGTGATCCATAACAAGCAGAAGGCAAAGGGGGCGCGATTTCCCGAAGCAATCACCCGCTACTTTGCCGCATTTGACGTAGAAGACCGATGGATCCGCTATCCCTGGGATGCCCCGGATATCGAAGAACATGACGAATGTGCAAGGCAGCACTATCTGAAAAAATAATCACGAGACCACAGGAGGTCCTATGAGTGTGACCGCGATTGTCGGAGCCCAATGGGGCGATGAAGGGAAGGGAAGAATTGTAGACTACCTGGCCCAGGATGCCGATATGGTCATCCGGTTTCAGGGCGGTGATAACGCCGGCCATACGGTGATCAATTCCTACGGGAAATTTGCCCTTCATATCATACCGTCGGGAATTTTCAATCCCGACACACTATGCCTGGTCGGCGCCGGCACGGTGGTGAACTTCTCCACCATGAAGGAGGAACTTGAGGGGGTCCGAGCCTCCGGACTTGCCGGGGACAACCTCAGGATAGACAAGCGGGCACATCTGATCATGCCGTACCACTGTCAGCTCGACGGAGCGGAGGAACAGAAAAAATCCTCAAAATGGGCGATCGGCACCACAAAGCGGGGCATCGGCCCCGTGTATTCGGACAAAGCAGCCAGAGTCGGTATCCGTGCAGCGGACATCCTCGAACCGGACCGGCTCAGAACTCGGCTGGAAATGCTTCTTCCGCAGAAAAACCGGCAACTGGCCTACTACGGTCTTCCTGAAGCAGATATCGAAGCGTTAATGGATCTGTGCGCCTCCTGGAGAGAGGAGTTCGGCGGCCAGATCATCGATTCTCTGCCTCTCCTGCGGGATGCGGTGCTCAGCGGGAAGAAGGTCATCCTTGAGGGACAGCTCGGGGTCATGCGGGATCTGGACTGGGGCATCTATCCCTATGTCACCTCGTCAAATCCGACCGCCGGGGGCGCCTGCTCCGGGGCGGGCATCTCCCCGAGACGAATCGACCGGATTGTCGGCATCGTGAAAGCCTATTCCACCTCAGTCGGCGGGGGACCCTTTCCGGTGGAGCTCTTCGATGCAGAAGGAGAGAAGCTCCGGGAAGTCGGCCAGGAGTTCGGCGCCACCACCGGCCGGCCGCGGCGGTGCGGATGGTTCGATGCGGTAGCAGCAGGATACTCCTGCTGGCTCAACGGCTTTACCGAAATTGCCGTAACAAAGATCGATGTGCTGGACACCTTCAGGACCATAAAAATCTGCCGGGCATATACCATAAACGGCGAGACTATTGACTATGTTCCCGAGACGTCCCAGCAGGATATCGCTGAACCGGTCTATGAACAGTGGGAAGGATGGCAGTGCGACACCACCAAAGCCAGAAGCTGGGATGATCTGCCCCGGCAGACAAAGGCGTATCTGGAGCGGATTGAGGAACTCACAGGAGCTCCGGTGAACATTGTTTCAGTCGGACCTGAACGGGAACAGCTGCTGATAAAGGAGTAAACCCCATGTCATCGAATGATCAAAGCGGTTTCACCCACGGAACCTACATATCGCCCTTCAGCTGGCGCTACGGCTCAAAGGAGATGCGGACCATCTGGAGCGAGGAGCACAAGCGGCGGCTGCTCCGCCGGTTCTGGATTGCCCTGGCCGCAGCTCAGCAGGAAGCAGGTATTGTCTCGAAGGAAGAAGTGGATGATCTCAAGGCCCATGCAGACCAGATCGATATTGCCCGGGCCTCCGAAATAGAAGCGGAGATCAGACATGATTTGATGGCAGAGATTAAGACCTTTGCTGAACAGTGTCCCGTGGGGGGAAGGATCATCCATCTCGGGGCAACCAGCATGGATGCCCTGGACAATGTGGAGGTGATGCGCCAGAAAGATGCCCTGTCGGTGCTCATCAGACAGCTGCAGGCCCTGCTGTCTGATCTCTCCCGGCTCATCAGCGACTACGCCCATGTGCCGTCCATGGCGTTCACCCATCTGCAGCCGGCGGAGCCGACCACCATCGGCTACCGGCTGGCACAGTACGGTCAGGACCTGCTGGCTGACTGCTGTGAAGTGCAGCGGGTTCATGATATGCTCAAAGGGAAAGGCCTGAAGGGGGCCGTAGGGACCAGTGCTTCATACGGTGAACTGCTCTCCGACAGCCCGATGAGCCCGAGGGACCTGGAAGAGCGGGTGATGAATGCGCTGGGGCTGGAGGCGTATGAAGCGGCAACCCAGGTGTATCCCCGGAAGCAGGACTGGCTGCTGGTAAACTCACTGGCCGGAATTTCGGCTACCCTCTACAAAATGGCCTTCGACCTCCGGCTGCTGCAGTCCCCCCCCTTCGGGGAATGGAGCGAACCCTTCGGGAAAAAACAGGTCGGTTCATCGGCGATGCCATTCAAGCGCAATCCCATCAAGTCGGAGAACATCGATTCTCTGGCGCGGTTCGTCGCCTCACTGCCTTCGATTGCATGGGACAATGCAGCTCACTGTCTGCTGGAGCGGACCCTGGATGATTCGGCCAACCGCCGGATCATGATCCCCGAAGCGTTCCTTGCCGTGGATGAGATGCTCCGGACTGCCGGCGGGATATTTGCCGATCTGCAGATCCACTCCCGAGCGGTGGAGCGCAACCTGGAGGACTACGGGGTTTTCGCGGCAACCGAACGGCTGCTCATGGAGCTCAGCCGGAAAGGAGCCGACCGGCAGGATATGCATGAGGTGATCCGGGAGCACTGCATCCAGGCATGGGGAAGCCTCCAGGAGGGGTCCGGCAATCCCCTGGGGGAACTGCTCTCCGGGGATCCCCGCATAACCGCATATCTGAACCGCCGGGAGGTACTTGATTTTCTCGACGCATCCGTATATATTGGGGATGCTTCAGCCAGGGCAGTTCATATTGCCGGAATCATCAGTGATTACTTGAGTTCATGAGAGACATCCCCCCCGCTTCCGGCTCAGCCGGTGCAGGGATCATATAGAGAAGGCAGTATCAAACCTTTTGGTACTGCCTTTTTTCGTATATACTGGTGTCCATGGCAATACCGATCCGTATATCAGCTTTAGTCATTATCCTGTGTACAGCACTGCTTTCGGTCAACAGCGAGTCCTACATACCCGAGGTCAAAGACCCGCAGCTGGAGCAGCTGCACAGATTTATCGAGGAAAATGATCCTGATGCGCTCCAGCAGCAGATCCTCTGGGAGGAAGCTCCGGCAGATGCCGCTGACAGTGAGGGCAGAACCCTCCTGCATTTTGCAGCCTATGCAGGACGGGCAGATGCCGCACGCGCGCTTATCCGCAGCGGCGCCAGCCTCGAAGCACGGGACAGCTCCGGCAGGCTTCCGGTCCACCTTGCCCGGGATCCCCGCCTCATCGATATCCTTTCCGGAGGCGGCAGGCTTCTGTTTATGCCTGACCATGCAGGAACAACCGCGGCGAAGCAACTGATTGAAACAGGTGAGGACCTTATCGGACCGCTGCTTGATGCCGGGTATGCCCATGTTTCCTCAGATGACGGAGTCACCCTGCTTCATACCGCTGCAGAGATGGGGGCTTTTGATGCTGCTTCCCTCCTCCTGGAAAGACAGGCCTATGTGAATGCAGCCGCTGATGACGGCACCCTGCCGGTCGATCTCTCCTTTACCCGACCGGAGAGCACCGCCCATCTGCGCACAGCCCATGTGCTGGTGCTGCACGGCAGTGCACCGCCTTCAGCAGATGCATACCGTTATGTTTTTGATGTCTTCAGAGCCGGGACATGGGATTACCGCTTCGACCGCCGGGTTTCGCTCCTCCACATTGCCGCCGAAAATGATCATTCCGGAGTGATAACGTATGCGCTTGACCAGGGAGCGTACATCGAAGCCCGGGATGAGGCCTACCGCACAGCCCTGCATACAGCTGCTGCAGCCGGGCACCGGGACATCCTCGAACTGCTGCTCGACGGCAGCGCAGACCCCGCAGCGCAGGATGCAGAAGGAGACACCCCCCTGCATCTTGCCCTCCGGAATCACAGAGATGCTGAGATGATCCGTATCCTGCTTCGTTCAGGAGCACCGGCCGACGCGTCAAACCGGGAGAGAAAGACTCCGCTGCATACCGCGGCAGCCCACAGCGATGACGCAGGAATCACGGAGATGCTGTTTGAGTACATCAGCAGTCCCGATGCAGAGGACATTCAGGGACGTACCGCTTTGCTGACGGCTGTTACCCGTCAGGCCTATGAGACCGCCCGGGTGCTGACTGCCCGCGGCTCCGACATCCATGCCGAAGACCTGGATGGGAATGCCCCTGTGACAGAAATCCTGCTCAGCAGTCCCGAAACGCTGTCCCGGCTGCTGTCGGAGTCTCACATCCTGGATACTGACAGAGACGGGAATACCCTGGTGCACCTGGCCGCTTCGGCGGGTGCGGAACAGTCTGTCATTGAACTGCTGCTTTCCCTGGGGGCGGCGGCATACCGGGCAAACAGATTCGGGGATACTCCCCTGCATCTGGCCCTGAAGCACGGCCGATGCGCCGCCGCAGAGCTGCTGATCTCCCATGGGGCGGATCCCTTCCGGCGGACTGATACCGGGCTCACCGCGTTTGAGCTTGCCTTCAGACAGGGCGCTGCCTGCACGGCCAAGGTGATAACCGACGAGCTGCTCTATACCGCCGGCCCGGAGGGCGAGACTCCACTCCTGCTTGCCGCCCGGGGAGGGTTTCTCGATATCTGCGCTGACCTGCTGGACCGGGGTGCTGAGGGAGAATCGGCAGTCCATATTGCCGCACGCCGAAATGATGTTCCCATGCTGCAGCTGTTTATCTGGAGCTCCGTCCCCCTGGAAGGCCGCAATGAAACTGGAAACACCCCGCTCCATGAAGCCGCCCTCCATGGGGCAACCCGGGCAGCCAGACTGCTTCTCCTGGCCGGTGCGTTTCCCAATGCGAGGAATGACGACGGAAATACCCCCATGCATCTGGCGGTGGAAGCTGATGACCCCCAGATGATCAGGACTCTCCACGAATTCCAGGCCTCCCTTGATATCCGCAACAGCCGAGGGATGACTCCCCTGCTCTCGGCAGCCGGATACGGCATTACTGATTCGGCCCGGCAGCTGGCATCCTTCAGCAGCAGCATCCACGCCGCCGACCCCCAGGGAAACAGCCCGCTCCACGGAGCTGTCCTGCACCGGGACCGGCCGCTGGTCATAGATCTGATTCACCGGGGAGCCGACATCCATGCCAGAAACCGCAGCGGCGAAACTCCCCTTACCCTTGCCGTCAAACTGGGACCGGAGCAGGTCACCTGGCTGATGGAAACCGGTGCAGTCATGCGGCGGGACCATGCAGGCAATACGCCCCTGCATATTGCCGTATCCAGGCACGCATCCCGAAGCACCCTTGAGCGGATGATCAAACTGGGCAGCTCCGTAGACAGCAGGAACAACCACCTGGAAACACCGCTTCACCTCGCTGTATTGCATCTCCACCGGGAGGCTGCGGAAGTTCTCATCACCCATGGTGCGGATATCTTTATGAGCGACAGCGAGGGGGTTTCAGTAATTGATGCCGCCTTGAACCGGCCGAGACATACCCTTGCATGGATTCTGGGTCAGGAAGTGTCGGTCACCGATGAAATGGGGAACACCCCCCTTCACTATGCTGTGGAACACAGCAATGCGGATGCGGTCATCTGGCTGCTGGACCGGGGAGCCGACCCCCTGAAGACAAACTCCTCCGGCATCACCCCGGCGGATGCTGCAGAGGGGACAGAGCTGGAGGAGATCCTGCGGTTATATGAATAGGCTGATGCCGCCGCTGATGGCAAGGTAGTACACCGCCATGCGGGGGAATCGGGACAGGCAGGCAAAGGCCACCCACCCTGGGGGTACCTGCATGAGTCCGGCAGTCCAGCAGATCGTGGAGAAGGGTACCGGAGTGAAGCCTGCAATGGCAACCGCCCATGCTCCGTACCGGTTAATCAGGCGCTCATTCTGTTCCCGGTATTTTTCCACCGACCGGTGAACCGCGGGCAGCCGGTTAAAGGAGCGGGCAATCCAGTAGCCGGTAAATCCCCCCGCAGCTGATCCGGTACTCATGACAAGAATCAGCGGAAGAGGGGACCAGCCGATGACAAAGGGAAAGATCACATCGACCGAAGTCGGCAGGATAAAGGTGTCGACGACGAGGGTGAACAGCGCCAGACCTCCGTATCCGAAGGAGCCGCTCAGCCACAATCCCCACCTATGGAGGGTGTCTACCGCCAGTACGTATATGATGATATACACTGCCAGCAGGATGCCGGTAATGATCAGCCCCTTTTTCATGAGATCAAACAGCAGGTCACGGTCATCCTCTTCACCCGTTCTCTTCCGCTTCATTGTCACTCCTTCTGATGTATGAAACAATGAATTCGCGAAGCTGATACAAAAATGATTCCGTACCCGACGGGTCCTTTCCGGCCCCCTGCCAGAAAGGAGGTTTTCCTCCTCCCTTCCCTTCTATGAGCGGCAGCAGCTCGGATCTGATCTGCTGAAAGGGCAGCTTGAGGGAAGGGCTTGCGGCGATGCACCAGCGCACCTCGCCGTTGACCAGCGCCGCCAGGCAGAAAAAGCTGGGAAAATCAGGGGGAAGCATCCCGGGCAGATGTTTCAGCAGCTCCGGATCATCCAGTTCCATCGACTCAAGAGCTACCCGGTATCCTGCAGCCGTCTCCCCGCGGCTGAAGATTCCCTGCACCATATCTGCTGCACGCTGCCGCTTCAGCTGATTTTTTTCATAGACAAGGCTGAGGTTCTCCTCCAGGAGTTTCTCCAGTCTGTCAGGCACTTCCAGGGGAGGAGCAGACGAAAGGGTCCCTGCCCGCTCGAGGGCGAGATGCTTCCGGTGATAATCCCTCAGCGCCCGTTCCCCGATCTTCCATGCAGTACGGATTCTGCCTCGGATCTTTTCGGTGGCTGTGCACATTGCCAGAAGCACCTCGCCGGTACACCGCAGATGCACGCCCCCGCAGGCTGCATGGTCGTATCCGCCGAGGGAGATGACCCGAACGGTTCCGGATACTTTCGGCTCCCTCCGCAGCTTGCTGAGCTGAGCATCAGATTCATGAAGCAGATTCGGGGCAACCGGTAGATTTTCTCCGATGATCTGCTGGACCCGGAGGGTCACCGAAAAGAGCTGTTCCTCTGTAAGGTCCGCACAGTCCGTTTCGATGGTAGTAACCTCATCCCCCTGATGCACCGAAACCGTGCTGATGCCGAAATCCTGATGCAGCACCCCGGAGATAATGTGCTGACCGGTATGCTGCTGCATAAAATCATACCGATGGCCCCAGTCCAGTTCCAGCAGGGAGCTGTCCCCGGGGACCAGGGGCGGCGCCTGATCAAGCAGGTGGATGACTTCATCCCCGTCCCTGCGCACGTCCGCCACGGGGATTCCAGCGAGCATCCCTTTGTCGGCGGGCTGTCCCCCTCCTTCAGGATAAAAGATGGTGCGGTCCAGCAGCACCGCCCACCGGGTTCCCTGCTGAGTGACCGACCTGACCCGGGCGCTGCCGGTCTTCTGATACGCATCATGATAAAAGATCAACTCTGTCATAGCTGCTCACCCTCCGTTGTCAGCTATGATACCGCGGAGGCCCGGGGGGAGGCAACCATGCGGCCGCTGCAGCGCAGTTTTCTGCAGACATGCTTGAAAGCATTCCGAGAAATAGATATCTTATAGACACATACTGTATCATGAAAGGAGTAAAAGGCATGTCAAGAATTCGATCTGCCATGGAAATCGCATTGGAAAAAACCGAGTCCGTGGAAAGCAATCCCGAAAAAATACAGGAAGAGGCTATGACCAAGGAAGGGCAGCGGCTCATTTCAAAGCATCTTTTTGAAAAGGCCGTGTCCATGGATGAACTCAAGGAGGCTCTGGACAAGCACAGCGGAAATGAACGCCGCTATCTGATCTCAGGGATGGCCCAGGCGGTCATTTCCAATATCTCTCTTCCCCAGGATGAGACCTATTCCCAGCGGCTGGATGAGATCAAGGAAATCGTGATGTCCCTCACTGAAGACAATGAGGCAGCCGAGCATTTTGCCCAGCTGGACCAGTTTTTCCAGCAGTTCCTGCAGCAGCTGCAGCAGCTGCGCTCATCCCTGGAGCAGCAGTTTGCTCCGCGGCTGCGCCAGAAGCAGCAGCAGCTGGCGCAGCAGTACGGAAGCATGGTGGAGCTGACCCCGGATCAGGACCCGGAGTTCATTGAAACCTTCAACAAACACCGCCAGCAGATGGAAGAACAGTACCAGGGGCCGCTGGACGGATTCAAGGAACAGGTGAAAGAGGCGCTCATCGCAGCCTATTCCGCCAGTTCATAAATAGCTGCCACATCCGCCTTGGTGAGTTTACGGAAACTGCCCAGAGTTGATCCTCTTACCGCCTTGCCGGCCATTTGTGCAAAGTTCCGTTCGGTAATGCCCAGTTCCCGGATGGTCACCGGCAGCCCGATGGAGGAGAAAAACTCCTTCAGTTTCCGGATTCCCTCCAGGGCACAGCGCTCCTCCTCACCGGCGGTATAGGGGATGTCCCATACGCGCTGGGCGAACTGCAGGAACTTGGGGAGCTTTTCCTGATAGATAAACTGCATCCAAGCGGGGAATATCACGGCAAGCCCCGCTCCGTGGGCGACATCGTAGAATGCCGACAGCTCATGCTCGATATCGTGGGAGGACCAGTCCTCAATCCTTCCCCTGCCGAGCAGATCATTATGGGCAATCGTGCCGGCCCACATGATTTCAGCCCGGGCGTCATAATCCTCGGGATTTTCGATGACCCTCGGGGTCTGCTCAATCATGGTTTTCAGCAGGGCTTCGCACATCCGGTCGGAAAAGGCGACATGAGGCTCGTTGGTGAAATAGCGCTCCATGACATGGGCCATGATGTCAGCCGCCCCGCAGGCAGTCTGGTACGGAGGAAGCGTAAAGGTCCGCTCAGGATTCAACACAGCAAAGACCGGACGAAGATGGTCGCTGAGCAGTCCGTACTTCTCCGTTGTCGCTTCATTGGTGATCACCGTCGCCGGACTTGCTTCGCTGCCGGCTGCAGGGATCGTCAGCACCACGCCCACCGGCAGGGCTTCTTTCACCTGCGCCTTGCCGATGTAGAAATCCCAGACGTCCCCCTCGTAGGGAACTCCCGCAGCAATCGCCTTCGCACTGTCGATGGCGCTGCCGCCTCCGACGGCAAGGATGCCTGAGGCCCCTTCATCCCGGCACAGCTGGATCCCCTCTTGTACGAGGGAAAGCCGGGGATTCGGTTTCACCCCTCCCAGTTCGATGAAATCCACCCCGGATGTTTTCAGGGAAGCAGCGGTCCGGTCATACAGCCCGGACTGCTTAATGCTGCCTTCCCCGTAATGCAGCAGCACCTTGCCTCCGAGCCGGAGGGACTGGGGACCAATTTCCTCTTCGCTCGTCCTTCCGAAGAGAATGCGGGTGGGAACGTAATAGATAAAATCCTGCATACAGCTGTCCTCCTTGCTGATAGATACACTTACAGCATATCATAGGATGGTGAATCAGGGAAAATCATTTCCCGGGAGAAGAGAACTTCCGATGCAAAGAATCGGTGCGGTACTGCCCGCCGGTTCCCATAACAGGGAAAACTCGGTAGGATACGTTTATGATAACCGTCAGATACGCTGAACTGGCAGACGTGCCTGCGATCACTGATATCTATAATGAATATGTGCTCTATTCAACCGCAACCTTCGACGTTGAGCCGAAAAGCATTGAGGATCGGACCGAGTGGTTCTATGCTCATCCCCGGGACAGCCACTACAAGCTGCTGTGCGCCGTTGATGATCAGCAGCAGGTAACGGGGTTCACCGCAACCAATCCCTTCCGCCCGAAGGAAGCCTACCATACCTCTGTGGAGACCACCGTCTATGTCGCCCCGAATCAGCGGAATACAGGGATCGGGAAACTGCTCTATGCCGCATTATTTGAAGCAGTTGCAGAAGAGGATCTGCATCGGGCCTATGCCTGCATCGCCCTGCCGAATCCCTCGTCCATGTCGCTGCATCACTCCTTCGGGTTCAGTCCTGCGGGCCTCTTTCACGAAGCAGGAAGGAAATTCGGCCGGTATATCAGCATCCAGTGGATGGAAAAGTCTCTTTAGTTCCTGCCGGTATCAATGACCAGCCGGATATTTGCTCCCTCAACCTGAAGCCGCTGTTCAAGAAAATCAAGTCCCATTTCCGCCGTCTCGAAATTATCGGCATACCCGGCCTGCAGGAAATAGGTATCCCCCTCTTTCCACACCGCAACTTCAAGTTCATTGATCTTGGTCCGGTAGGGCTCCGGTATGTCATCAATGTATTCAGGATAGAGTTCCACTGCTTCTGTGATAATAACCCGGTATGCCTGCTCCGCGGAACGGCGGTTGTCAAAGATTCCGAACAGCAGCCAGTACTGCTCCACCCCTGCGCCGATCTGCGGACGCGGGGTAACCGGTACGGGCATTTCCACCACCGGAGCTTCCGGTTTCTTCGGCAGACGCACCACCGGCGCCTCCGGCCGCACCGGCCGGACATGGGAGATCTTGGGAGCATCAGGAACCTCGGGAAGGGGTGAGACAACCTCAGGCACCTCCGGCTTCGGGGGAACGGGAGTTTCAGGTCTCTGAACTGACGGCGCTTCGGGAACCGGTATCGGTTCAGGTTCAGGTTCAGGTTCAGGTTCGGGTTCAGGTTCCTCCGGCACTGGTACCGCCGGCGGCTCTTCCGGCTGCTGATATACATACAACATCGCACCGCCTACAACCAGAATCAGCACCACGATAATTATCAGCAGTATCCAAAGTACCCGTTTGCTTGCCATAAACCTGTTAATCCTTTTTTGAAATAATCCTTAACATCTCATCAAGCTGCTTCCGCACAAACTCCCGTCCCCGGGTATTGCGGATACAGAACACAGCTCCCCTACATGCGACATTATACACGCGGATATGCTTCTGTGCACCTTCACGTTTGAAAAAATCTGAAAGATTTATTCCGTCACGAAACTTTGCCCGGTAGAACCGCTGCAGCAGGGGGGCATGGACAAACACGGCATGATCGCACAGACCGTCCAGCTCCATATAATGCAGCAGGGCGGCATTGATCACGGAGTTTATCCCGGCTTCCTGATCCTTCCTGATCTGTTTTTCGCACTGCTGCTTCATCCAGGGATGCACCACCGATTCAAGGAGCAGCCGGTTACGGGAATTACCGAATACCAGCTGTCCGAGTCGGGAACGGTCAATGGTGCCTCCGCTGAGAATTTCTTCACCGAACAGTGCTGTCACTTCATGCTTCAGCTCTTCAAGCGCCTGATGACCGAGCCCGTCCACCTCTATGACGTGCCACCGGTATTCCTGAAGCAGGGAGCCCACGGTGCTTTTACCGGAACAGTACCTGCCGGTAAGTCCTAACACCATCAGTGCATATCCCCCCAGCTCATTCCTTCCTCAATGCTGACATGCAGCGGGACTGAAAGCTCCACGGTCTGCTCCATTTCTTCCTGCAGCAGCTGCTTTACCCGGGGCACTTCAGCATCGGGAACCTCAAGGATAATCTCATCATGGATCTGCAGCAGCATAGCCGACTCAAGCGCCTCTGTCTCAAGTCTCCGGGCAATCCGCACCATAGCCAGCTTCATGATGTCCGCGGCAGTTCCCTGGATCGGGGTATTTACCGCGACCCGCTGTGCGCCGAGGCGCTCCATCCGGTTTTTGCTGGTAATCGCCGGAATCCGGCGGACCCTGCCCATGAGCGTCTTCACTGACCCGCTCTCCTCAGCCTCCTTCACCACCGTATCGATAAACTGCCTGATGCCGGAGTACCGGGCAAAGTATGCCTCGATAAACTGATCCGCCTGGTTCCTGGGAATGCCGAGCTCCCGGGATAAGCGGAAGGAGGACATGCCGTACATCACCCCGAAGTTGATGGTCTTCGCAACCCGGCGCTGCTGGGAGGTAATCTCCTCAAGGGGCGTCTGGAATATCAGACTGGCGGTGTGGCTGTGGACATCCAGCCCCTTCACAAAGGCCTCCTTCAGTCCCGGATCATCAGCCAGATGGGCGAGAATTACCAGTTCGATCTGGGCGTAGTCGGCAGACACAAACCGGCATCCCGGCCGGGGGACAAAGGCTTTCCGGATTCTCCTGCCGGCTTCCGTCCGGATGGGAATATTCTGCAGGTTCGGATTTCTGCTGGAAAGCCTGCCGGTGGCTGTGCCGGTCTGGGTGTAGGAGGTGTGAATTCTTCCGGTCTCAGGATGAATGAGCTCAGGCAGGGTATCCACATAGGTGCTCTTCAGCTTCGCCAGCACCCGGTGGTCCAGAATGAGCCGGGGGACTTCATCCTGATCGGCGAGCGCTTCAAGCACCGAGGTGTCCGTGGAAAACCCCGTCTTGGTTTTTTTTACCGGCGTCAGTCCCCGCTGTTCAAAAAGCACCTGCTGCAGCTGCTTGGTGGAATGGATGTTGAACTCCCTTCCGCACAGATCAAAGACCTGTGATTCAATCTCGGAGAGCTGCCCCTCCAGCTCTCTGCTGTATTCCTTAAGCTTATCCGGCAGCAGGGTGATTCCGGCGAGCTCCATCTCCGCAAGGAGCATCTCAACCGGCATTTCCAGCTCATACATCACTCGTTCCAGCTGCTGTTCCTTCAGCAGCTGAGCAAACACCTCATAAAGCCGAAAGGTGACATCGGCATCTTCAGCAGCATACGTGACGGCCCGGTCGAAGGGAACATCGGTAAATGTGCCCCCCTTTTCCACGACATCGCTGTAGGGAATCGGCCGGTAGCCGAGATACCGTTCAGCAAGGGCATCCATTCCGTAACTGCCCGAGCCTGAATCAAGGAGCCAGGCGGCTATCATGGTATCGAAAATGCTGCAGCGCACCGTAATTCCCCAGCGATGCAGCACCTTCATGTCATATTTCAGGTTCTGCCCGATGCACGTCAGTGATTCATCCTCCAGCACAGATTTGAGGGATGCCTTCAACTGATCCTCGGGAAGCATCTCAGCTCCCTGACAGATTAAGGGAATGTACCAGGCCCTGCCGGCCTCCAGGGCAATTGAGCATCCCGCCAAACGGGCATGCATTTCGTCGATATTGTCGGTCTCCACATCGAAGGCAAAGCAGCCGGCTTTTTTGACCTGCTCAATCACCCGGGTGAGCTCCTCAGTCGAGGTGACCCCGGTATAGACACCCTGCTCGGCCTGGGGTTCCTGCCGCCGGGATTCTCCGGTCTGCTGAATCAGGGACTTTGCTCCGATCCGGTCGAAATCCTCCACCGCCTGATCCCACCTGATATGATCCACCTCGGTACCGGGCTGTGTGCTGCCCAAAGCCTCGATGTACCGGAGTGTCACCAGATCCCTGCTCAGCCGGACTGCTTCGAACCCTTCCTCAATTTTCTTCCGCTTTGCACCCGTCAGCTCCGGCAGACCAGCTTTGATTCCTTCGAAGCTGCAGAACTGCTGAAGCAGCTGCACCGCCCCTTTCTCTCCGATTCCCTTTATCCCGGGAATGTTGTCGGAGGAATCCCCCACAATTGAGAGATAGTCAACAATTTGTTCGGGAGAAACGGAGAACCGCTGCCGGACGGTTTCTGCGGTGTAGGTGACATACATGTTCTTTTCATACCGCAGAGCGGTAATCCTTCCCTCATCATCCACCAGCTGCAGCAGATCCTTGTCGTTGGAAACAATCGTGCAGGCATACCCCGCTGACGCGCAGTCCGTTGCAACCGTGGCAATCACGTCGTCAGCTTCATACCCGTCAATGCTCAGCCGCTGGATTCCCGTCTTATCGAGGATGGATTCAATCACCGGAATCTGTTCATGGAGATCTTCGGGAGTTCTGTCCCGCTGAGCTTTGTACTCGGCATACAGTTCATGCCGAAAGGTAGGCACCCGTGAATCCATCGCAACGACAATCCGCTCAGGCCTGTGCTCCTGAATCAGTGAGAAAAGCGAACGGAAAAACCCGAAAACTGCCGATACATTGGTTCCCTCTGAGTCGGTGAGGGGTCTGTTGATGAAGGCAAAATAGGAACGGTAAATGAGACCGTATCCGTCTATCAGCATAAGATGCTGCCGATTGTCTTTGTCAGCCATGAGCCGCTCCTCGAACAGATTCAATTGACAGGGACAGACCGTCGTAGGCAGGACGGACTGAAGCAGGAAGCTGCATTTCCAATTCCTTCTGATCAATATCATGACACATATGGGTGAAATAGGCCATACGAGGGCCGATCTTTTCTATCACCGCAAGCGCCTCATCCACGGAAAAATGGGTCGGGTGGGGCCGGTGCCGAAGCGCTCCGATGATCAGCACCTCAACTCCTTCAAGCAGTTCAAAGCTCTTCGGGGGAATGCCGCTGCAGTCGGTCACATAGGCAAGGGGACCTGCCCGGTAGGCGGTGATCACCTCCCTTCCGTGATTCACCGGAACCGGCTGAAGGATATATCCGCCGATTTCCGGCCCGCTTTGCTGAATATCCCGGAGATCAAGGTCCGCGATGCCTCCCCTGCCGCAGTTTCCTGCAAACATATAATCAAACTTCTCCCGGATAAACCGCAGGGTCTTCTCCGGTCCGTACACCGGCAGCTTCCGGTGCTTGGTGAACACCCTGAGATCATCGATCCCGTAGACATGATCGGCATGGTGATGAGTGTAGCACACTCCGTCCAGACGGCCGAGTCCTTCCCGCAGGGCCTGAATTCTGAATTCCTGGGGGGTGTCGATCACCAGGGCGGTCTGCTCATCCTCCAGCAGCAGGGAGGAACGGGTTCGCCGGTTCTTCGGGTCCGGCGACCGGCATACCCTGCAGCCGCATCCGATGACCGGCACTCCATGGGACGTGCCGGTTCCGAGAAAGGTTATATTCACTGTGTCACCATATTCATTAATCGTGTTCCAAGGGACTCCAGTCCCTCTTCAAGCTCCTGAAACGCTTTGGGAAAATCAATATCCCTGGTGCGCTGATAAAAAAAATCCTGCACCCGCTGGGTATCAACTCCGCTGAAATCAATCCGGTTTTTGAGCATCTCAAAAACTTCCACTCCGGTTTCCCCGCCTCTCTGCACTGCTTCACGGGCAATTTCTTCGAGGGTCTCGGCATCAATCTGGTCCATGATCCGCTTGATATCGCCCGGCTGCGCTCCGCTGTCGTGAAGCGCCTCCTCCAGCCGTTCAATGGTTATTTCAGCTTCCCCGGAGGGTCCTCCTGAACCGGTCACCCGCTGATGCACTTCAGGGAAGAACAGATACAGTCCGGCATATGCGGCGAGGGCAATACAGATGATGAGAACCAGTTTTCCGATATATGATGATACTGCAGCAGACATGTTTCACCTCACAACAGTACTGTATACGGCAGCACCAGGGAAGGTCAATGAGCTGAGAAAGCAGGAAAGGGCTTTTACAGAACCGCCAGAGCGAACCGCAGCGACAGCAGCCGCGTGGCGGCACTGTCCCCCCGGGACGTCAGCACCGCCGGAATCGTGAGCCCGGCAATAATTCCGGCATGCTCAGATCTGCTGAACAGGGCAAGGGCTTTATTCACCGCATTGCCGGCATCGAGGTTCGGAAACAGCAGGATATCGGCATCGCCGGGAACCTCCCCGGTGATATGCTTGATCCGGGCTGCTTCGGCACTCACCGCCGCGTCAAAGGAGAGCGGTCCCTCAACAGCAGCATGTCCGAACACCTGTTTCTGCCGCTGCAGCTGCACGAGCTGCTGCGCATGGATGGTGCTCGTTATTCGTTCGCTGACTTTCTCCACCGGGGTGATCAGCGCCGCCTTGGGACAGCTGATTCCCAGCCTGCGGGCAATCTGCAGCGCATTCTGCAGGATCGCCTGCTTCTTCTCCAGATCCGGGTCAATATTCACGGCGCAGTCGGTCATCAGCAGGGGCTTATGATAGCCCTCGGTCAGGAACAGGCTTACATGGGAAATCAGCCCGCCGGAAGGGACCAGACCTCTGGACTTGTCAAGCAGGGAACGGGTAAAGACCGAGGTATGCACATGTCCCTTCATCACAGCCTGCACATTCCCGGCAGCTGCGGCGTCCGCGGCAATGCCGCATGCCCGCTTTTCATCGCCCACATCAATGATATCCGCTTTTGACAGATCAAGATTGTATTTATCCCCCCGCCGTTTGATCGTCTCCAGATCGCCGATCAGCAGAAATCCCGCCAGATTCTCCTTCAGCGCCTGGTGCACCGTCTCGAGGGCTTCCTTCTGCTCTGCCAAGGCGACAGCCACCTTCGCCTGTTTCGTTATCGGAAGACAGTCTGCTAACTTCATACACACCTCCTAGGCCCGGACATAGGTCTGAACGGTCTGTTCCCCTGACAGTGCATTCATACCGTTTTCAGCCAGGGCCGCCATTTCCCGCTCACCGGGAATGATATGCACCGGCGCAATAAAGGAGACCCGCCGGATAATCTCATCGGTCAGCTCCTTGAGCCGTGACGCTCCGCCGGTGAGCACAATTCCGTCGACTTCACCGCATACATAGGCCGAAAGTCCGCAGATTTCCTTGCTCACCTGATAGGCCATGGCCCGAAGCACCAGCTCGGCCTTCTCATTCCCCTCATGGGCGCGTTGTGCAACCTCGGGCATGCTTTTTGTTCCGAGATATGCGACCACCCCGCCGCGGCCGCAGATCTTTTTCTGTATCTCCTCAAGAGCATACTCACCGGAATGCACCAGTCTGGCAAGCTGGCCGGCGGGAACTCCCCCGGAACGTTCCGGGCCGAAGGGACCGTCACCGTCCAGGGCGTTATTCACATCGGCGCACCGCCCTTCGGCATGGACTGCAACGGAAACTCCGCCTCCCAGATGAGCAACAATCAGCCGCGCCTCTTCATAGGCCAGCCCGATGTCTGCTGCGGCCTTTCTGGCAGAGCTTTTCTGGTTCAATGCGTGAAAAATGCTTTTTCGCTCAATTTCCGGCATTCCCGACAGCCTGGCTTCATCACACAGCTCATCCACCACCACGGGATCGGCAATAAACGCAGGAACCCCGAGGGTTTCGCTGAACTGCCGGGCGATCAGCGCCCCGAGATTGCTTGCATGCTCGCCGTAGCGGGCACTGCGGAGATCCGCAAGCATATCATCATTCACTGCAAATACTCCGCTTTCAATCGGACGCAGCAGACCGCCTCGACCAACCACTGCATTGATGCGCCCCATCAGTTCTCCCTGGGAGACCAGGGCTTCCTGAATGCGCCGCAGCCGGTAGTCCTCCTGTTCAGCTATCGAAGCGAAGGCATCAAGAGCTTTCCAGTCATGGACGATTTCCTCGTACCACAACTGCTCGGTATCACGGTACACCGCTGCCTTGGTGGTGGTGGAACCGGGATTAATAATCAGCAAATACGTCGGCGTTTGCTCCGTCATAACAGCTCCGTTTCTGAGGAAATCAGTCCCTGCTGCTGCAGGTACGAAAGACTGGCATCAATAATCTTCAGATTGGCCTGCACGTGTTTCTCCTGCTTCACGCTCTGGGGAATCATTGAGCGGATCGTATCGATACTGAGCGCACCGGTGCAGGCAAGGTATGCACAGATCATCACCATATTGGCCGCCGCCAGCAGACCGGCATCCTTAGCAATATCTGAAGCAGGCACATAAACCGTCTGCACACCCTTGCGGGTGACCTTCCGCTCAATAATTGAGGAATTGACGAAGATATGTCCGCCGGGGACAACATCCGCTTCAAAGGCCAGCAGGGAGGGCAGGTTCATGGCAATCAGCACATTCGGGGAATCCACCACCGGAGAACCGATGATTCTGCGGGAAAGAATCACACTGGCATAGGCCTTTCCGCCCCGCATCTCGGGACCGTAGGAGGGAAGCCAGGTTGCCTCAAGTCCTTCAGCGATTGCCCCCTTAGCAAGAAACATCCCCGCAGACAGCACCCCCTGACCGCCGAACCCGGCGATCTTCACATACTGCTCCTCCTGAAGGGAGCTTTCTGCAAATTCCGTAATGGCCGCATCCCCCTGGAGCAGCTGCAGCAGCTGCTGCCCCGTCATCAGTTCGCTCTTCTGTCCCTTCAGCGGCTCCTCCTTGCTGTGATCCCGGAAATTCTTTACCGGAAACACCGGCTCCAAGTTGTCCTTCAGCCACTTCCGGGACGCCCCGGACTCCATCTTCCAGTTAATCGGGCAGGGCGAGAGAATTTCGATGAAGGAGAACCCCCGTTTTTCCATCTGATACTTCAGCCCCTTACGGACAGCCTTCCGGGCTTTGAGTACCCCTTGGGGAGTACTCAGGGAGACGCGCTCAATATAGACCGGCGAATGCAGGGCATTGAGCATTTCAGCCATGCCGATCGGTCCTCCGTCGTGCAGGGCATCCCGCCCTTCCGGGGTAGTCATGGTCTTCTGCCCGATCAGCGTAGTCGGGGCCATCTGCCCGCCGGTCATACCGTATATCGCATTATTGACGAAGAACACCGTGATATTCTCCCCCCGGTTTGCCGCATGGACAATCTCTGCCGTCCCGATGCCGGCAAGGTCCCCGTCCCCCTGATATGCCAGTATGACGGCATCCTCCAGAGTCCTTCGGACTCCTGTGGCCACCGCCGGGGCCCGGCCGTGGGCGCATTGAAAATTCCCCACGTCGAAGTAGTAATAGGCAAAGACCGAACAGCCCACCGGAGACATCAGCACGGTCCTGTCGGTGATATCATAATCGACCAGCGCCTCGGCTATCAGGTTATGTACTGTCCCATGACCGCAGCCGGGACAGTAATGAGAAACCTGCTGCCCCGCTCCTTTCCGCTCGAAGGTATCATACAGCGCTTTGGACTTTGCATGCTTAATCATCTGCCGCCCCCCTTATCTGCCTCTGCCTGAATCCGCTCAACAATTTCCGACACTGTTGGAATCACCCCGCCGAGCCAGCCGTACCGCCTTACCGGTGCTTTACCGCTGACGGCCAGTTCTACATCATCGGCCATCATGCCGTTGCTCATCTCCGCCGCAATAAAGGTGACCTTTCCCTCGGCCAACTGGGCGAGGCGCTCTTTAGGAAACGGATACAGCGTCTTCGGCCGAAGCAGTCCCGCAGGAATTCCCCGTTCCCGCAGCTCGTCCACTGCGCTCATGCAGATTCTGGCGGTGATGCCGTAGGCGATGCAGATGTACTCGGCATCCTCAGTTCTATACTCATGGTACTCGACGCAGTGCTGTTCAACTTCCCGGTATTTCTCCTGCAGCTTTCTGTTATGCTTCTCCAGCAGGACCGGATCCATGAAAATCGAAGTGATCAGATTCTCCTTGCTCTCCCGGTTCCCGTACACTGCCCAGGGCTTGCGGTCACCGGTCTCCATCTCTCCGGAGAGTTCAACCGCTTCCATCATCTGGCCGACGTAGGCGTCGGTGAGTATGCAGACAGTCATCCGATAGACATCAGCGAGGGCAAATGCCTTCCGGGTGAAATCACACATCTCCTGGGCCGAATAGGGAGCTAACACGATATTGCGGTAGTTTCCGTGGCCGCCGCCTTTGATCACCATGTTGTAGTCGCTCTGTTCAGGCCAGATGTTTCCCAGTCCCGGACCGGCCCGCTGCACATCCACCAGCACTGCCGGCAGTTCAGCCCCCGCAAGATAGGAGAGCCCCTCGGACATCAGGGCAAACCCCGGTCCTGAGGAGGCAGTCATGACCCGTGCTCCGGCTCCGGAGGCTCCGTAGAGCATATTCACAGCGCTCACTTCCGACTCTGCCTGGAGAAAACATCTGCCCGATGCGGGAAAGTAATGGGCTGCCCCGTGGGCTATCTCACTGGCAGGAGTAATCGGATAGCCGAAGAAGTGGGTGGCCCCTCCCATCAATGCACCATGGACTACCGCTTCATTGCCCTTCATCAACCGCTTACCCATGGGTCTCCTCCTCATCCTTGTACACCGTTATGGCTCCGAACTCAGGGCAGACATAAAAACAGATGCCGCAGGCGATGCAGGGAGATCCGGGAACAAACACGGCATACTGATATCCGATTTCATTGATTGCATCACCGAGGGTGATGCAGTGCTTGGGACAGCTGGTAATGCAGACCTTGCAGCCTTTGCACAGATTCGGTTCTATAGTTATGTAGTTCATTAGAAATCTCCAAACAGATCATCAATCCCTTCCCCGAAGAAGTTAATGTGGCTCACGGTTCTGACTAGATCACTGGGAATATCGATGACTTCAAGCCGATGGCTCGGGCAGTTCAGTTTTGCACATACGTGCACCCGGTTATGCTCCCCCGGCAGGTAGAACACAATACCAGTATCTGAACTGCATCCCTCCTCGTCGCATTCATAGGGCTCCATCATGGACACGCGGCACTGGGGGCACCGGGCCTTCACCAGGGCATGATCATGGATGAATCCCGGGAAAAAGCTGAACAGTTTGGCATGGGAGCCCCAGTAGGAATCAATAAACATCACGCCGTGGCGGTTTTCAATGGTAACATCCAGCTTAATCGAGGGTTCTTCGTGAATCCTGACGGATTCCACAAGCAGGTTGTGACCGTGCCTGCAGAAGATAGAGTCCACCACAAGGAAATCATGGTCATTCCTCCTGCTGATTTTAAATCCGGGGGGAACGTTCCGCTTAAAGATTTCCGGAATTTCTATTTTTTCTAAATTCATGCTTCCTCCGCATTCGCCTCAAGGCAGCGCCTCACCGTTTCTACCAGTATGATAAACCCGCGGGCCCAGGTTGTCAAATATTTGGTTAACTAAATCAAAAATTATTCCAGTTCATCAAGATCTTCCTCTTCCATCGCTGCAGGCTTCGGCGACACAATTCTGAGTATTTCATTGCGCACCTGCTCATCATGATTCATCAGCCGCTTCAGGGAGGTCGGGGTAAAGCGCTGAGTACGGATATCCCTCCTTCGGTCGTCAACTGCCTGCCTCAGTTCCCCGTCCAGCGCATCCGCAGCTTCCAGCGAATCAATACCCCGCAGGGCGGAGAGGACGTTCACGGCATTCTGATGCCTGATATGATGCTCTAAAGACGCCAGGACATGGACAATCTGCTCCCGCTCCTGGGGATTGTACATATCCGCGAATTCATACTGCTCAAGGCATTTGAACATCTGGAGAATCGGCTCCAGCGCCTCCGGGGAGATGCAGTAAAACCGGTATCCCTGTTCATAATACGAGAGGGTCTTCAATCCCCCGACGGCCATGGACGGAACGATAAAGAACACCCGCGGATAGATCTGATCCCTCTCAGCACTTGCAGCCAGCTTCCCGGCGGTCTGTTTCGCCTGAGATGCCAGATAGGCCTGGAGGTTCTGGGACTTGGAAAGCTTCGCATCGAAAATCACGTACTGATCGAGAAACCGGATCATGCTGTCGGGCTTCAGTCCCTGGTCAAAGTCCTCGGGCAGCTGGGTGTTGTCATAAAAAGGAAAATAGAGATCATTCCGGGAGGTGAGCTCCCGAAGCAGGGAGAGGGTCTGCTGCTCATGGAGCGCCCACTGCCGGTCCCGGTTCTCCTGCTCCTGCTGGCGGCGCTGCCGCTGCTCTTCAATGATGCGCTCGCGCTGGTCCGTCAGGGCAGCACGGGCTTCTTCAAGGTCCCGGATGCGCTGCTCCTGCTCCCGGAGACGCTGCTGTTCGGCATGCCGCAGCCCGGCAAGCTCCTGCTGGGCTAAAGCGAGCTGCTGTCTGGCCTGCTCCAGCCGCAGGGAGAGATCGCGTTTCTCCTCCTGGTCTGTACGCTGCTGCTGTTCAAGCTGCCGGAGGGACTGCTCATCAAGTCTGCGCTGCTGCTCCAGCTCATCCCGGCGGTATTCCGCCAGTTTCAGCGCTCCCCGGAGATGCATTCCCCACAGCAGCAGACCGAGAGAAGCCAGCAGTCCTGCCCCGATGATCCATATACCTGCACCTAGTTCCATAGGCCCATCATATCGTTAAAACCGGTGATTTTCCACTCCCGGAAATACCATTTCGACCCGGGCACCGCCGAGAAGACAGGGATCCGCCGCCCTGATGATGCCCTGATGCAGCCGCATGATCTCTCGGCTTATGGAAAGACCGAGTCCTGCCCCGCCTGCTTCCCTCCCGCGGTGTCCGTCAATCCGATAGAACCGCTCAAAGATTTCATTCCGGTGCTCCGGACTGATTCCGGGTCCTGAGTCCTCCACTGAAATAATCAGCTCCCCCTGACGGCTGATGCTGCAGGAGACATCAACTGATCCGCCCCGGGGTGTATGGCGGAGGGCGTTCGCAAGCAGATTCGACAGCACCTGGGTGATTTTTTTCTCATCACAGAATATGACTGCCGACGCATCAGCAGGGAGGGCTCCGGGGGCGGCCGCCTGCTGGCGGGTGAAGGTTATGTGTCTTCCTTCAGCCAGTGCCGTAAATGCCGATATTCCCCGGTCTGCCAGCTGACATACCCGAAATTCCTCCTTCCGGATCACCATGGTGCCTGCTTCAGCAGCAGAGAGTTCCTGGAGCTCTTCAATTAGCCGGGAGAGCTGCCGCACCTCAGCCTCCATTGCCGAGAGATGCTCCCGGTCGGCAGGGTACACCCCTTCCAGGAGCATTTCAATTTCTGCTGCCAGCAGCGAGACCGGCGTACGCAGTTCATGGGCGGCATCAGTTATCACCCGGCGTTTCCAGAGGTCGCTCCGGTGCAGGGATTCAACCATGGCGTTGAATGATTCTGAAAGTTCTCCCAGTTCATCCCGCCGCCTTGTGGGCACCTTCACCTCATAGGTTCCTCCGGCGATCTGCTTCGATGCCCTGCTCAGATCTCCAACCGGAGCAACAATATGACGGAAGAGCAGCACGCTCACCGCTGCAGCCAGGACCGCTGCTGCCAGCGCCGTGATGATAATCCACCGATTCATGGAAACCAGTACCGCGCTGCGGTACTGGTCCAGGGACGGATCAATCATCGTGCCGGCAAATACATAGGCAACAGTTTCCCCGTCGGCATCCACCGGGGCGCCCCGCTCCGGGGACAGAGCTGAAATATCGGAGGTCTGCAGTCCGGACCCGTGGTGCAGCTGAATCTGCCCCCTGGTGTCGGTCACCACGATATCCTGCATCGGATCCTGCTCCCGATGCAGCATACTGTGAAACATGGGAAGTCCTGAAGCAGGTGACTCTCCCCGCATATGGTGACGCCCATGCTGCATGGAAGCCGGCTGCTGCTCCTGCAGCAGGGAGAAAAACCGCTCCTCGCTGATTTCATCGTCGGAGTCGTGATAGGAGAAGCTCAGTTCATCCGACAAGAGCCCCGCAATCTGCTGAGAAAGCTGGAGATCACTCACCTGTGCGTACTCAGCGAATTCCTGTTCCAGAGTGTATCTTGCAGAAACTGCAATCCCTCCTGCAAACAGGATGATCACCAGCAGAAAACTGGCGGACAGTTTGATCCATAACCGATTGAACATACCCTTTACCTGTCTACTCCCGGGCAAAATAATATCCCCCTCCCCGCCGCGTAAGCAGATATCTCGGTCTGGAGGGATCATGCTCTATGATCTTCCTGATGTTCTTCACATGGGCATCAACCGTGCGTTCCAGGCCTTCATACAGGTCGCTGCTGAGATGATCAATGATCCGGGACCGGGAGAACACCATCCCGGGACGGCTCATCAGCAGATGCAGCAGCCGGTACTGCAGGGAAGTAACCGGAAGCTCCCGGCTGTTCTGCCATATCTGCTGGGAGTTCTCATCCACGGTAAAACCCAGATGACTCCAGCTGTTTCTGCTCTGTCCCCCGGAGGTGCTTCCGGATCCGCCGCGGCGAAGCGCAACGGCAATTCTTGCTTCAAGTTCCCTGAGACTGAAGGGCTTCACCATGTAGTCATCAGTTCCCGCCTCAAATCCCTTGAGCTTATCCTCCTCAGCGCCTTTGGCCGTAAGCATGATGATCGGCACCGAACTGTGCTCCCGGATCCGGCGGGCTGCGGAGAGCCCGTCCAGTCCCGGAAGCATGATGTCGAGGACCGCCAGATCCGGCTGCAGCTGCTGAGCTTTTTTCACCGCAGCTAACCCGTCACCGGCCTCTATGACCGCAAACCCTTTTGCCGAAAGATAATCTGCAATAATTCTGCGAAGCCTCGGCTCATCTTCCACCACCAGGATTGTTGCCATGATCTGTCCTCCAGAAATCTTGATTATCGCCGCATGCCCCTGCTGCGGTGCATCTGATCATGCAGATTCTGCATATCCTGCGGTTCTGCTGCTCTTCTGCCGTAAGGGAGGTTCTCCCCGCTGACCTCATCGCTCAAGGGACTTCGGCTTCCGTACCGTTCTCCTGCATCAGCCGGCTCCTGGAATTTTCTCCAGCCCCCGTGATGCATCCCGGCGGTACTGCCGTGCTCCCACCCGTAAGAAAACGCAGGACTGTCCTGCAGGGCTTTTTCAGCAGGAGCAGCCTCTCCCCATCTGCCGAATCCCCGGCTGCTGTGATGAGGGCCGTAGTGAGGGGAACCTGCTCTATCAGCCGGCAGGAGCAGTACGCCCTCCGGTGAGGTGATGCCGAGGGAGAAGGATTCACCGTCTATCACGGCCCGGGAGATCATCATCCGCTTCATATTTTCATAGGGCAGTTCACCGGGCATAATATAGCCGTAGACCGTCACTTCTGATTCAGAATCTACGTCGATATCTGCGGCCAGATGGCGGTGATACTGCAGCAGATACCGGGTCTCTTCCGCCTCAAGCACGACCTGTCTGCCGAAAATCGACAGCCTGCCGGTAACGCCGATCTCCCGAAGTTCAACTGTCGAATCCTCCGTCTCAGCAGATTCCGGCATCTGCTCCTCCACTGATCCCTGAGCAAAAGCGCTCAGGCTCATGGTCATCATCAGCACCAAAGTCAGCATTCCAATCCGATTCATAATCGCTCCTCGATACTCCCCATAGGAGTATCATATGTAAGTTTTCCTGATATGACTATACGAAGGGTATATGAAAAATCTATGAAAGCCCGATTTTTTTTCCACCCGAAAATTCCCTATTTTCCCCCGCTGTGCTATAGTCTGAAGCTATCATGAACACCCCTGGTCAAACAGACAGCACCCTCAGAATCGGAAGGACCTCCATGATTGCCGCCGGGGTAATTCTGCTGGTGCTGATGACCGTCTCCGGCATCTTAACCCGCATGATCCCTCCCGGCGCCTTCGAGCGGACAGCGGAAAACGGGATGGAGATGATCCGGGAGGGAAGCTTCCGCTGGATCGATGCAGATCCCCTGCCGGTCTGGAGATGGTACACCGCCCCGGTTGAGGTCCTCTTCGGTCCCGACGGGGTGATGATCATCGGCATCATCGTTTTTATGTGCGCTGTCGCCGGGGCGGTCAACATTCTCTACTCCGGAGGGATTCTCACATATCTGCTGCAGCGGATCATGCATACCTTTTCCGGGCGCCGCTACCTCATGGAAGGGGTGATTATTCTGATGCTGATGCTCTTCGGAAGCCTGCTGGGAAGCATGGAGGAGGTGGTGGTCCTTGTTCCCATGTTCACAGCACTTGCAGTAAGCATGGGGTGGGACCGGCTCACCGGCCTCGGTCTGAGTCTGGGAGCCATCGCCTTCGGCTTCGCTGCCGCCCTGACCAACCCCTTCACCATCGGAGCTGCCCAGCGCATAGCAGGGCTGCCCCTCTTCTCAGGCCTCTTCTACCGGCTGATCATTTTCGTGACCGTCTACCTGCTGTACACCTGGTACGTCATCACCAAATCCAGGCAGCAGGAAAAAATCTCCGGCGGCAGCTGTGCTTCCTCGGAGATCGGCGCTGCGCCGCCGGCATCACCGGAGAAACACCGGGCGCTGGTGTGGTTTGCCGCCTGGATGGCGGTGATGGCGGCGGTGATTGCCGCCTTCTCCCAGAGCGCAGTTCTTTCGCAGTATATCCTGCCGGCTGTCATGGTCAGCTTTGTTGCCGCCGGGGCGGGCTCCGGCGCCTGTGCCGGCATGTCTTTCCGAAAGCTGGTCCGCCGGTTCTTCCAGGGGGCAGCCGGTATTGCTCCCGGAATCATCCTGATTCTCATGGCCGCCAGCATCAAGCATATCGTCAGCACCGGGGGAGCCATGGATACGATTCTTTACCGCTCCCAGCAGTGGATTACCGGAATGGGCCCCTACGGTGCGGTGATCATGATGTATGCCCTGGTGCTGGTGCTGAATATCTTCATCAGCTCAGGCTCGGCCAAGGCCTTCCTGGTGATGCCGGTGATTACCCCCCTCGCTGATATCGCCGGCGTATCCAGACAGAGCGCCGTGCTGGCATACCAGTTCGGGGACGGATTTTCGAACATTCTTTATCCTACCAATGCGCTGCTGCTCATCTGCCTGGCTATCTCCGGAGTCAGCTACCTGCAGTGGCTCAAATGGATATGGAAGATACAGCTGATATTTTTCCTCTGCTCCCTGTTATTTCTGCTTATCGCTGTATATATTGGATACTGACAGGAGGAATGCATGGTCTTCTTATATTCAGCAGGCATCATAGTGCTCCTGGCCGCTGCAGTCATCCTGGCGAGAGCCGCCGCCTGCAGAAGCACTGAGATCTCTGAAGCTCCCACGGTTACCTCACTTCCTCCGGCAGAACGTGCCGTCGGGCATCTCAGTGAAGCTCTTCGGATTCCGACTGTCTCGCCGGGAGATCACCGGCAGGCCTTTGCGGACTTTGCCGCATGGCTGGAGCAGACATATCCCCTGGTGCATTCCTCTTTTGATCTGACCACAGCGGCAGAATACACCCGGATGTATCACTGGAAAGGAAGGGACAATACCCTGAAGCCGGTGCTGCTGATCGCCCATCAGGACGTGGTCGCCCCAGGAGATCCATCCTGCTGGAGTGTTCCTCCCTTCTCCGGCGAGCAGAGCGGCGGTTTTGTCTGGGGCCGAGGCGCCCTTGATATGAAGGGGCAGCTCATCGCCCTTCTGGAATCAGCGGAGTGGCTCCTTGCACAGGGGTTTCAGCCGAAACGGTCGATCTACCTGGTCTTCGGCCATGATGAAGAATCCCGGGGGGACGGAGCAAAGGAAGCGGCGCAGTACTTCAGAGACCAGGGGATCACCTTTCAGCTCCTGCTGGACGAGGGAGGACTGGTGAGCGAACAGGTGATCCCCGGCCTCAGCCGGCCGGCGGCTACCACCGGAATTGCAGAAAAGGGGTATCTGGACGTCAAGCTCACCTGCACCATGCCGGGGGGACATTCCTCCATGCCCCGACGGCGCACATCCTTAGGCATCCTTGCTGAGGTCCTCGCCGATATTGAACGCAGGCAGTTTCCCCTGCGGCTTACCCCGGTTTCCCGGCTGTTTTTCCAGGCCGTCAGGCCGCATATGCCCTTCTCCTACCGGTTGATTCTGGCCAACCTCCCGCTGTTTTCACCCCTGTTTCTCCGGTACCTCTCGAGGATCCCCGTGGGCAACGCCATGGTGCGCACCACCACCGCAGTCACCATGGCCGCCGGAAGCGATGCGCCGAACAAACTGCCGGCAGTCTCCACAGCGATGGTCAACTTCAGGCTGCTCCACGGTGATGACGAGCAGCGGGTGCTTGCCCATGTCAGATCATGCATCGGCAGCCGGCCGGTCACCTGCGAGGCGGTCAGGTCACAGCTGCCCTCACGGATATCCGACCCGGAAAGCAGCGGGTATTATCTGGTACGCAGAACCATCCGGCAGGTATTCCCCGAGGCCGTCACCGTTCCGTACCTGATGACCGGAGGAACTGACGCCAGGGCCTACGAAGATCTGGCTGATGCGGTCTGCCGGTTTTCTCCCTACCGGCTTTCCCAAGATGAGATCAACCGCATGCACGCCAGCGATGAGCGTATTTCCTATGAGAATATTGAGCGGGCTGTCCGGTTCTATCTCCAGCTGCTGGAGAATCTGCAGAACTAAATCCTGCCGATGGTGGCGGCCATGACCGCTTTGATGGTATGGATCCGGTTTTCCGCCTCGTCAAAGACCACGGAATGGGGGCTGGTGAACACCTCATGGGTAACCTCCATCTCCGTAAGTCCGAAACGCTGATGCACTTCTTTGGCAATATCGGTTTCAAGATCATGGAAGGCCGGCAGGCAGTGCATGAACTTCACCTGATCGTTCCCGGTCCGCCTGATCATCTCCATATTCACCTGGTAGGGCTTCAGTAGTTCTATGCGCCGTTCAAACTGGCTCTCCTCTCCCATGGATACCCAGACATCGGTATAGAGCACATCTGCACCAGCCACCCCTTCGTCGATGCGGTCGGTAACTGTGATCTGCGAGCCCGTCGTTCCTCCCAGAGAGCGCATTTGGTCAAGCAGCCCGGCATCCGGTGCAAGCTCGGAAGGCGAGAGCAGCGTCAGGTCTATCCCCAGTTTCGCCGCTCCGATCATCAGTGAATTCGCCATGTTGTTCCGGCAGTCCCCGACATAGACCATCTTCACATCGCTGAAGGGTTTGGGAACATGCTCCTGCACCGTCATCATGTCGGCGAGCACCTGGGTCGGATGATAGGTATCAGTAAGGCCGTTCCACACCGGCACTCCCGCATGGGCGGCGAGAAGCTCCACGGTCTTTTGCTTGAATCCCCTGAATTCTATTCCGTCATAATAGCGCCCGAGGACTGCGGCGGTATCTTCAATTGACTCTTTCTTTCCCATCTGGCTGTTGGTCAGGAAGGTAACTCTGCCGCCTTCATCAAACGCGGCCACTTCAAAGGCGCAGCGCGTACGGGTGGAGGCTTTCTCAAAGAGCAGAACAATATTTTTCCCTGCAAGCAGATCCCCTTGAATTCCCGAGCGTTTTTTCTGTTTCAGATCTATGGAGAGGTTCAGCAGATAGCGGATCTCCTCAGGCGAAAAATCCATAAGCGTCAGCAGACTTCTTCCCCGTAATGTCAGCGGCATAGGTTCCTCCGATTATAGTTCTTCCCGGCACAGAGGCATGCTCATGCACCGGGGGCCGCCCCGGCCCCGCACCAGCTCTGATCCCCGGATGGGAATCACCCGTACGCCGTGACGTTCCAATGTCTCATTAGATACCACATTTCTCAGGTATGTGACAACGGTTCCCGGAGCAAGAGCGAAGGTATTGGTGCTGTCATTCCACTGCTCCCGGGCGGCGGCAATGCTGTCGCCGCCGCCGCTTCTGATCAGATCCACCGCCGGCAGCCGGAGGGAGCGCTTCAGCGCATCCTGGAGACTTCCGGCTTCACTGATTTCAAGTGAATCTGTTTTGTTTCTGACCATGCGGAACACCTTGAGGGATGATTCAACCCCCGGGAAGATGCAGAATTTATCGCGGTCGACCATGGTGAAGACCGTATCAAGGTGCATATATGCCCGGGTGAAGGGAATCTGTATGACCAGCACCTCCCGAAACCCTTCACCGCCTCGTTCCACCGGATCGGTCATTTTCCGGGCAAAAGCCTCGATAGCCCAGACTTCGCTTCTGGCGCTGCAGCCGACTGCCGCGCAGGAGGGACCGGGGATGAGGATATCCCCGCCCTCGATGCTGCTGCCGGCGCTGTAGTCCAGGTGCAGCCGCGCTCCTGCAAACAGCGGATGATGCTGTGCTATCAGGGATATCAGCCAGTTTTCCCGGCGTCTGGATTCCGTCTTCATGACGTTTACCGCTACCCCGTCTCCCACCACGGTGGCCGGGTCCCGGGTAAAGTAGAGGTTCGGCAGAGGCGAAATGTAGTAGGGATAGGCGTCCCGAATAAAATAGGAAAGGGTCTTCTGCTTAACCTTGTGGTCCACTTCATTTTTCAGCAGCCCTCCGATGCAGTAGTCCACCAGTTGGCGCGAACCGGCCTCCCGGAGATGCTCGGTGATGATCTTTTTCAGCGACGGGGAAAACAGCTGGGAGCAATCCCCCAGATGCTCCACTGCTTCCTCCCGGAGCTTCGCATCAGCAAAAACCTCCTCAAGCAGGGTTTCGATATAGTGCACCCTGCAGCCCTCATCGGTCAGCACCCGGGCAAACATATCATGCTCATGCTGCATCTGCTCGAGATAGGGAATATCTTCAAAGAGCATGGAATCAAGATACTGCGGAGTCAGCGACTCCAGCTCTCTCCCGGGACGGTGCAGCAGTACCGCTTTGAGCTTGCCCACCTCCGAGGAGACATGGATAGATTTGTTCATACAGGCAGTCCTTACCAGATATACCAGGATTGTATCAGCCTAGCCGAAAACTATCTCTTCTTCAACTCAAAAATTTCCTTATTACCGCCAGTTGCAGGACCGTGCAGTTTCAAAACGACTTTTTCGAATTCAGATAATACTGCCGGGGCCCGCGCCTCGGCTGTTTTCGGAATTTCTGCAGCATCTGATGCTGCTGCATACGGATTTCCGATATGCATAGGGTATCGTGCTGCGGGAGCCCCATATTCTGTCTCGGAGTCTTTGCTCAAATCTCTTTTCTCAGCAGCACCGTCACCAGTATTCAGCAGTGGCCAGTCTTGTTCCGGGGCGGCTGTTTTTACATCTTCCAGCAGCGCAGTGAATACCCGGCAGAGACTATTACGACGCCCTCCTTTCCTGGTTCTCCCGCCGCTTCATCTGGGAGCTGAATACGGAATGGATTCTGCTGAGCCCGGGACTGATGTATGCAGTGGGAGCGGCAATCCGGGAGTTCACGAGCCCGGGGAACTCCGTAGTTATACAGACTCCGGTGTATCATCCCTTTTCTGAACTGGTCGTATCCAACGGGCGCACCCTCCGGAATAATCAGCTCCTGTACCGGAACGGAACCTATGTCATGGACTTTACGGGCCTTGAAGAGATCCTTCAGCAGAAAACGGTCACTATGCTGATGCTGTGCAGTCCCCACAACCCTGCAGGACGAGTATGGCGGGAGAATGAACTGACGCGTCTCGGAGAGCTCTGTCTCCGCCATGGGGTGCTGGTAGTCTCCGATGAGATCCACAGCGACTTCGTCCTCTCCGGAAGGCATGTGCCGACAGCCTCAATTGACCGGGAGCTTGCGGCTTCGGTTATTACCTGCACCTCAGCGACAAAAACCTTCAATATTCCGGGTCTGCAGACAGCCGGCATCATTATCAGCGACAGCGGCCTGCGCAGCCGCATGGCTGCCAGATTTGCCGCCGACGGATTTTCCCAGCTCAACGTGATGGGACTGATTGCCGGTCAGGCCGCCTACACCTATGGAGAAAGCTGGCTGAATTCCCTTCTCGTGTATCTTCGGGGTAATCGCCTGTTTCTGAACACCTTTCTCAAGGAGCATATCCCCGAAGTTACCCTCACTGAAAGTGAAGCGACCTATTTGGCTTGGATGGACTTTTCCAGGATGGGCCTCTCGGACAGAGATCTGGAACAGCGCCTGCTTTATGACTGCGGACTCTGGCTCAGTCCGGGACCGCTCTGAGGTCCAGGCGGAAGGGGATTTCAGCAGCCGAATTTCGGCTGTCCACGAAGCAGACTGGAAGAGGGGCTTGGAAAACTGGCCGAAGGATTAACCGCTGATGGGAACCGCAGGCAGCCGATTTCTCAGATGTAATTTCTGCAAAAGCACCCGGCAGATACTTAATTCGCTCTTGCCTCGGCAAGCATGAGCTCGGAGAACTTCAGCAGTTCATCTGAGGTATCGGTAATCACTGCCTCAAGTATCGGGATGCTGATTTCCTGGTACTCATGTACCGCGATATTCCTGAACCCGATCATGTTCCGCAAGTTTTTCGCCAATTCCCTGGGGATCATTCCTGCGTCAGCTGCAGCTTCGAAACTGCTGCCGGAGTCAACAGGAAGACCGAGTTTCCGTATGCGGACTACATAATTTGCTAAATCAATACTCTGCTGGCATGCACGGGTAATATTAAGGATTGCCGCATCCTGGCGTGTATAGTCAGACGCAAAGTCCCTGGACAGTCGGTGTTCCTCCCGGGCACGCTGAATACAGTGCTGGATGCTGTGTACTTTATTCAGGATTACATCATTCATACCTGCACCATCCTTCCTGAACGAAATACTTCAGCAAGAATCTCCCTCCGCTCTTCATTCAGAATCTGATAAAAAGAAAGGGTAAGCATTTCAAATATATCTGCAGCGTCGGCATCAGCGGTAAAAATCCGTGTACCGGTAAAGATGATCTCTTTTTTAAAAACAAGAGAGACATATCTGATCGACACCAGATCTACCGGAAGGGAAAGGGCATCCTCAATTTCTGACCGCGCCGGAGAAAGCCCAAGATATCCCGGTTCATCAAAAGGCTTTTCCGGAAGCAGCAGCGCAATATCAATATCTCCTGCCTGGCTGATATCCCCCTGGGCTGCTGAACCAAAGAGATATATCGCCTGCAGAGCAGGGAAATGTCTGGTAAGGATAGACCGTATCTTTTCGATTCCTTCTGCGTCCATGGGGGCATTATCCACCGGTTCAGACATACTGTCAACTCAGCTGATTTCCTGCGGAAATACAAACATGCATCTCATAGCTTACCAGGGCCAGCCGTCAGCGGCATAACCGAAGAGACTGAAAGAACGGTCAGATGAATAAAGCGGGATGTATTAATAGTTTTCTGCTCTCTTTTAGAGAGCGCATATACGAAAAAAAGCCTGGCGACGACCTACTCTCCCACGGAAAAACCGCAGTACCATCGGCGTAGGAGGGCTTAACTTCCGTGTTCGGAACGGGAA
>PWKH01000134.1 GCA_003559765.1 Spirochaetaceae bacterium
GTGGCTGAACCGATCGGTCAGAGGGTACCGGCTGAGAATCTACGGGGAAAACCCTGCCTGCATCCGCTTTGCCGGGATCAGGGAAAAGACCTACGCCCTGCTTCCCATCGCTTTGAGCGGCGGTCTTTACGGTCTTGCCGGGGGAGTGGCGCTGCTGGGGGTCCATTTCCGGGGCATCCAGGGGTTCACCGCCGGCTTAGGCTGGAACGGAATCGCCGTGGCTCTGATCGCCGGGCTCAGCCCCTCCGCCGCCGTAGCGGCGGCCCTGCTGATTGCCTATATCGAGATCGGCATCTCCTCAGCCATGGCAGGAGCGTCGGTCACCTACGATCTCGGGCTGATGATCCGGGGAATCATCCTGATCATGGTCACTATGAAGGTGTTCACATCCAACCGGAAGGAGGAACTGCTGTGATCTGGGCACTGATGCAGTATACCCTGCCGGTACTGCTTGCAGCCTTCGGCGGACTGATGACCGACCTTGCCGGCACCCTGAACATCGCACTGGAATCACTGATACTCGCCGGCGCGTTCACTGCCTTCCTGGTAAGCGTCTACAGCCAAAGCGTACTCCTCGGATTCCTTGCAGCGGCGCTGGTCGGCGCCCTCCTGGCCGCCGGAGTATTCGCTGCAGCCTTGAAGACCCGGGCGAATATCTTCGTAACCGGACTGGGACTCAACCTCATGGTGCCGGGGCTGATTGCTACCGTGTCTTCAGTCATCTTCGGCACCCGGGGCGTGCTCCGTTCCAGTCAGTTCCCCCCCCAGCCTGATCTCCTCGGTGTTCCCCTGCCCATGGCAGCCTCGCTGCTGCTGGTGCTTATTCTCTGGTATATTCTGGCAGTTACTCCCCTCGGACTGAGGGTGCGGGCGTTGGGTTACCACCCCCATGTTGCGCAGATCCGCGGAATATCCCCCTTCAGGACGCGGATCACAGCCTTCGCAGTCTCAGGTTTCGCCTGCGGGGCCGCAGGGGCGCTGCTGACCTTCGGTCTGCGGTCTTATGTTCCCAATGTCTCTGCAGGAAGGGGATGGATCGCCCTGGCGGCTATCTATCTGGGAAGACGCAGCCCCAAAGGGGTCCTGGCGGCAGCCCTGCTGTTCGGAGTTGCCGAACTCGCTGCAAATGCAGCCCAGGGAAGGTTCGATCTTCCGTCATCCCTCTTTATGGCTGTTCCCTATGCGGCTGCAGTCACTGCCCTGATGCTGCAGGGATATCTGTCCTGGAGAAAGGAAAAAAGGCGATAATAATCAGCGATACCGCTGCTGCCGTATTTACACACTGCAGTTTTTGCTGATACGATGCCTTTGCTATGCAAATCATCTATCAGCTGTTACTCATAGTAGGAAGCTTGGGTCTGTTTGTCTACGGCATGCGGATCATGAGTGAAGGAATCCAGAAAGCTGCAGGAAGCAGGATGAAATCCATCCTGAACTATATGACCATCAACCGGGTGGCTGCGCTGCTTACGGGATTCGCCCTTACGGTCCTGGTCCAGTCATCTTCCGCTACTACTGTGATGATTGTCAGTTTTGTCAACGCCGGCCTGCTCAGCCTGGTGCAGGCCATCGGGGTGATCCTCGGCGCCAACGTGGGAACTACCGTTACCGGATGGGTGGTGGCTATCCTCGGGTTCAAGGTGGATGTAGCGGCCCTGGCCATTCCTGCGGTTGCCATCGGCTTTCCTCTGCTGTTCTTCAAACCCTTCAGACGGAAAAATCTCGGCCAGATATTCATGGGCTTCGGTATTCTCTTCCTGGGACTTTCATACCTGAAGGACTCCGTCCCTGATCTGGAAGCACATTCCCAGATTCTTTCGTTTCTCATGAGATTCGACGGGACCACCCTGGCAAGCATGTTCATCTATGTGCTGATCGGCACCGTCATCACCTTCGTGGTGCAGTCATCCTCCGCATCCATGGCCATGTTTCTCACCATGGCCTTTACCGGCTGGGTAAGCTTTCCCGCCGCAGCGGCCCTCGTGCTCGGACAGAACATCGGCACCACCATCACTGCGTTCTTTGCATCAATCGGGGCGAATCTTTCAGCACGGCGGGCGGCAATTGCCCATATCATGTTCAATGTTGCTGGCACCCTCTGGGTGATCATTTTGTTTCATCCCTTCCTTCGGCTGATAAATATGATCGTCCCCGGGGATGCCTATCAGATGGTCAACCTGCCGGTGCACCTGGCCATGTTTCATACGATCTTCAATGTCCTGAATGCGCTGGTGTTCCTGCCGTTCATCCACTACTTCGCCCGGCTGGTGAAGCGGCTGGTACCGGGGGAGGAACTGATCGCCGATGTGCATACCAAATACGAGTTCCGCTACATTACTGCCGTCCAGGACACTCCGGAAATCTATCTGCTGAAGGTCCGGGACGAGACCACCCGGATGGCCCAGATCGTCCTGGATATGTTTTCCCGATACCGCCAGGTCTATGAATCCCCTGACCGGGACATGGGCAATGAGGTCGAGGAGCTTCAGGAAATCGAGGAGTATTCTGACCAGATGCAGTTTGAGCTGACCCAGTTTTTGTCTGATCTTGTAGGAGACAGCCTGACCGAGGACAGTCTTGATACGGTGAACGCCCTGCTGCGGATCGTCAACGAACTGGAGAGTGTGGCCGACAGCACCTACAGTCTGGTGCTGCTGACTGAACGGAAATACAACAAGGAGATCTTCCTCCAGCAGGAAGCCCATAATCAGATCGTCTATTACAACCGCCTGGTAGAGGAGTTCATCAACTTCGTCAGAGACAAGCTCGACCGTCATATCAGCAACGAGGAGCTGGAGGCCGCAGAAACCTTCGAGCAGCAGATTGACGAAACGCGCAACCGGCTGAAGATGGAAGCTCAGAGGCGGATCAAGGAAGGCTCAGACGTCAATTCGGAGCTGTGCCTGATCGACTTTCTCAAGCATCTCGAACATGTGGGAGACTTCACCATCAACATCGCCCAGGCGCTTGATTATATGCACTAATCCCCGCCGCGGCCGACGGATCGGCCTGCGAGTGATTCAAATGCTGCATCAGCACGGGCAGTGCGCTGCTCAAGATCAGCCCGCATTTGTTCAACCGCCCGGCTTACCTGCTCCAGACAGAGATTCCCCGAGGCGCCCTGGGACTGGCGCTCCCGGACGGCTTCTTTCGGATCCTTCATCTTCCACGAATCCGGTTCCATTCCGGCCTGCTTGTAGGCGTCACGGAAACTGATCCCCTGAAGCGTCTGCATCAGGGCCTGGTCGGTGGCAAATATTTCCGGAGTGAACCCGCGGATGAGAGCCTGTTCATTCACTTGGAGCTTTTCGAAAGTCAGGTCCATCACTCTGATCATGATCAGCACGGTATCCATCGCCTGCATAAAGGGTCCTTTGGTGTCCTGAAAGTCCCGGTTGTACCCGGAAGGCAGAGATCTGATGATATTCTTGATTGCGGTGGAGCATGCTGAGATCACTCCGGCCTTCGACCGGGTCAGCTCCAATCCGTCGGGATTCTTCTTCTGGGGCATAATACTGGAGCCGGTGCATAATTCATCCGGGAGCCGGAAATACCCGAATTCCGGCAGGGAAAAAAGAATCAGGTCCTGGGCTATCTTGCTTAAGGTGAGGGCAATATAATCCGCCCCGTCCACTGCAGCGGCCTCGAACTTGCCCCTGGAATTGTTTGCATAGAGTACATTGTTGTGGACCCTCGCAAACCCCAGCTGCCGGGACACGTACTCCCGGTCCAATGGGAGGGGAACTCCATAGCTGGCCGCCGCCCCCAGAGGGCACTGATCGATCAGCCTGAGCACGGAAAACAGGTGTTCGGTAAAATCTGCCAGCTCCTCGGCAAATGATGCAGCCCACAACCCGACGGAAGAGGGCATGGCTGACTGCATGTGGGTTCTTCCAGGCATGGGGACATCCTGATGCTCCCGGGCAAAGGCGGTGATGCGTTCACAGAGGTCCAGAGTTGCCCCGATGATCCGATGGAGCATATCCCTGCCCCAGAGCCGGATGGCTGTTTGGACCTGGTCGTTACGGCTCCTTCCGGTATGCACTTTTTTTCCCGTATCCCCGAGGCTCTCCGCCAGATACCCTTCGATTGCCGTATGGCCGTCTTCGTCCTCCGGCATAATTGAGAACACCCCCTGCTGTGCCAGATCTATGATCTGACGCAGCGCCTCCTCAAGTTCCTGAAGTTCCTGCTCTGTCAGTATACCGATGCGCTGCAGCATCCGGACATGGGCAATTGAAGCCAGACAGTCAGGGACCAGCAGGTCCGCATCCAGCTGGTAATCCCTGCCGACGGTAAACTCCTGGATCAGTGCATCTACGGTATACTGTTTCTGCCATAATGTAGCCATGACTCGTCTCTCCTCTTATTCCACGGTAACGCTTTTTGCGAGGTTTCTCGGCTGGTCCACGTCGCACCCGCGCTCAAGCGCGCAGTAGTAGGAAAACAGCTGCAGAGGGACCACTGTCAGGAAGGGATACATGATCCCCGACGTCCGGGGAACCGGAATAACGTCATCGGCGATTGCCTCGATCTCCCGATCTCCCTCGGTGACTACTGCAATCACCCGGCCGTGTCTTGATTTCACTTCCATCATATTGGATATGCTTTTTTCCCGGAGGGAATCATCAGGCGCAAGAAATACGCAGGGGACATCCGGTCCCACCAGCGCGATAGGCCCGTGTTTGATTTCCGCTGCTGAGCAGCCCTCAGCATGGATATAGGAAATTTCCTTGAGCTTCAGGGCGCCCTCCAGCGCAACGGGGTACTGCAGTCCCCTTCCGAGAAACAGCATGCTCCCGTATCCGGCATATCGGCCGGCCAGCTCCCGAATCGCTTCGCTTCGCTGCAGGATTTCGGATATCTGTTCAGGTATCCGCTGCAGGTCCGCTATGAATGACTGGCCGTCTGCAATACTGTAGTGATGCATCCGTGCAAACAGCAGGGCAAGCAGGTAGAAAATAGAAAGCTGGGAGGTAAAGGCCTTGGTGGAGGCTACGGCTATTTCCGGTCCTGAATGAAGATACACGCCCCCGTCAGACTCCCGGGCGATGGTCGAACCGACTACATTGCACATCCCCAGTACTTTTGCCCCTTTGCGCCTCAGCTCCCGCATCGCCGAAAGGGTGTCCGCCGTCTCCCCTGACTGGGAGACTGCGATATAGAGGGAATTCGGCTCCACCACGGGATTTCGGTAACGGATCTCCGAAGCGATTTCAGTGAAACTGGGGATTCCGGCGATCTGTTCGATCAGATAGCCTCCTACCATGCCCGCATGGTAGGAGGTGCCCGCCGCTATCACCCGGATCCGCTCAATTGAGCGCAGCTGCTGGGGGGTCAGCTCCAGGCCTCCGAGGTGTGCTGAGCACGCTTCCCTGTCAATCCGTCCTCCCAGGGCCCTTCTGACTGCATCCGGCTGCTCACGGATTTCCTTTTCCATGTAGTGGCGGTAGCCAAGCCGCTCTATCTGCTCAAGCTCCCAGTCGATCAGCTCAATCTGCTTTTTTACAATTCGGTCGTGGAAATCCCGGGTTTTGTACCCGGTGTCATCGATGATGACCATCTCTCCGTCCTGAAGATACACAGCCTGGCGGGTGTAGGCCAGCAGAGCAGTTACGTCCGAGGCAAGCAGTATCTCTCCGTCCCCGATTCCCAGTACGAGGGGAGAGCCGTAGCGTGCGCCCACGATTTTCCCCGGCTCCCTGCTGGTCATCACGGCGATGCCGTAGGTGCCCTTCAGCATGTAGAGGGTGTCCCGGACCGCCTGTTCCAGGCTTTCCCGGTACAGTTTCGCTATAAGATGGACGATAACCTCCGAGTCAGTCTGGGACTGAAATTTCACCCCGTCAAGCTGCAGCCGCTCCCGGAGAGCTTCACAGTTCTCAATGATTCCGTTATGAACCACGGAAAATTCTCCGGATGCATCCATATGCGGGTGGGCATTGGCTTCACTTACCTCTCCATGGGTAGCCCATCTCGTATGACCGATCCCGCAGCGCCCCTGAAGCCCATCCTGAAGCGCTTCCTGGAGCACCTTAATTTTTCCTGCCCGCTTCACCGTTTTCAGCCCGTCTTCAGCCAGGACACTGATCCCTGCGGAATCATAGCCCCGGTACTCCAGCCGCTTCAGTCCCTCAATCAGCACAGCGGCGGTCTCCCGCGGCCCGTGATACCCGACGATTCCGCACATGGTTTATCTCCCTATGAATCAGTTTCGAAATGTATTATCAGGTATTAGACGTTTTTTTGCAAGAAACTCCCGCTCCCGTGAAGCATATCCGTCAAATGAGGCGATCCATCAGTCAGAAGGAGGACTGCAGATGACCCGACGGATTCACTGGCTCATGCTTCTGGTTATGGTGAGTGCTGCCGGATGCACCCTTCCGGAGGACGGAAGAGAACTTATCCGGCAGGATTTTGTACCCCCTCAGTTTATCTCGGCAACGGGGCAGGATGCCCATACCGTAGTGCTTGAGTTTGACAGTCCGGTCTATGCCGCCGATGAACTCCTGCTTATCGGCCCCTATCATGCTCAAGTTTCCGGTCAGGGAACCGGCACGGTCCAGCTGCATATTGAACCGGCCATCCCGCCGGGCACCTCAGCCATGCTGGAGGGCACCTTCAGGGACGGATCGGGTAATCAGCTGCATCTGATCACTCCGATCTACGGATACAATGCCGATGCGGCTTCACTGGTTATCAATGAGTTTACTACCAGGGGAAGTCAGGCCCATCCTGACCGGGTGGAACTGCTGGCAGCCGAAGGAGGAAGCACCGCAGGAATCACCTTCTTCGACGGAACAAAGCATGATTACCGCCAGAAAAAGATGCTCCCGGACATTTCCGTTGAGTCCGGGGACTTTGTGATCATACACTGCAGGCCGGAATCTTCAGCATGGGAGGATGAAACCGAAGACAGGGCCTCATCTTCCCATCCCGGCAGCCATGACGAAGCCTGGGATGTATTCATCCCCGGCGGAAGGGGGCTTTCGGCCAATAACGGTGTGCTGACGCTGTACGATACCCCCGACGGCACGTTGACTGACGGGGTATTCTACAGCGACAGAACTTCGGAATCAGATGATCGGTACCGGGGATTCGGTTCCCCGGCAATGCTTAACCGGGTTGAAATGCTCTGCAGGGAGCAGGGATGGGAGGCCTTACCGGAGGAGGTACGGCCTGAAGACGGAATTGACTCCTCCGAAAGCTCCGCAACCCGCTCAATGAGCAGGCTGCCCGGTTCCTTCAGCGGCACCAATGAAGACTGGATTACCGTCCCGACGAGAGGATCCACCTTCGGGCAGGTTAACGGAACTGACGAATACAGACCGGACTGAATGCGTCCGGTTTGCATGGGATATGTTCAATCAATCAGATATATGTTCCGATAAACTCTTCAATTGCTTTCTTGGATCCGGCTCCGACCCGCTGGTTTACCGGTTTTCCGTCCTTGAAGACAATGAGCGTCGGAATGCTGATAATATTGTACTGGGAAGCTACATCTCCGGCCTCATCAACATTCAGCTTGCCGACCTTAACTTTGTCTGCATATTCCTTGGCGACTTCCTCAATAATTGGTCCGAGCACTTTACAGGGCATGCACCAGGGGGCCCAGAAATCAACTAAAACCGGCTTGTCGGATTTTAATACTTCCTGTTCAAAATTCGTTTCATTTAATACTACTTCGCTCATACTGTTCTCCTCTTCTTACTCAGCAAGGTAGTATACAGTATAAGAATAAAACCCGGAAAAGGAAAGGGCAGGAGGAATCCCCTCCCGCCCTTTTCCTGACCGCAGCTGCTAGGACTCCTCCGCTTCTTCCTGCGGTTCAGACATCTGCTTTCTGCTCGCAGCCCCGAATTCTACATGTTCAGCTACGATGACAGCACGCTCCCGCTTTGCTCCTTCGCTGGTCTCCCACCGCTCCTGCTTCAGCCGGCCGAGCACCCGGACCTTTTTCCCTTTCTTGAGATAGTTCACACAGGGTTCTGCCCGCTCTCCCCAGACATCCACGGGAAAAAATGAGACCTCCTCCTGTTCGCTTCCATGGATCTTAAAGCTTCTGTTCGCAGCAATGGAAAACTTGCACAGAAGGGTGCCCGCCTGGGTTCTTCGGGTCTCAGGGTCCTGGGTCAGGTTTCCTTCAATCAGGACGGAATTCAGATCATTCATACGATTGCAACCTCCTCATGATTACCGGTTTATCCGGTTCATCATCCCATGATCCGGATTTGCTTCAATTTTCAATAAAATTATCGCTAAACAGCTAGCTGTAAGCACATCTTTCAGCTACCATACAGCTAGGGAGGGAAGTATGGCCGAAATAACTGTGATATCCTTAGGCGGATCGATTATCGTACCCAAGGAAGTGGACGTGCCCTTTCTGATAAAGTTTGCAGCTGCTCTGCGGGAGTTTCTGGAATCCGCCCCGGAGCATAAGCTCATTATTGTAACCGGAGGAGGCGCACCGGCTCGGATGTATCAGCAGGCTTACCGGAACATCCGGGAGGAAGCATCCCCCTATCAGGAGGATCTCATCGGCATAGCAGCAACACACTTGAATGCACAGCTGCTCTACAGCCTGTTTGAAGAGTTCTGCTCCCCAGTTATTGTTTCTGATCCTACTGCGAAATTCAGCTTTTCCGGACAGCTGCTGATTGCCGCCGGCTGGAAGCCGGGCTTCTCCACCGACAATGATGCGGTGGTGCTTGCAGAACGGTTCGGCGCGGAACGGGTAATCAATCTGTCCAACATACCGAAAATCTATTCTGCAGATCCAAAGATTGATCCGTCAGCTGACCCGCTGGATCATATCAGCTGGAAACAGTTCCGTGAAATGATCGGGGACACCTGGACCCCCGGCAGCAATCTTCCCTTTGATCCGGTAGCTGCTCAGCGGGCTGCCGATATCGGCCTCCAGGTCATCACCGCTGACGGACGTGATATTGACAACACTCTGCGGATTCTGAAAAACCGCTCGTTTATCGGCACGACCGTCGGACCTGAATGGCAGGATGCTGACCGATAAAGCCGTGCTTCCAGTGCCACACAGGCTTTGCAAAGGCTGCAGGAAAGGGATTCGGCCGGGAAAAGTCGGGGAGCCAGATTTCCTCATTCCCGGTCTCCTGGATAAACCCGTCATTGATTTCGTACTCCTTAAGCAGCCGGAGCACCTCCTGTTCTGCTGAGACTTCAGGGAACATCTCTCCTCGGGGATCAATGAACTGCAGCATCACCGACAGCAGAGCCTGATCCTTGAACCGGCTGGAAAACCATGCCAGCACTCCGGCAGTGCTCTCAATCTCTCCCGGCAGCATCAGATGCCTCACCAGCACTCCTGCGGTCAGTTTTTCCTCGTGAAAGCTGAGGGGGTTGCGCTGCGCAATCCAGGGAAGGACTGCTTTCACCGCCTCGGGATAGGAGCTGCTGCCGCAGAACCGTTCTGCTGTGCCGGCATCCAGGGTTTTCACGTCAATCAGGTAGATGTCGATCAGCGGATCAATCGGCGCAAGCCCGGCAGCCGTTTCAAACCCTGATGAGTTCCATACCACCGGGATGTTAAGCCCCTGCTCCCCGGCTGACCGCAGCATGAACACAAGAGAAGGAATATAGTGCGTGCCCGTTACGATGTTGATGTTTTCCGCACCCCGCCGCTGCAGCTCCATGCAGATATCTGCCCCTTCCTCCGGGGTAATCACCCTCCCCAGCGGCCGGTCACGCCTGGATATCTGAATATTCTGACAGCTGGGACAGCCGAGGGTGCAGCTTGAGAAAAAAAGAGTGCCCGATCCCCCGGTACCGCTGATCGGCGGCTCCTCTCCGAAATGAAGCACCGCCGAGGCAAGTTCCATCCGGTCACCGGACCGGCAGAACCCTGCAGATTCTCTTGTACGGTCGGCCCGGCAGCACCGGGGACAGAGCGCGCATGCGGCATAGTCTCCGGCATCAGTGCTCATGCGCTTCAATCTCCGCAAGGGAGGAACGCTCCCAGTACTGCGACCGGGAAAAAAACAGCACCCGCCCTTTCACTTCCAAGGTATCCTGGTCATATCTTCTGCTGTCGGACCCGTGAAAGATAATCTCCCCGCGGTAACGGTTGCCGTCTTCCGGGTCGATGATATACCCGCGGCGCCAATGCCCCTCCCGACGCTGTTCCATGTTGTATATCCAGGGTTTGTGTATCACCGTCTGCTGTCTGAGGTCCCCGGAGACCGGAAAATCCGGATAGGTTGGATCAACATCCTCGCTCAGGGTGGAATCGGGCTTGTCTGCTATCCGTACAATTTCTCCGAAAAGCAGATTTCTTTCCACATAAATCCTCCAGAAAGCAGTCACTTCCCCGTCCTCATCAATGCTTTTCCAGTATCCTTCGCAGGGATCGGCCGCCGCAGCCGCCGCAGCAAAGACAAAGATCACCACCATCAAACATACCTTTTTCATAAGAGACCTCCCGCCTGGTTTCCGATGCACGTTGTTCCAAGTGTTCCTGTATTGTCCATTATACTAGCACAGAAAATCGGGCAAGGGAATTTTTAGACGGCAGAATAGTGCCTATGTCTCCTGAAACCCTGCTGTATGCAGCTGTTTCTTCAAAGCTGTCAGCGCATCCTCCCGGGCTTCTCCAGTAAACTCACTTATTCCTGCGGTATCTATGAAAATGATATCAATGTGCTCAGCTTCGCGCATCTGCTGGGCATCCTTCAGCAGCTCCCTGACAGTCGGGGCATCCGGTTTTGCCAGAAACAGCGGAAGCTCAAACAATACTGATGCGGCATGATGCAGGGATTCAGAATTGTCGGGGTCCATCCGCTCTTCCGGCAGCTGCAAGGTCTGTATATCGACCTGAGCTTCAAGAGCAAGCAGATGCTGCACCATGGTGTTTCTGTCTATCTGATCCGACATAAACCCGCAGATCCTCCGCTTCACCACTGCCTGTTCATGCAGCTGCTGGGATATCCCGAACACTGTTTCTGTAAGCGAGTCAACCAGTGTATAGTACGCAAGGTGTCTTTCCATAGCCTTCTCCGCTCTCTATCCGTGTATCTGAACAGTACCATATTTTTCCTTTCAATTTATACGGCTTCAGATCAATTATTCTTGAAATTGTCCTTTGATTCAGCTACACTTCCATGTGAGTGAAGCCGGCGTGGTGAAATTGGTAGACACGATAGACTGCTTGCCTATTGGGATCTACTGTAGCCGCTGGGTAAGCGACTGAAAGAGGTAATCCTGGAATCATATCTCATAAATCAAGATGAGACCCCGATACAAGTGCTACATCCTGGGCCGAATGCTGATACAAAGAATCACTTCATGGTAGTTCAGGTGGGTTCATCCAGGAGCCATAAGAAAGTGGTGCTGTTTAGCTATGTGGCTAATCGGCGGATACATACAATTGATGCACTGCTGGGTGGATACCATAAATATGTACAAACTGATGGGCTGAAGGGGTATAAACATCTGAAAAACCACATAGGCTGCTGGGTTCATGCGGTCCGAAGATTCAAGCAGATACTCAAGACCAACCCGAAGGCAGAAAATGCACGGAGAATATGCAAATATGCTGCAAAGCTCTATAAGATTGAAGAGCAAGAACGGAAGCATGTGCTGGACAACCTGATCACCGAGGAAGAATTTCTTGTATCCCGGCGGATTCAAGCAAAATCAGTAATTGTTGACATCAAGAGGTTTGCTGACTCTATCCGAGAGAAATACACCAAAGGCAGTGCCATGGGGAAGGCCTTGAACTACCTGTATGAATATTGGCCTACGTTGACCAATTACGTTGACTGCTATGAGGCTTCTCCAAGTAACAATAGTGCCGAGAATGCCATCAGGCCTTTTGTTTGCGGGAGGCGTGGATGTTTGCGAATACGGTCAACGGAGCAGATGCTTCAGCCTTCTATTATTCCCTCATTGAAACTGCTAAAGCCAATGGGATCAACCCCTATGACTACATATGGTACGTCCTCGAACAAGGACCTGTGTGCAGTAAAACAGGAGATTGGGATGCATTGCTGCCTTGGAATTTTGACAGTACCTTCATGCAGGCTTTGAAAGTAACTCGAGATAGTGCAACTCCTGATCCCTTACGAGACAAACCGTATGTGTTACGAGGAAGCCGCTAGAAATTA
>PWKH01000157.1 GCA_003559765.1 Spirochaetaceae bacterium
AACCATGGATAACACAGCGATATTGCGAAACCTTTCCCTGCTGGAATCGCTTCAGACCAAGGGGATGTATCAGGGTGATTTTTTTCATACCTGGCAGAAAACCGATGACGAGATTTCAGCGGTATTTCAGGCTGCAGAAGCGCTTCGGCTGATGCGGAAGGGAAATATTTCTCCGAGGGTGTTCGACAGCGGTCTGGGGATTTCCGTATTTCGGGATAACTCCACCAGGACCCGGTTCAGTTTCACCAGCGCATGCAATATGCTGGGACTCGGGGTGCAGGATCTCGACGAGAAAACCAGCCAGATTGCCCACGGCGAGACCGTGCGGGAGACCGCCAACATGATATCCTTCATGGCGGATGCGGTGGGCATCCGGGATGATATGTACATCGGCAAGGGCCATGCCTACATGAAAGAGGTGGCTGAAGCGCTGCAGGAGGGGTATGAGGACGGAGTGCTTGAACAACGTCCGACCCTGGTGAACCTCCAGTGCGACGTTGACCATCCCACCCAGAGCATGGCCGACATGATGCATCTGATCAACCATTTTGGAGGGGTGGAGAACCTGAAGGGAAAAAAGGTTGCCATGACCTGGGCCTATTCGCCCTCCTACGGAAAGCCCCTGTCGGTGCCCCAGGGGGTGATCGGCCTGTTTACCCGCTTCGGCATGGATGTGACCTTAGCGCACCCGGAAGGGTATACGGTTATGGCGGATGTTGAGGAAACCGCCCGAAAGCAGGCGCAGCTCAGCGGCGGATCCTATCGGAGAAGCAGCAGCATGGCCGAGGCCTTCACTGATGCAGATATCGTCTACCCCAAGAGCTGGGCTCCCTTTGCGGTGATGGAGGAGCGGACCCAGCTGGTTGAGGAGGGCAGATGGGATGATCTCTCCGCTCTTGAAGCGCGCTGTCTTCAGCAGAACAAAACCTATAAGGACTGGGAATGCACGGAAGATCTGATGAAGACGACAAAGAACGGCAGCGCCCTCTACATGCACTGCCTGCCCGCCGATATCACCGGGGTGAGCTGTGAGGCCGGTGAGGTGGCCTCTTCCGTATTCGACCGCTATCGGGTGCCCCTCTACAAAGAGGCAAGCTACAAACCCTATATTATCGCGGCAATGATGCTGCTCGGTTCCTTTGCCGACCCAGGCAGGGTGCTGCGACAAGCCCTTGACCGCGCAGCGGTTCGAAAGCAGGGATAACCAACCGATCAGGAGTCCGGCACAGCCGGACTCCTGCATCATCAGCTACCCGATTATCAGTTTCAGGAGAAAGAGCACCCCGACGATAATCGTCATCAGGTTGATCTCGCTGGTTCTGCGGGTGATCAGTTTCAGAAACAGCCAGGAAAGCATACCGATCATGATTCCGTCGGCGATGCTGTATGCCAGGGGCATGATGATCAGCGTCAGGAATGCGGGGATCGCCTCGGTGTAGTCCTGGAAATTAATATCCACCACCGGAGTCATCATGAACAGTCCCACCAGGATCAGCGCCGGAGCGGTTGCCTCGCCGGGAATGGTCAGAAAGAGGGGAGAGAGAAACAGGGCAAGCAGGAAGAGTACCGCAGTGGTGAAGCTTGTCAGTCCTGTCCGTCCGCCTTCTGCAACACCTGCAGAACTTTCCACATAGGTGGTTACCGTACTGGTTCCCAGCATAGCACCAACGGTGGTGCCTACTGCGTCGGACATCAGGGCCATCTTGCAGTGGGGAATTTCGCCGTCCTTGGTCAGCATTCCCGCCTTGGTGGACACGCCGATCAGGGTTCCCACGGTGTCGAACATATCGACAAAGAGGAGGGTAAACAGCACGATCAGCATATCAAAGGTGAATACCTGGCTGAAATCGAACTGCAGGAAAATGGGAGCCAGAGAGGGGGGAGCCCAGGATCCGCCGGCCCACTGGGTGATGCCGAAGGGAAAGCCGATAATTGTCGTGACGATGATTCCCATCAGCAGGGCGCCTCGGATCTTGAATGCAAGGAGGGTTCCGGTCAATATCAGCCCGATTGCCGCCAGCAGGGCTCCGCCGGATGTCAGATCCCCCAGTACAACCAGAGTTGCCGGGCTGCCGATGATGATCCCGGCGTTCTGAAACCCGATAAAGGCGATGAACAGGCCGATACCGACCGATATGGCCTTTTTTACATCAGCGGGGATGCTGTTGACGATTGCCTCCCGGATGTTGAAGATCGTCAGCAGGATGAAGATAATTCCTTCGATGAAGACTGCAGTCAGTGCGAACTGCCAGGAATACCCCATGCCGATGACAATCGTATAGGCGAAAAAGGCATTGAGTCCCATCCCCGGAGCCAGAGCGAAGGGGAGATTCGTGGTGAAAGCCATCACCAGGGTGGCAATTGCCGAGGCCAGGGCTGTGGCTGTGAACACTGCTCCGAAGTCCATTCCCGTATCGCTGAGAATCAGCGGATTGACGATAAGGATGTAAGCCATCGTCAGGAATGTCGTCAGTCCAGCAAGGACTTCAATTTTCGGAGTCGTTTTGTTCTCCTGCAGCTTGAATAGTTTGTCCATGTGTATCTCCTGAAATTTGATATGAATCTATCATATTTTATCCCGTCCCGGATAAAAAGTACAGAAAATTGCGTATATGTTGCAGTGTGTTGCTGATGCACCGGTGTTGTGGTATGATTTCCTAAGGAGTATCTATGAACGTACAGCAGATGCAGCAGCTAGCAGATGCAGCAGCAGGACGATGTGAAGCGGATCTGGTTCTGAAAAACTGCAGGGTGGTGAACGTGTTTTCGAAGGGCATCATCGAAGGCGATATCGCTCTGCAGGGAGGCTTCATTGCCGGAATCGGCTCCTATACCGGAAAACATGAGCGCGACCTTGCCGGAAGCTATGTGCTTCCCGGATTCATCGATTCCCATGTGCATATCGAATCATCCCTGTGCACACCGGAACAGTTTGCCGCAGCGGTCATCCCCAGGGGAACGGTAAGCGTTGTAGCTGATCCCCATGAGATCGCCAATGTCTGCGGAGCTGCAGGGATTCTCTATATGATTGAGGCGGCGGGGCGCACCCCCCTGAAGGTGCATTTCATGGTCCCCTCCTGCGT
>PWKH01000135.1 GCA_003559765.1 Spirochaetaceae bacterium
AGTGACTGGGAGAAGAAACCTGCGGTGAGCGGGGATCTCAGGCAGATCCTCACCCTCTGCGATCAGCTGGAGCAGGTGGACTTCGTCACTCGGCCGGTTGAATGCGACGTGCCGGAAAATCAGATGGATATTGAAAAGGCGAAGCTGTTCCGGGATCACTGCACGAAGCCCATGAACCTCGCCAATCTGGTATATACCAAGGACTTGGACGGGATCATTGAAACGATCGGAGATCAGTCATATCTTTCGTTCATCGTCTGTCTTGTGGCAAGCCCCCTCACCATGGACACCTCCGCAGGGGACAAACTGCTGGCCCTGGTGGAAAAGGGACTGCCCGTTGCGATTTCGAGCTGTCCCCAGGGAGGCAGCACCGCCCCCTTCTCGGAGGTCGGCGAGCTGATTCAGCTGAATGCTGAGCTGCTCTTCGGCTTTGTGCTTGCCAATGTCATCAGACCGGGGGCGCAGGTGCTCTACCGGGGGATTCCGATCACTTCGGATCTCTATTCCGACGGCTCACCCCGGTGGTGCCAGCCGGAAAGCATCCGCCGGGTGGCCCTGGCGACGCAGATATGCCGCAGCTACGGTATTCCCTGCTGCGGGACAGCAGGCGTCTCAGACGAGCAGGTGCCTACCGCCCAGGGGATATCGGAGAAGATTCTCAGCTGGAGCTACGAGGCGGCATCAGGGGCGCACTACATCAACAGCGCCCTGGGAATGCTGCAGCAGGTCATGTCGGTTTCTCCCTATCAGTACGTGATTGATGATATTGTATTAAGGATCGTCAAGGAGGAGCTGACCGCATCCCCGGAGCGAAGCATCGGTGATGCTGTACTGGCGTCGGTAAAGCGGGCCTTTGAGTATTTCGGAACTTCCATGGATGAAGCGGCAGAGGCGGAAATGAAATCAAGAATCGCCCATGTGGAAACTGCCAAGGAACTCTATGATGAAGAAAATATCGAAAAGCAGCTTGGAGCCATTGAGAAGGCAGTCACCCGGGAAGCCGGGAGCAACGTATTCATGAAGGGAGCCCGAAAGGGACTCCGTGAAGGGTATCTGTATACCGGAGAACTAATAACAGCTGAACTGGATCTGAAAAAGGTGCAGGAGCAGCTTGCATCATATGCTCCAGAAGGAGGAGAAATCTATGAGTGATCAGCAACCCGGAGTGAAGGCCGGAACAGCAAAAAATAGTGTGGGAAAAATAATCAACCGGGAGAAATCCCCGTCAATCAGTTTTGAGTTTTTCCCGCCGAAGACCGAAGAAGCAGCAGAGACGCTTTTTCGTTCTATTGAAAGGCTGGTTCCCCTGAATCCGTCCTTTGTCAGCGTGACCTACGGGGCAGGAGGAACCACACGGCAGCTCACCCATGAACTGGTGCTGCGGATCAGAAAAACAACCAACCTGACGGTGGTTCCCCATATGACCTGTGTCGGATGCACCAAAGACGATATGCACCGAATCATCGGTGAGTATGTGGACGAGGGCATTACCAACATGCTTGCTCTTCGGGGTGACCCGCCGAAGGGAGAAGATGCGGGCGTATTTGAGGATGCCGACTTCCCCTATGCCCTTGATCTCATTGAGTTCATCAAGAAGGAGTTTCCCTCAGTCTGCGTGGGAGCGGCTTGCTACCCCGAGGGCCATAAGGAGACTCCCAACAGACTTCGGGAGATGGATCTGCTGAAAAAGAAAGTCGACAGCGGCGTAGAATGGCTGGTGACCCAGATGTTCTTTGACAACCACGAGTATTATGACTTTGTGGAGCGCTGCCGGATGCTGGGAATCAACATCCCGATCCTAGCCGGAATCATGCCGATTGCCTCCAAGGGGGGTATGGACAAAATGGCTGAGCTGTCTCCGGGAACCCGGTTTCCGGCGAAGCTGCTGCAGGGTATCGACTGGGTGGATGATGACTCCCTGGTGAAAAATGTCGGAATTCAGTGGGCGACCCAGCAGGTATTCGATCTTCTGGCAAACGACGTTGACGGGATTCATTTCTATACCCTCAACCGATCAAAGCCCACAATGGAGATTCACAGAAACCTCGGTCTGTGCGAATAGACCGAATTGGAGGATTTTTTATGGCCGGAATGGCAGGAATTATGAGTGAGAAAGGAACAGCAAAAGACGTAGGTAAAATGCTGAAGAAAATTCGGCACCGTGGAACTGATGATACGTTGGTACGCAGGACTTCCATCGGTGCAGTAGGATATGTGGGGAACTATTCAGTTTCCCAGAAAAGCATCGGCTTCAGCGGAGGCAAATGGCCGCTGGTGCTGATGGACGGATTTCTCGTTCGGGACGATGCGAAGAAGCATGAATTATCAGATGCGGACTATGTGAAGGGACTCTATGCCGAACACGGCAAAAAGGCCTTCTCCATGCTTCTGGGAAGCTTCTCCGGTGCGGTGGTGGATGATCAGGAATGCGTGATCTTTCGGGATCACGTGGGCGCCCATCCGGTGGTGTATCATGCCGAAGGCGGCACACTGGTATTTTCTTCCGAGGGGAAATCCCTGACCAAATTCGCAGATTCAGTGGAGGAGCTTGAACCCGGATACTATTACAGTACAAAAGAGGGTAAAACGAGCTTTCCCCAGGCTGAAGCGACCAATGTCCCCAGCTACAGCAGCGTCGATGAAGCAGTCAGGGCAGTCAGAGACATGGTGGTCGAAGCGGTGGAACAGGCAATGTCCCATGGCGATGTCCGGGGGGTTGCCCTCAGCGGCGGCCTGGACAGCTCCATCATTCTGGCGGTGGCCAGTCAGTACGACAAGAATCTGAAAGCCTTCAGCACCACTGTTGCGGAAACCCCTGGAGAAGATCTCCACTACGCCAAGCTGATGGCAAAACGCTTCGGTGTTGAGCACCACATCTACGGCATCACCCAGAAGGATATCGAGGAGATTATCCCCACGGCGGTGTATCATCTTGAATCCTTTGACGAGGACTGCATCTCCGGATACATTGCCAACTACTACACCTCCCGGCTTGCTGCAGAGCACATGAACTCTGTTCTGGTAGGCGAGGGGGCAGATGAGCTGTTCGGCGGATACTTCCGGGAGCTGCAGAATATTG
>PWKH01000056.1 GCA_003559765.1 Spirochaetaceae bacterium
ATCAAAGAGAAAGCGCAGGTACTCCGCCTGCAGATACACGACCTTCTCCTCATGCTCAGGGCCGATTTCCCAGCTCCAGTCAATCCCCAGCTGCACCGCCGCATCATCGCGTTGCTCATGCAGCAGCCGGTAGTATCCTGCAGCTCCGTAGATTCCCACCGGTCCCAGATCCCCGCTGTAGGTGGCCCCGGAGCGCAGCAGGGTATCCCCGTTTCCGTCCGGCTGGAAAATCACATTAAAGCTGACATCCCGGCCGGCCATGGGAATGCGCAGCCGTGCGCCGAAGTCCAGTTCATCCAGCGGCTGCTGGGTCAGCTCAGAATAGCCTCCCACTGCGTTAAGGCTTGCCCGATCACCGATGCGAATGAAGCTGCGCACCCCGTCCATGGATGGGGTCACCGTCTCTCCGGCAAGATCATCGATGCCGAACCCGAAGTCGAAGGGATTGAACATCGCCCCGTAGGACCATGATACCGGCTGTCGCCCCAGCGTCAGGTGACCATAATCGGTGTGGTACCGAAGATAGGCGTACTTCACCCCGAAATCAGCACTGGGCTGGTAATCTCCCTCATCATTTGCAGCAGTTGCAGCAGTAAGAACCAGCCTCGGGGTGATATCATTTGTGGCGGGGAGAAAGAATTCCAGCTCCCCTGCCGTGGAAAAGCTTGAGGTAACTGAGCCGTCATACATCAGCCCGACCGAGGACTCCAGGTTCCCTCCGATATCTACAGATGAGGCAGGAACCAGTGCGGCTGTCAGCACAGCCGCAGCACATACCATTCTGCTCATTCGTCTCATTCTGCACCTCCCTCACATCTACTGCAGCGACCGAAGGGAAATCTTCCCTTCTGGAATGTCGTAATCCAGATCAATTTCGGTGATCTCAAATCTTGTCCGGGTATCCTGGCGAAGCTTGTCCTCCATGATCATTTCCATAGGATACCATCGTCCCGGCTGCACCTCCTCCACCCGGCGGGTCACCATTTCTTTGAGCAGTCTGCCGTCCCGAGCGAACATCTCCTCCCGGAGCAGCACGAAACGCTCCTGATCCACCCAGAACTTCCTGCGGTAGTATGCAGGCGTCTGATCCTCCCGGGCGGTTGCCTCGATGACATAGGTCGGCCGTCCATCCACGGTCTCTTCCCCGGTTTTCTCAAACTCATAGAGTTCCGTGAGCTTTTCAGACTCAAGCAGATCCTGATAGGAGAAGTCGCTTCCCATCATGCGCTGTTCAAGCATATGTCCGGATATCCGCACCAGATCCTCCGCATCGGGAAAGTACATCCACAGCTCATCATCCTCCAGCAGGTATTTTGTTCCCCGGTCCCGGGGATTGGTGAATTCCGCCAGGGCATTGGTGACATCCCCGTCGCTCCGGGCAAAGGTGATCATCTCCTTCTGATTCTCCCGTCCGCGGTCGTAGATCACCATCCGGGATTCATACCGGGCTGAATCGATGAACTGATTGTCATCGACCCGGTCCATGATTTCCCTGCCGGTGAGATCCTCCGCTGCAAGAAATCCTCCGCATGAAGCCAGCAGCAGAATCAGACCGATAGAGCTTATCTTGGTTCTTCTCATCATATCTCCAGCCTCCCGTTCTGAATCAAATTATTCATCTCCGTAGTGCAGCGCGTCCACCGCCTCCAGCCTGGCTGCCTTCCAGGCGGGATAGAAGCAGGATGCGGCTACCACGGCAACTCCAAGTGCGAAGCTGATCAGCAGATTCTCCATGTTGAATACCAGATGGAACACCGGCTCAGCCAGCATATCGAATTCTCCGGTCATCTCGGCAAAGGCCTCTACACGAAGGCCGTGCACTGAATAGTAGAAGGTTATCAGCCCGCCGATTATCGTGCCGGAGAAACTGCCGATCAGTCCGATCAGCGTGCCCTCAAGGACGAATATCTTCATAATATCTCTGCCCTGCAGTCCCAGGGCGGACATCATGCCGATTTCCGTAGTGCGCTCCCGGACAATCATGGTCAGCGTGCTGATCACCACCACCGTTCCCATGAGAATAAACAGGATGTAGACGAGGATCATGATGTCGTTCATCTCGTCATAGACCTGCACAAAGGGATCTGCGGTATTCCAGGTTGCGGCGGTGTATTTTTCTCCCCCCTCATGCCGGGCAAGGAAGGCATTGATATCTCCGTGAAGCCCGTCGGCTGCCCCTGCTGAGGAAGTGTAGATGAGAAGTTCGGTGACTTCATCATCCATCCACAGCATTTCCTGGGCAGTTTCAAGGGGGAGATAGAAGAATGCATCATCCAGATCAGTAACCCCCGACTCCCGTCTGCCGGTAATTTCGAAGGTCCGGCCCCGGAAGGACTGATATGCGTCGGAGAACACCACAGTCACCCGGTCGCCTACCTCCTTGCCCAGATCATCAAGCAGGCCGCCGCCTGCAAGCATTTCATTTCCCGATTCCGGGAGTCTTCCCGCAACGATATCCCGTGAGAGATTTCCGCGGGCTTGTTCGGTCTCTATATCGATGCCCACACCCATCATGCGGATGAGATCATCATCGATGCTTGCCATGGCGCCGAATCTGATCCTCGGCATGACATGCACCACGGAATCCAGCTGACGGATCTGCTCGATCATGGCCGAGGCACCCTCGCCTTCAAACCCGTCTACAGGATAATCCAGCGGCAGCAGGGTTTCTCTGATATCGTACTCCTCGGTGGTAATACGCACATGGCCGTAGAGGTTGTCAATGTAGAGAGCAAAGCTGGATTCGGTCACTCCGCGGACAAATCCCCGCGAAAACACCACGATGATCACCACCGTGGCAATTGCAAGCACGGCGATAAAGGTGCGCACTCTGTTGCGCTTCAGGTTTCTCCAGGCTATTTTCATCAGCTGCATGGTCCACAACCCCCAATGATTACTTTCTTCCGATTGCTTCAACCGGATCCTTTTTCGCCGCCCACCAGGCGGGGATACAGCTCGCCAGCACAGCTATTGCTGTGACGACTAGAAATATCAGTACGAATGATGACAGATTCCATGCTCCGTAAAGCCGCCCGATCATAGGAACTCCGAGTTCGCTGAAATCGATGAAAGC
>PWKH01000045.1 GCA_003559765.1 Spirochaetaceae bacterium
ACGGAACTCAAGTTACCGTGCCGGGAGCGAAGACCCTGGAGCGCGACGGTCACAGCTTCATGGGATGGAATACCCGATCAGACGGAAGCGGAAAGGAATATAAACCAGGGGATACCCTTACCGTGGAAGATGATGCAAGACTGTATGCCCAGTGGGAGATTCATGTATTTGATGTCGTCCTGAAGGATGCCGAAGCAGACCGGGGGGATCCGCCGCCGTCCGAAAGGCTGGAGTACGGGCAGCGGTTTACCGTCCCTGATCAGGGAACCCTGGAGAGACGGGGTTACAGTTTTCTGGAGTGGAATACCGAGGCTGACGGCACCGGAACCTCCTATCAGCCCGGGGAGCGCCTGCAGATTCATGAGCCGCTGGAATTATATGCTCAATGGGGCATCAATGAATACAAACTCAACTATGATGAGCGGCAGGCTGATTCGGGAACGGTTCCGCCGCCGGCAGTCGGTCCCTACGGGTCAGATATTACGGTTGAGCCCCCCGGAGATCTGGAGCGGACCGGTCACCGGTTCGTCGGCTGGAATACCCGGAGTGATTATGAGGGCAGTTTGTATGAACCGGGGGAACTGCTGACTATTTCGGATGCAGATGTTACCCTGTATGCCCAGTGGGAACCCTGCGATTTTGAAATCAGCTTTACCCTTGATGATGATACTGAAGGAGATGCTCCTGAGGCGCGGTCGCATCCCTTTGGTACTTCCGTCTCCCTTCCTCAAAATGACCAGTTTTCTCGGGAAGGATACCGGTTTACCGGATGGAACACCGAGGCCGACGGCAGCGGAGACCACTACGGTCCGGAGGATGCATTCGTCATACCTGCGGGTGATACCCGTTTCTCTGATCAATGGGAGATTATCCGCATTACCCTGGAGTTTGACGGAGGTGATGATACCGGGGGCGCTGTCCCGGCTGATCGGGAGTATCCCTACGGTGAGCAGTTTACGCTTCCCTGGCACGGCTCCCTGGTGAAGGACGGCCACGGCTTTGCCGGCTGGAACAGCTTACCTGACGGATCGGGCGAGCACTTTCGTCCCGGGGATATCCTTACCGCCGGTGAGGATGATCTGAGCTTTTTTGCCCAGTGGGAGCTCTTCCGGGTCGGAGGACCGGGGCAGGCCGGGGGATATATCTTCTACCATGACGAGGCCCGGGAGTTTCCCTGGGAGTATCTCGAGGCGGCACCCGTCGATATGGAGGATACCTATCCCTGGGGCGCCTACGGCGATACGCTTGGAGTCACCAGTGATGATCTCGGCTCGGGAGCTGAGAATACCGCAGAGATTTCCGCAGTGCTTGGCAGCGGAGACTATGCCGCCTTCGGGGTGTCTCAATGGGAGTTTAACGGGTATGATGACTGGTTCCTCCCTTCAAGACGTGAACTGGATCTGCTGGGTGAGGTGCTGTCTGCACATGAAGTGGGAGATCTCCGGGAGGGAAGCAGGTACTGGAGTTCTTCCGAGAATAGTGCTACAAATGCCTGGAGAATCAGGCTTGACGGACAGCAGCATTACAGCAACTTTAAATTCAGCAGAAGTCCGGTCCGTCCGGTCCGGTCATTTTAACAGGAGCAGGTATGGACAGACTTGAACGGTTGAAGAAAAAAATTGATTCAGACCAGATCGCTCTGGGTACGTTTGTGACCCTTCAGGATCCGGCGGTTTCCGAAATGATAGCCTGGAGCGGATTTGATTTTCTCTGGATTGACGGAGAACATTCCGCTCTGACGAGCCAGGAAATTCTCGGTCATATCAGGACAGCACAGGGTGCGGGCACAGCAGTTTTTGTCCGGGTGCCCTGGAATGATCCGGTGCTGATTAAGCCGATCCTGGATATGGGCCCGGACGGAGTGATCATTCCCTTCATCAGGAATGCTGAAGAGGCGAGGCAGGCGGTGGCGGCCTGCAGGTATCCCCCTGAAGGAGTTCGGGGGTACAACCCTGTCCGGGCGGCGGCCTACGGGCTGATTTCTCCCTCGGAGTACATCAGCTCGGCTTCAAGGCGGATCTGGTGCATCCCTCAGGTGGAACTGAAGGAGTGCGTCGACGATATCGAATCGGTGCTTGCGGTTGAGGGGATCGATGCGCTGCTTGCAGGGCCGATGGATCTGTCCGGTTCCATCGGGAAACTGGGACAGCTTGACGATGCCGAGGTGAAATGCCTGTACGACCGGATCGGGGAAGCAGTATCCGCAGCATCTGTCCCCTTGGCTACTGCAGTGGGAATCAACGATCCTGCTGCGGATGACTGGGTGAGAAGGGGAGTGAAGCTGCTGTCGGTGGGGTCAGATTTCGGATTTCTGACCCATCAGCTGAAAAAGACGGTGGATCTCTACAGCTGAACCGAAGCAAAACGGAGCGAGGATACAGACATGATACAGAAATCAACCTTTGATATATCGGAGCAGTTTACTGAAAGCTGGCAGAAGATGCTCAACCTGGCTGCGGATATTTTTCAGGTTCCTGCAGCCCTGGTAATGCGCTTTCAGGATCCCTATATTGAAGTGTTCCTGGCAAGTGATACTGAAGGAAACCCCTACCAGCCGGGAAGCAGGGAGCACCTGTGGAACTCCGGTCTGTACTGCGAGCGGGTGCTCAAGTCCCGGGAGCTGCTCGCGGTTCCCAATGCCCTGGAGGATGAGCATTGGAGGGACAATCCTGATATCGCCCTCAACATGGTTGCCTACCTCGGATTTCCGGTGATGCTGCCGAATAATGAACCCTTCGGAACCATCTGCGTACTTGATACCAGAACCCGTCAGTTTCAGGACAGCTATATTGCCCTGCTGGCCAAGTTCCGGGATGTGCTGCAGCACGACCTTGAACTCGCCTACATGAACCATGAGCTCGGAGATACCAACAAACAGCTGATTGAATATCTCGGAGAACTGAAGAACCTGCGGGGGATTGTCTCGATCTGCATGTACTGCAAAAGCATAGAGGACAGCAGTCACGCATGGCATCCCGTGGAGAAGTATCTGATAAACCATCCCCTGGCAGATTTCTCCCACGGCATCTGCCCGGTCTGCAGAAAAC
>PWKH01000156.1 GCA_003559765.1 Spirochaetaceae bacterium
CCCCGACCTCTTACCGTAGCAGCAATCCAGTCAAGCAGGAGAAAACAGAATACCTTCGGGCTGCTGCGGAGCATCAGCTCCGTTTTGGAACGTAGTGATATTTCCACAGAAATCATCAACTTGTCGGACTACACGATTCTGCCGTGCAGCGGCTGTGAGCAGTGCATGCGCAGCGGTTCCTGCCCCCTGGATGATGATGTCCCGCATCTGATGGAGCGCATGGTGCAGGCCGACGGAGTCATCTTCAGTTCTCCTGTGTATATGGGGAATGTGACCGGCACCTGCAAACAGTTTCTTGACCGGCTGTGCGTCTGGTATCACCGGCCTGTCTTGACCGGAATACCGGTATTATGCGCATCAACCACGGCAGGAGGGTCACTGAAGTATGTGCTGAAATATCTTGAGAGAACTGCAGTAACCCTGGGGATGCATCCCGCAGGCAGAATCGGCCGAAATGTCCGTACCATATCTGAAGATATCAGCAGCAGGGAAATTTCTGAATTCATAACACACCTGAAAACTGACAAAAGCTATTTCCGCCCTTCGGTCAGTCAGATTATCAATTTCAATGTGCAGAAAATTCTTGCCTCGGCAGTACTGAAGGAAGACGAGGCCTACTGGAGAAAACAGGGCTGGTTACACAGCCCCTATTTCTACCCGTGCTCTATCTCACCTGCAAAAAGAATTATTGGCTCCCTGTTCCATGCCGCACTTGCAGGCCGCATCCAGCGGGGAAAAAAAAGATTGAACCGCTGAAGCAAGTCATTCTCCTATGATTTTTACCAGGACACGCTTCTTTCTCTTGCCGTCAAATTCTCCGTAGAATATCTGCTCCCAGGGGCCGAAATCCAGAGCACCGTCGGTGACTGCCGCAACGACCTCTCTGCCCATAACGGTGCGTTTGAGATGCGCATCCCCGTTGTCCTCAAAGGTGTTGTGCCGGTACTGACTGTGCGGTTTTTCCGGGGCAAGCTTTTCCAGCCAATCCTCAAAATCCTGATGCAGTCCCGGTTCATCGTCGTTGATGAATACACTGGCGGTGATGTGCATGGCATTCACCAGCACCATCCCTTCCTTGATCCCGCTTTCCTGCAGGCACTGTTCCACATCCGGGGTGATGTTGATCAGCTCCCTGCGTTTTTTCACGGTAAACCACAGTTCCTTCCGATATGATTTCATGCAGCACACTCCTGAATTAATAGGTTTGCTCCATTATATCTGTGACGCATCTTTTTGAGAAGGATATTGTATAATTCAAAAAACCGTCATACACTGGAAATAGTCTGTATGACATTCAAACAGACAGCATCTGCAGATACAATAATGCTGAGATACAAGGATGAGCGGACATGAACAAATTGGAAATTCTGGAGGACATACGCAGAAAAATCCTTTCTGAACATTACCCCCAGGGACATCCCCTGGTGGAGCGGGAGCTCTGCACGATCTACGGAGTCAGCCGCACCCCCGTCAGGGAAATACTGCGGAACCTTGTTTCAGAAGGAGTGGTCGAACAGCGCCCAAATCGGGGAGGGTTCACCGTCAGACAGCTTGACTGGGAGCATATCTTTGAAATATTTCAGGCCCGCATGGGAATCGAGGGGACCGCTGCCCGGATCGCCAGCACCAGGGCTTCCGCCCATCATGTCACCAGACTCCGGGAGCTGCGGGACGAGCTAGCCGCAGTTGACACCGATCACCTCTGTGCCGACGGTCCGAGAATCGGCCGACTGATGCACCGGGTGCTGATTGATGCCGCAGCTAACAGCATCATGACCGAATTCTATGATAAGCTCAGCAACCTCACTACCCTCTGCACCAACATTGCACGGCAGAGCATCCCGATTGAGATCAATTCCCAGCGCCATCACCTGGCCATCATGGATGCAGTAATCAGCAGAGACGAGGATAGAAGCGAGGCATGGATGCGGGAACATCTGCGGGAAACCTGCCGCAGCATGATCGAGATGCTCTATCCGGCGCTCTACTCAAAGCTTCTGGAAAAACGGGCAAGCATTGCCATGTAAACGCTATGCCGCAGCCCACACTGCCGCAGCTGCCGCGACAATCAGCAGTGCAATCACCGCCCCCCAGTGCACAGGAATATCCCGGCTTCCTTTGGGATACAGCGGCATCTCCTCGTCATAATAGGGCTGCAGCGCGTCTATTGCCGGAGTCTCCACGCCGGTTTCCCTGATAATCTCCATCACTTCCCGGTTTATCAGCTTCAGCTCCTCTCTGGCACCCTTGGCATGTCCCTCCAGGCTCTCCTTTGCCGTCTCTTGTCTCATCAGACTTCCGAACAGGGCGACCCACAGCGGCTCAGGGATGTAGTCGACAATGCGGAGCAGCTTCGGAGAAGTGGCAACCCCTGCTTTGCGCAGTGACGAGAGGGCTTCCCGGATGCCCCGAAGGGCCAGCACCATCAGGTCCCGGGTATTGCCGAGGTGCTTCATACTGATGCCGGATGCATAGAGGGCCGGAGCCAAAGCCGGCATCAGCAAAGCAGCGTGGCACTTGAGCCAGTCATCCATATCGCTGCGGATGTCAACACGGTAGCCCCGCATCGAATCCAGCACCTTTCCGATTTCCCGGGTCCGCTGACGGATTGAGCCGTCGGCCTCACCGACGGGAATACGCCAGCGTCTGCCCTGCTTCTCCGGAACCATCATGACTTCGAAGCCCTTCAGTTCACCGCCGGGCAGAGGAAATCCCAGCATCACCCGATCCTCCCCCAGCTGATCGGTAAACTCCTTTGATCCTGCGGCGTTGTTCATCATGAACAGGAAGGCGGGTATATGGCGGTTCTCCTTGAGCACCGGCAGGATCTCCCCGACGGCATTCTTTCTCATGACCACCATGACCAGATCATACCGGTCATCAGGAGCAAGCTGCTCCACCGCCGGCACCGCGGCAGTTTCCGTATCATCCTTCCCCTCCTGTCGAATGATGATCCCGTGCTCCCGGATATCCGCAAGCCGCCCTCCCCGAGCGAGGATCGACACGTCCTGACCCGCTTCATGGAGCCGAGCAGCCAGAATGCTTCCCATAGGGCCTGCACCGTAGACAAGAATTTTCATATGCCCTCCCGCAGCAATTGGGTAACTCATTCCATCTTCAGGGATTCAGCAGGAATGGTCAAGAAATTTCTCACATCTCCACGCAGAACGGGCTGCCCTCGAAAGGGCAGCCCGGGTGATATCAGATATTGTATGCTCGTCAGGAACTGCTTCGGTTCAGCACCGCCTGGGCGGCTGAAAGCCGGGCAATCGGCACCCGATAGGGAGAGCAGCTGACGTAGTCCAGGTTCAGTTCATCACAGAAGGCGATCGTCTTGGGATCTCCTCCGTGCTCGCCGCAGATACCCAGCTTAATGTCTGGCTTAGCCTGTCTTCCCAGATCCACGGCCATCCGCACCAGTTTTCCTACACCCTTGACATCCAGCACCTGGAAGGGATCATAGTCAAAGAACTGCTTGTCCGTATCCTCCACGTAGCTGCTGAGGAATTTTCCGGAATCGTCCCGGCTGAATCCGCAGGCCATCTGGGTCAGGTCGTTGGTGCCGAAGGAGAAGAACTCCGCATGCCGGGCTACCTCATCTGCTGTGACGCATGCCCGGGGAATTTCGATCATAGTTCCGATCTTGTATTCCACCCCTTTGCCCCGTTCGGCAAAGATCTTTTCGATTGTTCTCTCCGCATGATCTTTGGTGTACTCCAGCTCCTTGTCCACTCCTACCAGAGGCACCATGATTTCCGGATGCACGTCAATTCCCTCATCCTTTACATTCAGTGCGGCTTCGATGATCGCCCGCACCTGCATTTCCAGGATTTCCGGATAGATGATTGCAAGCCGGCATCCGCGGAATCCCATCATCGGGTTGAACTCATGAAGTGAGGCAACCGCCTGGGATATCTCATCGGTGGTAACTCCCAGCTGCAGGGCCATGTCATGCCGGCTGGTGTGGTCATGGGGTAAAAACTCATGGAGCGGCGGATCCAGCAGCCTGATGGTGGCCGGCCGGTCGCCGAGGGAGCGGAAAATCTGCTCAAAGTCAGCCCGCTGCATGGGAAGCAGCTCCGAGAGGGCAGCACGGCGCTCAATTTTGTTCTTGGCAAGAATCATCTTTCTCATGCTGATAATCCGCTCGCCTTCAAAGAACATATGTTCCGTCCGGCACAGCCCGATTCCTTCGGCGCCGAATTTAATGGCCATGTCGGCATCACCGGGGGTGTCCGCATTGGTCCGAACCCGCAGTTCCCGGATATGATCCACATAAGACATGAACTTGGCATAGTTCTGGTACAGCAGTGAATCCTCGGGAGTCATCTGCCCGTTGAGCACCTGAACGATCTCCGAAGGCCGTACGTTGATGCCTCCGACGTAGACTTCCCCGGTGAACCCGTCGATGGAGATGGATTCATGCTCCTTCACCACCACATCACCGGCGGACATCTGCTTTTTGCGGTAGTCGATCTTTATCTCCTCAGCACCGGAGACACAGGGGCACCCCATGCCGCGGGCAACTACCGCCGCATGACTGGTCATGCCGCCCCGGGAGGTAAGAATTCCCTTTGCCGCGGCCATACCGCCGATATCCTCGGGACTGGTCTCCGCCCGCACCAGAATCACGTTGTTTCCTTCGGCGGCCTTCAGTTCAGCATCCTTGGCGCTTAAGCAGACAATTCCGCTGGCTCCGCCGGGACTTGCATTGAGCCCCTTGGCTATGGGACTTTTTCCCTCTTTCTTGATCTTTTCGTAGTCAAGAATCGGTGCGAAGAGCTTGCCGAATTCCCCTGCGGGAACCCGTTTTACGGCGGTTGCTTTATCAATCAGTCCGCTTTCCACCATATCGACCTGGGTGCGCAGCCAGCTGAAGACGGTACGCTTGCCGGTTCTCGTCTGCAGCATGTAGAGCTTGCCCTCCTGGATGGTGAACTCCATATCCTGCATGTCCCGGTAGTGGTTCTCAAGGAGCTCCCGGATCTCCACCAGCTGATGATACGCATCAGGGTTCACTTCCTTCAGGGTATCTATCGGCAGAGGGGTCCTGATTCCGGCGACCACATCCTCTCCCTGGGCGTTCATCAGAAACTCGCCGTAGAATTTGTTCTCGCCGGTGGACGGATCCCGGGTAAATGCGACTCCGGTACCTGAGGTGTCGCCCATATTGCCGAACACCATGCTCTGAACGTTCACTGCTGTTCCCATCAGCCCCCGGATGTCGTACATCTGGCGGTAGCGCACTGCCCGCTCGTTGTCCCAGGAGCCGAAGACGGCATTAATCGCCTTGAAGAGCTGCTCCTCGGGGTCAATCGGGAATTCCTCTCCGGTCTGCCGTTTATAGACCCGTTTGTAGGCCTCCACTACCTGCTTCAGATCATCGACGTCAAGTTCCGTATCAAGGTGAACTCCCTTGTCGATCTTGATGTTCTCCAGTTCCTCCTCGAAAAGCTCTGAGGAGACTCCCATCACCACGTTGCCGAACATCTGCATGAACCGGCGGTAGCTGTCCCAGGCAAACCGATCGTTGCCGGTCTTTTTGATCATCCCTTCAACAGCGCTGGGGCTCATGCCCAGGTTCAGCACCGTATCCATCATTCCCGGCATGGATGCTGCCGCACCGGAGCGGACTGAAACCAGCAGGGGGTTGTCGCTGTCGCCGAGTCTGGCACCCATGACCTGCTCAAGCCGTCTGAGATGCTCCAGCACCTCATCCCGCAGTCCCTCCGGATACTTACCGTTATGGGCACTGTAATATGCGCAGGCCTCCGTACTGATGGTAAATCCCGGGGGAACGGGAAGACCGATGTTGGTCATCTCGGCCAGGTTGGCTCCCTTTCCTCCCAGGACGTCGCGCATATCGGCTCTGCCCTCTGCTTTACCGTCACCAAAAAAATAGACATACTTGTTCTTCGACACGATTCATATCCTCCATTTTGTAGCACCTCCAGACAATGTAGAAAAAAAAAGGCCCGGTTGTCAATGATACGACACCGGGTCCTTCCTGTCTCTATATGATCCGCCTCAGCGGGCAGTTATTTATGATGCGATATATGACTCTAAGTACCGGCTTCTTGAGGGATGCCTCAGCCGCTCAAGGGCCTTCTTTTCGATCTGGCGGATCCGCTCCTTCGTCAGGGAGTAGAGATCACCAATTTCCTTGAGGGACATCGGCCGTTTCCCATTAAGCCCGTAGCGGTGCTCGATGATGTCAGCTTCCTTCCGGGAGAGGGTGCTCAGCACCGTGTTGATCTCGTCTCTCAGGGAAGATTCAATTGCCATCTCCTCAGGTGACTCATAGTCCTGATCCTCAATGAAATCTCCCAGCTGGGTATTGTTCTTATCGGTGTAGATCGGAGTCTCCAGGGATACCATCTCCCGGGAAATGTTCAGCAGGTCAGCCACGTGCCTGGAGTCCATGCTGGTAAGTTTGGCAATCTCCTCAAGATCGTTTTCCTCTCCCTTTACCGCAGACAGCTCACGCTGGGCCTTCTGAATCTGCATCAGTTCGTTTGCCCGGTTCAGCGGCAGCCGAATGGTTCTCGATTTTTCACAGATGGACTTGAGAATTGCCTGACGAATCCACCACACAGCATAGGAGATAAAGTGATATCCCTTATCGACGTCAAACCGGTCGATGGCGTTGAGCAGCCCGATATTTCCCTCATTGATCAGATCAAGCAGAGGTATTCCCTGATTCTGGTATTTCTTTGCTACATTCACGACAAACCGAAGATTGGCAGTTACCAGTTTCTCCTTTGCCGCTTTTTCTCCCTGCTTAGCACGGGTTGCATATGCAATCTCTTCCTCACGGGAGAGCATCGGTATTCGGTTGATTTCTTTCAGATAGATTGAGAGGATGTTTTCATCTTCGTATTCGCCTGCATTCATCATTATCATTTCACTGTTCATAATCGGCCTCCTCTTGCTTTATACAAGCAATTACCGTGCCAAAAGCCTATCCAGAAGAGCATCGCAGTGAAATGATATTATTTACTTATTGCATTATATGCAGTTACTTTTTACTTTAACAGCCGAATCCTGATCACCGCAGGGGCTATATATTATCGATTAAGTAATAAATACTGTATCAAAAATTCCCAGCCCCCGAAGTTCGGAAGAAATATGTGTCATTTTTTCCCACCATTGGTAGAACGGGAGGAAAATGAGATAATTTGACCCACTTTTTTCTGCCGAAGAGACTGCTCCTCTTCTATCTGGGGGAAAATGATGCGGATTGAACGGTAGAGGCTGCAGCGTTCCGGGAAGCTGCACTCCCAGATATGGTAGAACTCCTTGACCTGCTCCCAGGCAATCTTGATGAGATCATGGACCATATCGCTTTCTGCCAGGGAGCCGAACCGCTTTGTCCGCTTAGCCGATACATACTTCACCAGCTGGATGCGGTAGAAGGCTTTCCAGTCGAAATCACAGGATTCATCCCCGTTCCGGAGCATCGCCGCATTCTCCCAGCACTGATAGGCGTACTTGTCGTACCCGAACCCCCGGTAGGCCGCCGCCATAAAGAACAGCACCTCGCTCAAGCCGATCCGCTGCGATTCGGGGCAGTGCTCCATGGCCTGCTTCAGTGATTCCGCCGCCTCCTGATATTCCTGATTGAACAGGTGCCTCCTGCCCTGCTCCAGTGCTTTCTTCCACATCTCCATAACACCTACAATATACCTATACCGATACAGAAACGGCAAGTCGCTGAAATTTTTCTTAAATCCTTGACCATTTTCGAATCCATGCGTATATTCTCAGAAGAATACACTTTATAAAATTCACAATAGTATCAGGAGGAATACGCATGAACATTTTACCCCTTGGCGATCGAGTACTCGCGAAGATTGAGCAGGTAGCGGAGAAGACTGCAGGAGGAATTTTCATTCCCCAGACAGCTCAGGAAAAGACTCAGGTTGCAGTAGTGGTCGCAGTCGGAGATGACAAAGATGCAATCAAAGTAAAGCCCGGACAGAAAATTATGTACGACAAGTATGCCGGCACAAGCGTGAATGTAGACGGAGAAGAGCAGCTGATTCTCAAAGCCGCTGACGTCCTTGCTATCATCGAAGACTAAGGTATTCCACGCAGCAGATACAAGGGTGAGCAGGTGTGAGCTCACCCTTTTTTACGAGAAGGCAGCCGGTGCTTAAAGCTTATAAAACCCTCGTACCATACGCAAAACGCTACGCCCCTCATTACGCCGCGGGGATTCTTTTTCTCCTGATTACCAACGCAGGAGAACTCTATATCCCCCAGCTGCTCAAGGAGGCGACCGACACCATCGCCCTCGGAGTATTCGACCTCTCTTCAGTCTGGCAGAACGTCGTGACGATTATCGGGATCGCTGCAGTCGTTGCCCTTGCACGGTTCGGCTGGCGCTTTTTTATCCAGGGGGCTAGCAGGAACATCGAGGCCTCGCTTCGCAGCAGACTTTTCGATCACTTGCTCAAGCTCTCCCCCTCCTTCTACGGCCGGATGAAGACCGGCGACATCATGGCCAGGGCCACCAATGATATGCGGGCAATCAGAATGGCTTCGGGCATGGCCCTGGTTGCGTTCATTGACGGTCTGTTTCTTTCCATAGCAATTCTCATCATTCTGTTTTCCACCTACCCCACCCTAGCGCTGATTACGGTGCTTCCCCTGCCGCTGATCACCATCATCGTGCTGTTTGCAGGAAAACTGATCGGTCAGCGCTTCAAGGCGGTGCAGGAGGGTTTTTCCGCACTCAGCGAACGGGTGAGGGAATCAATTGCCGGAATCCGGGTGATAAAAAGTTTTGTCAAGGAATCCTACAGCGAAGAGCTCTTCCGCAGCAGCAATGAAGCCTACCGGGACCAGAACATGAAGCTTGTCCGGGTGTGGGGACTGTTTTTCCCCCTGGTCAGCTTTATCTCGGGGATCACCATTCTGCTGCTGTTCATCTTCGGAGGCTCCGGGGTTGTGGACGGGAGATTCACCCCCGGAGATTTCGTGGCCTTCATGAGCTATCTCAATATGCTCAGATGGCCGGTAGTAGGCATGGGGTTCACCGTTAACATCATCCAGCGGGGAGCCGCCTCGCTCACCCGGATAAACGCAATCCTGGATGAGCAGCCTGAAATCACCTCAGCCCCGGAGGCTTCTGCAGCGGAGATCACCGGGGATCTGGAGATTCGCGGGCTCACCTACCGGTATGATGCATCCGACACCCCGGTGCTCCAGGATATCTCCTTCACCCTTCCCCAAGGAAGGACCCTGGGTATTCTCGGGCGCACCGGTTCAGGGAAAACCACCCTGGTCCGCCAGCTGCCCCGGCTGCTCAACCCGCCTGTGGGCACCCTCCTCTTCGGCGGGAGGGACATCAATCTTCTAGACCTTCACCGGCTGAGAAGCTCCATCGCCTTTGTTCCGCAGGACACCTTCCTGTTCTCCGATACCATCCGGGGGAATATCAGCTTCGGAGATCCCGACGCCTCCGATGATGCAGTTCAGGAAGCCGCTGAGATATCCACCATCAGCCGGGAACTGTACCAGTTTCCCCTCGGGTGGGACACCGAAGTGGGAGAGCGGGGAGTATCCCTGTCGGGAGGACAGAAACAGCGCATTGCCATCTCCCGGGCGGTGCTGCTCGACCGGGAATATTTAATTCTTGACGACGCCATGTCCGCAGTTGATACAGACACGGAGGAGCACATTCTCACCTCACTGCTGAACAGACGGAAAGGGAAGACCAATATCCTGGTGTCCCACCGGGTCTCGACACTCCAGCATACGGATCAGATTATTGTGCTGGACCGCGGCAGGATCATCCAGCGGGGAAGCCACCGGGATCTCATCAGCACCAAGGGACTGTACAAGGATATCTATGAGCTGCAGCAGGCGGAACGGGGGAGCTCATGAGAACGGAAGAGCAGATCATCAAAGGCTACGACCCGGTCATTACCCGACGGATTCTCTCCTACCTCTCCTCCTACAAGCTGCTGACGGCAGTCGCCCTGATCGCCCTGGCCATTGCCGCCGTATCGGAGCTCTATACGCCGGTCATCATCCAGCAGGCTGTGGACCGGGAGATCCTCGTACGGTATGCCGCCTTCGAGGACTCAGAGGACATGCACAGCTATCTTGACGAGCATGCAGAGGTGCCCGACACGGTCCATACCATCGGGGATCAGCTGTTCATCAATTATCAGGATCTGGCCTGGCTTTCCCGGGAGGAATCCCGGAGACTGCAGGAAGCAGGCATGATGGAGGAACAGGAGTGGTATCTCACTGAACGAAGGGATGAGGACGAATTCATCAGGCTGACTGAGAAGCACCGGGACCTGCTGGTGCTGTCTGAAACCCATGCGGGCCTTCCGAGGAGCGATCTCTCCGAGCTGGAGCGCGAGGAGATTCGGGTGCTGCGGGCGCAGAACCTGGAGAACATCTGGAACATGGCGGGGCTGTACTTCCTGCTTCTGGTGTCAGTGTTTATCTTCTCCTTCATCCAGGTCTACCTGATGACCTTTATTGCCCAGCAGGTGATGAAGGATATCAGGGTTGATCTGTTCAGACACGTAATCAGCCAGTCCATGGCGTTTCTCGGCCGCACTCCCGTCGGCACCCTGGTCACCCGGATCACGAACGATGTCGAGACCATCAATGAGTTCTTCACCTCCGTGACCACCTCCCTGCTGAAAAATGTCGCCATGATGATCGGCGTGCTTGCGGTGTTCTTTCTCCTGGATTACTCCCTTGCCTGGATCACCGCGGCAACCCTGCCTCCGGTAATCATCGGCATGATTTTCTACCGGTTAAAAGCCCGGGATTCCTACCGGAGGGTGCGGCTGTGGATCTCCCGGGTCAACGCCTTTCTTTCTGAGCATATCTCGGGCATGGATGTGGTGCAGATGTTTGCCCGGGAGGGAAAAAGCAGAAGCTTCTTCGGCAGGCTCAACGACAAGCTGCTGCGGGCGAACCTGGCTGAGATGTACGTGGTCGCCACCTTCAGACCCCTGGTGAATTTTTTCACCTCCACATCAATTGCGGTGATTGTCTACTTCGGCGCTTCCATGGTGCTGGATGCCAATCTCTCCCTCGGCGTGCTGATTGCGTATATCAATCTGATCAACATGTTTTATCATCCGGTGATGGAGATTGCAGAACAGTTCACCGTGCTCCAGTCAGCCATGGCCGGCGGCGAGCGCATCTTCAATCTCCTTGACGAGCATGACCAGATCCCCGACACCGGCACTGCCCGGCTTCCCGAACCGGTAAGCGGTTCCATTACCTTTGAAAACGTCTGCTTCGCCTACAAAGAGAACGAACCGGTTATCAGGGACCTCTCCTTTTCGGTGAAACCGGGAGAGCAGATCGCCATTGTAGGCTATACCGGAGCAGGAAAGACCACTATCGCCAATCTCCTCGCCCGTCTGTGGGACATCCAGGAGGGATCAATCCGGCTTGACGGACGGGATATCCGGGAATACCGTCTTGCATATCTCAGAAAGGCTATCCAGCCGGTGCAGCAGGACGTGTTCATTTTTTCCGGCACCATTGCCGAGAACATCTCCTTCGGTACAGACATCTCGAGATCCCAGATTGAAGCCGCCGCAAAACTGGTGCAGGCGGACACCTTCATCTCCAGGCTCCCCCACGGCTATGACACTCAGCTCACCGAATGGGGGGCGAATCTCTCCACCGGGGAGCGCCAGCTCATCTCCTTCTCCCGGGTGGTGGCCCATGATCCCCGGGTGATCATCCTGGATGAAGCCACCGCCAGTGTGGACACCGAAACGGAGGTGCTCATCCAGCAGGGCATCCGGAGGCTGATGAAGGGAAGAACCTCCTTCATCATTGCCCACCGGTTAAGCACCGTCCGGCATGCAGACCGGATCATGGTCCTCAGTGCCGGCAGACTGGTTGAAATGGGCAGTCACCGGGAGCTGCTGGACAAACGGGGCATCTACTACAATCTCTATCAGCTGCAGTTTGAGTCCTAA
>PWKH01000109.1 GCA_003559765.1 Spirochaetaceae bacterium
AGCTTCTCTCTATAGCCGGGGCGTACTGGCGGGGCAAAGAGACCAACCCGATGCTTACCCGGATTTACGGCACTGCGTGGCAGAATCCCAAGGAGCTGCGGATGTATCTCAAGCACCGGGAGGATATGGAGCGGCGGGACCACCGGAAGCTCGGCCGGGAGCTGGATCTGTTTTCCCTCCATGAAGAAGCGGGCGCCGGGCTGGTCTACTGGCATCCCAAGGGAGCCCGAATCCGGCTTGCTATTGAGGATTTCTGGAGGGATGAGCATTACCGCAGCGGATACGAGATGGTGTATTCTCCCCATGTGGGAAAATCCTGGCTCTGGGAAACCTCCGGCCATCTGGAATTCTACCGGGAGGGGATGTTCCCCTCCATGGAGATGGACAAGGCGGATTACTATGCGAAGCCGATGAACTGTCCGTTTCACATCATGATCTACAATAATACCAAGCATTCCTACCGGGAGCTTCCCTGCAGATGGGCTGAGCTCGGTACGGTCTACCGCTACGAGAAAGCCGGGGCGCTCCACGGGTTGATGCGGGTCCGGGGGTTCACCCAGGATGACGCCCATATTATCTGCACGCCTGAGCAGATGGAATCGGAAATCCTTGAGGTGCTGCGCTTTTCCCTCCATATGCTGCGCGCCTTCGGATTCAAGGAGTTTCAGGCGTATATCTCCACCAGGCCGGAGGATTCCGTCGGACCGCCGGAGAAATGGGAGGCGGCTACTGAATCCCTGCGCAAGGCGATCGAGCATGAAGGGCTGGATTATGAGATGGATGAAGGCGGCGGCGCATTCTACGGACCGAAGATCGATGTGAAGATCAAGGACGCTCTGGGAAGGGCATGGCAGCTGACCACCATTCAGTTTGATTTTAATCTCCCCGAACGGTTTTCCATGGTGTTTGTGGACCGTGACGGCAAGGAGAAGCGCCCCTACATGATACATCGGGCGCTGCTGGGGTCAATCGAACGGTTCTTCGGCGTGCTCCTGGAGCATTACGCCGGAGCGTTCCCTCCCTGGCTTGCCCCTGAGCAGGTCCGGGTGATTCCGGTGGCTTCCGCCTTTGAGCCCTATGCGGAGGAGATTGCCGGCCGGCTGCGCAGAGAGGGATTCCGGGTCTCCGCTGATCTCAGCGATGACCGGATGAACGCAAAGATCCGAGGAGCTCAGCAGGAGAAGATTCCCTTTATGGTCATTCTGGGTGAACGGGAGCAGGAGCATCAGGCTGTTTCGGTGCGTTACCGAAGCGGCAGGCAGGAAAACGGTATTCCTGCTGCTGATTTTATCGCAGATCTCCGCAAACGGGTGGAGAAAAAATCGGAAATGTAAGGAGTCGGCAATGACAGATGCCCTGAAACGGCTGGAGAAGAAGGATCGTGAGCTGATGCTGCTTGAGCATATCTCGGCACTGCTGCAGTGGGACTATGAGACGAAGATGCCCCCGAAGGGGCTTTCAGAGCGGTCTCAGCAGATTGTCCTGCTGGATTCCTTGATTCATAAAAAGCTCGCCGATCCCGAGCTTGGTAAGATTCTTGATGATCTGGGTGCCGGTGAATCCTCCCCTGGGGGGAGTGCAGATCTTGATCCGGTGCAGCAGGGTATGGTGCGCAGTTATTTCCGGGAAAACCGCAAGTCCCGGCTGCTGCCCTCCTCCTGGGTCGAAGAGTTCAGTGAGGTGACCAGTCAGGCCCACCCTGCTTGGGTTCAGGCCAGGAAGGAGGGCCGCTTCAGTGATTTCCGTCCATGGCTGGAGAAAATTGTCAGGCTCTGCCGGGAAAAAACTGAACTGTTCGGGTATCAGGATCATCCCTATGATCCCCTGCTGGACGAATATGAGCCGGGGATGACCACAGCGGCGGTGGACCGGGTGTTTTCGCAGCTGCGCAGAGAGCTTCCTCCGCTTGCAGGAGAGATCATTGAAGCGGGGCGTCCGGATGACTCATTTCTCTTTCAGGATTATGAAAAGGAAAAACTTGAGGCCTTCGGAACAGAGATCCTGCAGGACATGGGGTACGATTTTCAGCGCGGAAGGATGGATGAGTCTGTGCATCCCTTTACTACCGCTGTCGGACAGCATGATGTGCGGCTTACGACCCGGTACACTGAACCCTCCGCTGCCGATGCCCTGTTCAGCATCATTCACGAAGGCGGTCACGGGCTCTACGAGCAGGAAGCGAGAGCCGGTGATGCAGCGGGAACCAGGAACGGCTCCGGCGCTTCCCAGGCAATGCATGAAAGTCAGGCGCGGCTGTGGGAGAATATGGTTGGAAAAAGCCGGGCTTTCTGGGAGCACTATTATCCCCGGTTCCAAGACCTGTTTCCCCGCCAGACTGCAGCAGTCAGTCTCGATGAATTCCTGCGGGGGATCACCAAGGTGGCTCCCTCCTGCATCAGGGTCAATGCCGATGAAGTTACCTACAGCCTCCATGTGGTGCTGCGCTTCACCCTGGAAAAAGCCCTGATCACCGGGGATCTTGTCCCGGCGGATCTCCCCGGTGCGTGGAATGAGCAGATGGAGCTGCTGGTGGGCATCACTCCCCCGAACGATGCCCAGGGAGTGCTTCAGGATATGCACTGGGCAGCCGGAATGATCGGATATTTCCCCACCTATGCCCTGGGCAATCTCTACAGTGCGCAGCTGTATGAATGCGCGCTGGCGGATATCCCCGGGATGGATGCATCCTTCCGCAGGGGGAACTTCTCGCTGCTGAGAGGGTGGTTCAATGCCCAGGTGTACCGCCACGGCGCCTCAAGGCAGGCCCCGGAAATTCTGGAGACGGCATCGGGAAAGCCCCTGGATGCTTCATGCTTCATCCGGTACCTCAGGCAGAAATACCGGGATCTGCTTGAAGCGTAGGCAGGTCGGATGAGTTTATACGACAAACGCATGAACAGGACTTAAATTGAATTGCAATAGCAGTTAACCGCTGAAGGAAAAACAATAAAAGAAACTTTTTGTTGCTACTTCAGCGGTTAGCGTGTATAATGTATTAAAT
>PWKH01000043.1 GCA_003559765.1 Spirochaetaceae bacterium
CAGGAACTGGTCTTTCTGCAGCATGTGACCACAGCGCCGCATGTCTTCCCGCTGTTTCTGCCTCCCGGGATACATAATCAGCAACATCATGGACATGGAGCACGTTGCCGCAGGAGAACAGTCCTTCAATGCTTGTCATGCAGCGGCTGTCGACCACCGCGCCCTGGGTTCTGGGATCAAGTGCAGCGCCTGCTCTCCTGGTTAATTCATTCTCCGGAATCAGTCCCACCGACAGCAGCACCGTATCACAGGGAATATATGCAGTACTGCTCTGGTGCGAGACAGTAACCCCCTCAACCCGGTGCTTTCCATGTATCTGCAGCACCTGTGCTGAAAGCAGCAGGGGGATATCAAAATCTTCCAGGCACTGGTGAACGTTCCGGTTGAGACCGCCCGGGTAGGGCATGATCTCAGTGACAGCAGCTACGCGGGATCCCTCCAGCGTAAGCCTTCTGGCCATGATCAGGCCGATATCCCCCGATCCGATAATTACCGCCTGATTTCCCAGGGTTATATTCTGCAGGTTCATCAGCCGCTGGGCTGTGCCTGCAGTAAATACTCCCGCCGGGCGGGTGCCCGGCAGGGATATTGCCCCGGCAGTCCGCTCCCGGCATCCCATAGCAAGCACCACCGCCTTCGCGCTGATTACCCCAATCTCACCGCGCCGGAGTATCTGAAGTTTGAAGATCTCATCATTCCTGCTGAGATCTGTCACAAAGGTCTCCATACTGCAGGAAATATACCTGCTATCCTCAACCCGCCGGATATCCCTATGGGCATACTCCGGTCCGGTCAGTTCCTCCTGAAACCGGTGCAGTCCGAATCCGTTATGGATGCACTGGGGAAGGATCCCTCCTAACCTTCGGTCCCGCTCAATAAGCAGAATCTGCTTTGCCCCTGCCTGCTCCGCAGCCAGGGCAGCCGCCATTCCCGCGGGCCCGCCCCCGATTACCGCAACATCATACCTCACAGCACGCCTCCCGGTTCCCGCAGATACCCGGTGAACATCGGTGAATCAGGACCCTTGTAGTGCATCTCCCAGGGACGGCATCCCTCCTGCTGGAGGATATCTGCTATCCTCGGCAGACAGAACCCGCCCTGGCATCTTCCGGTCATGGTCCTGCAGCGCTGTTTGATGCCGGCTATAGTGACCGGGCCGATGATCCGCCGAAGGGCAGAGAGCACCTCCGCCTTGGAAATCTCCTCGCATCTGCAGACCATGGAGGCAAAGTCCTCATCCGCTTCGATCAGCTCCCTGCGCTGCTCAAAGGAGTAGCTGGAAGCAGGGTAGGGCCTGCGGTAGATCCCTGGAGTTTCCGGAAAGGAGGGGTCCCAGTCCGATTTATAGGTCGGATTCAGCATATCATCGACCATGGAACACAGATGCCGGGCGATTGCCGGAGCCGAGGTAAGCCCCGGACTCTCAATCCCCAGCAGGTGTATCATGGTATCCTGCCGGGTAATGATAAAATCACCGTATCCGCCGACTTCAGGAGGGGTGAGCTTCGGTCTGATCCCTGAGAAGCTGCGGATGAAGTCTCCGGTCTCAAGATCCGGAAGCAGGGCTCTCCCTTCAGCTTTCAGCCGTTCCATAATCACCGAGGTGGAAGCGCAGTCATCCCGGTCGTCGATGTATTCACTGCTCGGTCCAATGAGGATATTTCCCTCGGTGGTTTTTGTCAGATGCACCCCGAGCCCCGCGCTGTGTGCCCCCGGCACCGGATAAATCAGCAGATTCAGCTGGGATTCGAGGCGCTTGTCAAGGACGTAGTACTCACCACGGCAGGGGTACACCGGATGCTCGGTATATCCGGTCATCCCGGCAATATGATCTGCCTGCAGACCGGCGCAGTTGATCACCAGCCGTGCCTGCAGCCGGGCGGATCCCTCCGGGGTCCGGCAGGTTATCACCGGGTTGGGCTGGTGTGAGATCTCCGTCACTTCATGGAGAAACCGGTATGAGACTCCGTGAAAATGGGCATGCTCAGCCAGGGCAATGGTCAGGGATATCGGATTTATAATCCCGCTGGTGGGAGAGTGGAGCGCCTTCACTCCTGCAATCCCAGGCTGAAGCTTCTGCATCTCAGGAGGGTCAATCAGCCTGAGCCCGGGTACGCCATTGGCCTCGCCCTGGGCATGGAGCCGTTCGAGTGATGCTATTTCATCTTTCTGCGCGGCTACGGTGAGCTTGCCCGTCCTGATGCAGGGAACCGATAATGCGCTGCACAGCGGTTCCATCAGCCGGTTTCCTTCCACATCGAACCGTGCCCGAAGCGTCCCCGGAGCATAATGAATTCCTGAATGAAGCACTCCGCTGTTTCTGCTGCTGATGCCGAAGGCGGTATCGGCTTCCTGTTCAAGCACCACCACTGAAAGATCGGTTTTCGACAGTTCCCGGGCTGCGGCATTTCCGATCACTCCGGCGCCGATGACTGCAATATCATAGGAGTCCATACAATCAAGGTATCACAAAACAGGCAGTTTGGTCAGCAGGAACTGCGGTATTCTTCCTCCAGATGTCTCCAGGTGACTGCAGGCACTCCCACGGCAGTTTCCAGCCGTACGGCCAGCTCTTCGGAAATTTCCTGTTCGCCGGAAATAACCTGCTGAACAACCGACAGCGGCTGTCTGATCGAATCATCCAGCTCTTCCCGGCTCATCTCAAGCTCTTCGAGCACCTCTTCAAGATACAGTCCCGGCTCAAAGGACAAGTTCGAGTAGAGGTCTTTCTTCATCATACTGATCCCCCGTATATCTACAGAATCAACTGAATGATGTGAAGTTGTCAAGGTTTACCAGCTCATCTTTTGCTGCAGATGCTTCTGCCGATTTCCCGCGCCTGTTCGATCACCCCCGGGTGCTGCTTCGCCGCAGCGGGCAGAAACAGCCGGGGAAACACCTGCTGCACCGTGATTTCATACCCCAAAGCCTGAAGCGCATCTGCCATGGAGACCACCGTATAGCCGACCTCCCGGGGATCCTGCTGCTCGCATATCCCGAAGACTGCCGCCTGTTTCCCCTGGTCTGCCAGTCTGGAGCGGTAGGGACCCGGCCGCGGTTCGCTGAAATCAAAATAGGGATACAGCCGGTCAATAAAAGCCTTCACCTGGGGGGTGACATTGTAGTTGTAGGCAGGTGAACCGAGGACAAGCACATCGGCAGCTTCAACCTTCGGATAGAGCAGATGCATCCCGTCGTAGAACTGCGTGCAGGTTTTATCCCTCCTGCACCGCTCACAGCCGATGCACCCGGAAACTGCATACTCTCCCAGATGCACGGTTTCCGTTTCAGCTCCGCAGGCCTCAGCCCCTGCAAGGATTGCCCCGGTCACCTCTGCAGTATTACCGTGTCTTCGGGGGCTTCCGGAAATTCCCAGTATCTTCATATCGATAATATATCACGAAACGACCTGGCGCCTATACCTTCCGGTATTCCCGTGAGAAGAGTTTTTTATAGTTTGCCCCCGCTTTGTACCATCTGCTGGCAGGATTGCTGATCTCCTGCTGCCAGATCGGCTCAGTGAGTCTGGCAAACTCCTCTGCGTAGGAGTCGATCCAGGCCTTCACCCGCTCATCCTTCACCAGATCCTCTGAATGTTCATGTCCCTGGACTGCCACATGCTCCCGGAGGCTTTTTCTGAGCACCTCGGGGTTGTCAATGATCATGCAGGGACGCTTCAGATTTCCCGTATCGTTATAGGGAAATGCCTCTCTGATGCTTCTGAAAAATTCAGAATTCGCAGCTTCCTTCAGGCTTTTGTTTCTGATGTTGTCCACCTTGAAATGGGAGAAAACGCAGGGCTCAATGCTGCCGTCATTGAGTATATGCAGGTAGGTCCTTCCGCCGGCTAAACAGCCGCCGGCTGCAGGACCGTCGTTCCAGAAATCCGCAAGGAATATCGGTTTTTCACTGCGCAGAGCATCGATTCTTCTGCCGCATTCCAGCCGCTGCCGGGGTGTCGGAACCATTTCCAGCACCGGGTTTTTCCCGACGGGCATGAACATGAAGAACCAGGTGAACACCGCACCGAGGCTGATCAGGTGGTCGATGTATTCGCTCGTGCAGATGGTGTCAATATTCTCCCGGGTGTAGGTGATGCTGGCTCCGGTGATCACGCCGGCATCCGCAAGGGCCCGGATGGTTCGCGATGCCTTGGCATACACCCCAGGTTCGCGGCGCGCATCGGTTTCAGCCTCATAGCCCTCCATGCTGATAGCCGGAGCGACATTTCCCAGACGGGCCAGCTCCTTCACGGTCGAATCATCGATCAAGGTGCCGTTGGTGTAGACCAGGAAGAACATATCAGAGTATTTCCTGAACATGCGCAGCAGAGTATCCTTGATGACGAAGGGCTCTCCTCCTGAGATGACCATGAAGTAAGATCCCAGATCCCGGGCCTGGGAGATCAGATTGTCAAGTTCAACCTCAGTCAGCTCGTTTTTTTTGCTGTAGAGTCCGGAATAACAGCCCCTGCAGCTGAGATTGCACCGCATCGTAGGGCTGATGACAAAGAACCGGGGGACGCATTTCCCCTCATGCTCGTAGAAATAGGTGTTCTTCTCCTTTCCCTTGACCGCCCAGTTGTACAGGAGATTCTCGATCAGTTTCCGCTTTGCCTGATCGTTTGCCTGCCTGCCGATGCGCTCGAAGAGCACCGCTGATCCGGTGCGGTTGTCGGCATCCCGGAGCAGACCCCTGATGAAATCAGACAATCCGGGGATGTGCTCAACCCGGTGGAAGTACTTCTGCAGATTATGGAGATCGTCAATATTGCCGGTAATGCTCTGCAGCAGTGTCCGCGTCATGATCTGTCTGGTAATTGAGGAGTTCAGTTCCTTGATTTTTGATAATACCAGTTCCATGAATACTACCTCCTTATTGCAGATACCCGGGATCACCTGGATATCAGGTCACGTACCGAAGAAGTACGCTGCATCAAACCGGCAGTATTCAGAAGACAGGGGAGCAGGGTCAATTCACCGGCACGGCAGTCATACTTCTGCAGCCTTGCAAACCAACATCCGCTGATTATAAATTATCACATGACAGGAGATAAGGCAAATATGTGAATCACGATTTCCAGGGAAGACACACCCGCTCAAGCAGATCGATCAGCAGATATAATCCGAATCCCAGGGTGCTCAGCAGGATGATGAAGGCGTACATTCCCGTGTAGTCGGCCATAATCCAGTGATTCATGACCGCGTAGCCGAGGCCGTAGGATGCCGCATAGTTCTCGCTGATAAACAGCACCGAAAGGGAGATCCCCAAGGTGATGCGAAGGGAGGTGAATATCCGGGGAAGCACCCCGGGGAAGAGGATGTCCCGGATCATCTCCCGGGGAGTAAGATGAAAGGCCGAAGCCAACTCTGCATACTCCAGGGAGATTTCCCGCACCCCGTCCTTGATGCTGACAGCAATGGGAAAGAAGATGATGGAGGCGATCAGGGCGATTTTTGAGACATCTCCGATGCCGAGCAGAACCATGAACACCGGCAGAAAGGCGATTTTCGGGACAGGGTAGAGCAGATAAAGCACCGGAGAAATCACCTGATCCAGTGAACGCAGCCTTCCGGCGAGCATGCCAACGGGTATGCCCAGCAGCAGCGCAAGCACCATCCCTCCTGCCATCCGGTAGAGGCTGAAGAGCATATGCAGATAGCTCGCTTCTCCGGTCAGTGAAACCGCTAGTCTGGCCGCCGCCCGGTGGGGAAAGGGGACAATGGGTGCCGATACCAGTGCCGCGAGGAGGTACCACAGCAGCACCACTGCCGCCGTTCCTTTCAGATAATTCATTGCACCCTCCCGGGTATGCCGGAGAGATCGCTCCGCAGGATCTTCTCAAGTCGGTAGAACTCATCAAGCTCCCGCAGGTTCTCCCTGCTGTGACAGGGGTTCTCCCGCTGCCGCAGGATCCCGTCGCTGGTCATCACCAGGATCCGCGAGCCCATAAACACCGCCTCGGAGATGCTGTGGGTGACTAAGAACATCGCCGTATGATGCTTCATGATGTACCCCTTGATCTCATCCTGCAGGCTCTCCCGTGTCTGCTCGTCCAGGGAGGAAAAGGGCTCGTCCAGCAGCAGCAGCCGGGGACGGCGGATAACGCTTCTTGCCAGGGCTCCCCGCTGGCGCTCCCCTCCGCTGAGCTTATGGGGGTACCTGCCGGCATGGGAGCCGAGACCGAAGGTCTCCAGCAGGGATGCCGCTTCATCCCGTCTAGAGCTGTCCAGTCCCAGCAGGACATTGTCCAGCAGGGTCTTCCAGGGCAGCAGCCGGTCCTGCTGGAACATGAGACTGCAGGCATTCCCTCCGCCCTGCAGCTGTATCGTGCCGCCAGCAGGCTTCAGGAGCCCTGCGATCGCGTAGAGCAGACTCGTCTTTCCGCATCCGCTGGGACCGATGAGACTGACCATCTCCCCCGGCAGGATGTGAAAGGAGCAGTTGCTGAAGGCCCTGCTTGTTCCGTAGCGCACTTCAGCGCCCGCCACTGACAGCAGAGGCTCAGGGGGTTTCGACGAATGAGCGGTCAACTAGATCCTCCCCTGTTATTGCATAGGTACTGCCGGTGACCGATTCACTCCACCGCACCAGTTCTTCCAGAAACTCCCTCCCGGGTAGCCTCGGGGAATGATACTCGGGAAGCCGGATCAGCGGCCTGATCTCATCGGGCAGGTTCGGGAGGGATTCCAGAAGCACCCGCCGGGCTGAATCCTCATCCATCTCCAGAACAGCCCGCCTGTAGGCCGCGGTAAATCGGCTGACAGCCTCATATTTTTCCGTGAGAGCCGATTCGCTGAAGGCGATGATGTTCACACTCTCCTCAGGAATTCCCGGAAAGACGATTTTCTCAAGCCCCCGCAGCTCTCCGATGGAGGCGAAGGGCTCGGGGAAGACCCCGAGATCAAGCTGTCCGGAATCAACCGCCTCAAGCCGGGCGGGAATCTCGTTGATGTACACCTTGCGAATCTCATGGGAATCTGCGAGGTACTGGTCCAGGAGGTAGTTGGTTACGCTGATCTCCATGATCCCTGCGGTCACCTCAGATGTCTCGGCAAGATCGATACGGGAGAGCAGGGGAAATAGCCCGTCGGTGGACAGAACTCCCGTGAGAGGAAAGTCACCTGCCCGGGAGGTGGTGAGAGCTACCAGGTCGGTCATCGCCCCGTCGATTTCTCCGGTCTGCAGTGCTGACTGACGGTTCTGGGCGTTGGTGAACAGCACCAGCTCAACCGGGACCTCCTCGTCTGCGAAGAAACCCTCCTCAAGAGCGTAGTAGAACGGAGCTGCGTCGACTGCAGGCATCATCCCCACTTTCAGCGGAAGCACTTCTTCTTCAGAGCTGCAGGCTGCAGTCAGTGCCAGGATGATTGCGGCAAGGAGTATAGTGATTTTATGCTTCATAATGAAATGCACTATATCATGGGCCCCCACGGCGGCACAATATGCTTGCTGAGACTTCCGGATTTGTGTATCCTCATGCATATGAAACGAACCAACTACCACACCCACTGTTTTCTTGATGACGGGAAGGAGCCAATGGAGTCCTATGTGCTCCGGGCGCTGGAGCTCTCCTGCACGGCCCTGGGATTCTCCTGTCATGCACCGCTGGAGCAAGAGGACAACTGGCATGTGAAACATGCAGATTATCCCGGCTATCTCGAAGAGATCAGACGGCTGAAGCAGCGCTACGGCGAACGGATTGAGCTGTATACCGGACTTGAACTGGAATACCGCTATGAGGACAACCGGCTGGAGGGATCAGATCTCCGGGACGATCTGGATTACACCATTGCATCGGTCCACATGCTGCAGGATGCACACACCGGGGAGTACCTCAGTATTGATGATCCCGTTGAGGAAATTGAAATGCTTTTGGAGCACAATTTCGGAGGCGACATCAGAAAACTGGTTGGAACCTTTTATCAGGCGGTGATTGCAATGATTGAGCACCACCGGTTTGATATCCTCGGTCACCTTGATCTGATCAAAAAGCGCAACCGGAACAACCGCTTTTTCGACCCCGAGGAGCCCTGGTACCGCCGGATGCTTATGGAGGCAGTCGAGGCGGCAGGAAGCAGGGGAGTGCGCATTGAGGTCAATACCGGCGGACTGGCCAGGGGAGCCACTGATGAGGTGTATCCCGATCCCCGGGTGCTGCGCCGCTGCAGGGAGCTTGATATCCCACTGGTGCTCTCAGCGGATGCCCACAGCCCCGGGGACCTGAACTGCTGCTTCGATGCAGCCCTGGAGCAGATCAGAGATGCCGGGTACACCCATCTCGATATGCTCCTGGAGGGCACGTGGCAGCAGGTGCCGATTACGGACTAACCGTCCAGACTGGACCGAGCCCAGATATTGATGTCTCCCTCCTGGGCGAACTGATCAATCTCCTGGAGCTCCTGATCGTCAAAGGAGAGATTATCCAGGGCGGCGACGTTCTCCCGGATCTGCTTCGCAGAACTGGCGCCGATGAGCACCGAGGTGATCTCAGGACGTCTGAGGCACCAGGCGAGGGCCATCTGGGGCAGGCTCTGTCCCCGTCTCTGGGCGATGGTATTGAGGTTCTGCACCCGCTTCAGATTCTCATCGGAAAGGTAGTTTTCCTTGATAAAGCTTGAAGCATGGGTGGCCCTGCTGCCTTCAGGGATTCCCTTGAGGTATTTCGTGGAGAGCAGTCCCTGGGCGAGGGGAGAGAAGCAGATGCAGCCCATCCCGAGCTGCGACAGGGTATCCAGCAGTGCTTCTTCGATCCACCGGTTCAGCATGGAGTAGGAGGGCTGATGGATGATGCAGGGAACATTGCGATCTTTCAGAATATTCCAGGCTTCCCGGGTCTTGGCTGCAGAGTAGGAGGAGATACCCACGTACAGGGCCTTTCCCTGCTTGTAGGCAGTCTCCAGGGCTCCCATGGTTTCTTCCAGGGGAGTTTCCGGGTCGAAGCGGTGGGAGTAGAATATGTCAACATAATCGAGTCCCATGCGCTGGAGACTCTGATCAAGACTTGCCAGCAGATATTTTCTGCTTCCCCAGTTCCCGTAGGGACCCGGCCACATATCATACCCTGCCTTGGTGGAGATGATCATTTCATCCCGGTAGGCCTTGAGGTCCTGGGCGAAGATCTTGCCGAAATTCAGTTCTGCCGAGCCCGGAGGCGGACCGTAGTTGTTGGCAAGATCAAAATGCGTGATTCCCAGGTCGAAGGCCTGGTGAATCATCTCTCTGCTGTTGGACAGGGGTACCTGATCCCCGAAGTTGTGCCACAGTCCCAGGGAGAGCAGCGGCAGCTGCAGGCCTGATTTTCCGCATCGCTGATACGCGATGTGCTCATATCGTGCTTCATCTGCTTGATACATAGACTGTTTCTCCTTATAAGCGGTGTAATTTCCCTTCAGTCTACCCCAATGGTGCCGCCGCTACAAGAGCCCCCCCCTGAAAGGAGGGGGAGTACTGCTGAATCAGCCCCGAAGGATGTGGCCACCTGTTATGGGGGGGTATAGCCTGTTACCTATCATATTTGGTAGGAGAGGTGAGTTATGAGAAAGATGATTCTGGGAATACTGGCCGCATCCCTGCTTATCGCAGGATGCAGCAGCAGCGGAAACGGGGAAGAAGAACACGGGCAGGTGCTGATTCACATCAATGATTCGTCGGAAATCAAGTCCCGGGCAGTGAATAATCCCTCCCTGGAGGTCGACTACTACCAGTTGTCAGGCATTTGTCCGGAGGGGGAGCCCTATGAATGGCCGGAGTTTGACGAAGATGAAATCCACATCATTGAGCTGCTCACCGGGGACTGGGAGTTTTCTGTTCACGGATTTGATCACCTGGATGAGCCAGTTCTCAAGGACAGTGCTGAGGTTTCCATCTATCCGGGAGAGACGGCTCAGTGGCATGCTGAACTTGAACCCATCCACGGCTACGGGGATGTCACCTTGGATTTTGTATGGCCTGAGGATATTGACGAGGAGGACTATACGGTTACTGCTGAGCTCTCTCCGCTGGCAGGAGGAACCGCCGAGGAGCTGTCCTACAGCAACGGTACGGCAGCTGCTTCTGAGAAACGGGCGGGCTACTATCAGCTGCATATTTCCATAGCCCATACCCAGGGTTCAGTGGTCTGGCGCAACTTCTGTTCGCTGCGGGTACTTGCTGATCAGCATCTTGATTATTCCGTCACCGTTCCTGAAGATGAAATGGATTTAACCGGCGAACTGGAATTCTTTTGGGATATCAGTTTTCATGATCCCCTGGAGGTTGTTATTGAGGGGAAGACCGATACGGTGCTCCAGGGCGAGGAACTGGTGATATCTGCTGATGTCGCCTCATCGGTTGATGATGAGCATACCGTGATGTACAAGCTCTTCCGCGGAGGAATGGAGCTGAACGAATTGGCCGATTCCATGGACTACGAGTTTGCAAACAATGTAACGGGGATCTACCATGTTTCGGTGATTGCCTATACGCTGGACGATGAAGATGAAGTCATCCAGGCAGGGCATAAGAGCTTTACCTATGAAATCCTTGCAGAATAATCCCGCAGAGTTCATCCCTTTCGGGCAGTTCCGCCGGGAAGGGGTGGCTTTCCTATGCCTGTCAGGTATGGTATTATCTCAAGAATGAGCAGCAAAAAGAACATGAACATACCTGATCCTGCCATGCAGACTCTGCTGATTCCCCTGACCGCACGGGCTCAGGAGACCAGGCGCGGCGGAAGCATCATCCATGACGAATATGCCGTGAAGATCCTTGATGAACTGGGTGCAGATGAGACGAGCCTGCCGCTGCGGCGCAAGACCTCTCTGCTGATGTGCCTCCGCGCGGCAGTAATGGACCGGCTCACCGATGATTTTCTGCGGGAAGCCGGCACCCCGATGGTGGTGCAGCTCGGCTGCGGCCTCGACAGCCGCTTTGAACGTATGGGAAAGGGGAGAACCCGCTGGATTGATATTGATCATGGTGAGGTTATTGATCTGCGCAGGCGGTTTTTTCCCGACAGCGAGGCGTATGAGATGATTTCGGCTTCACTCGCTGAAGATCCCTGGATCGATGAACTACCTGAGGAAGGGGAGAAGCTTTTTCTGGCTGAAGGGGTGCTGATGTACCTCCAGCCGCAGGAGGTGCGGGATCTTTTTGAAGCCCTGCAGAAGCGGTTTCCCGGATCCCGGTTCATCTGTGATGTCTTTGACAGCCTGACGGCGAAGCATATCCACCACCATGTCTCAATGAAGGCTTCGGGGATCAAGCAGTTCTGGGGCATTGACAGCAGCCGTGATATCTGCAGCTGGGGGAACGGCATCGAACTGAAGGATGAGCTGGTGTTTACCGATATCCCGGAGAACAGGAAGCTGTCTTTGAGAGATCGGATCTCCTACCGGATTGCCGATTACATACCCATGGTGAAGCGGGCCCACCGGATTATCATAGCAGAACTGTAGAGACGAGGAGCCTATGAGTTTACGGATTATTGAGCGGACATTCAGCGACAGCGAATCCTGTGCAAGCGTCATGCTGGTAAATCTCCATCCTGCGCCAGATGTGGAGAAAAACCTTGCCCAGATGGAGGAGGTCATTGAGACTGCCCATCGGAAGGGAGCGAACATCGTCATATTCCCGGAACTCTGCGTCACCGGATATGTCTGGGATGATCCCGACGACCCTGATGACACTGCGGTCTGGGATCTGCTTAACCGGGGCGAGAACAGCCGGATCGCTCCGACGATCAACCGGATCCGCGACAGTCTCCGGGATGACGGCAAGGGGCTGGAGTATGTCTTCTACAACAATGCCCGCATGCTTCCGGGAGAGGATAAGTTCCACAATTC
>PWKH01000075.1 GCA_003559765.1 Spirochaetaceae bacterium
CTTCACTCTGCAGAACTACATGAATGTCTTCGGGTATCAGAACTTCTGGATATTTCTCGGCAACAGTATTTTCCTTGCCGTCGGATCCACCTTGATTACCATCGTGGTGAGCACCTTCGCCGCCTATGCCTTTGCCCGGTATATGTTTCCTCTGCGGCATATCCTGCTGCTGATGGTGCTGGTGCCCCGGATTATTCCCCGGGCCGCCCTGGTGGTTCCGCTGTACCGGCTGTTTGCAGCTGTCGGAATTCTTGATACCTATACGGTCCTGCTGATCAGCTACACTGCAACGGCAGTGCCCATGTCCACATGGATTCTTGCCGGATTCATAAAAGGGATTCCCATTTCCCTTGAGGAAAGCGCCCGGCTTGACGGGGCGAACTTTTTCCAGATTATGTTTCGGATCGTGCTGCCGGTGGCAATCCCCGGACTGATTTCCGTCATTATTGTAGCGGCAGTTCAGTCCTGGAACGAGTTTCCCTTTGTGCTCTCATTCACCAGCTCTGCCACCATGAGAACTTTGCCCTATCAGCTGTATCTGATGCAGGATGCCCTGGGCATACAGGACTGGTCGCTGATCAATGCATTTTCTATTGTCACCATTGTTCCGATTATCCTGATCTTCCTGATATTCCAGCGGAGGGTGATAAACGGGCTGATCGGCGGATCGGTTAAGTAGAGATGGATGTAAGAACTCTGTACCGGCAGACTGCAGAAAATTTGTGCTGGAGAAAACAGCATGCGCCGACGGTGGTCTGCGCCTACCACTGCAACGTTGATATGGTGCATCAGCTTAATCTTGATCTGTTCGCTGAAGCGTGCGCCGACGGGGACCTCGGCGAAGATGATGCACCCCCTCCGGCGGTAATGGAGACCCCGGAGGATGTGCTCCATGCAGTGCGCTGGTGTTTTCTCAGAGGAGCGGGAGGAGAGTGGCAGCTTTCCTCTCAGAACCTCCAGGACTGGGTGGAGGAGCGGTTCCCCGGGTATGATTCCCTCGGCGGAACCAGCGCCATTGCCGCAAATCACCTGGCTGCCCTGGGGTTTGCTCCGGTGCTTCATACACCTACACGTGGGCGGCGGCTGATGGAACTGCTGGATACGGGGATCCGGTTTGCTGATTCACTGAAGCTTGTCTCTCCCGCTGAGTATGTCGATGCTCAGCAGCGGGACCCGGTTCATGTGATTATTCAATTTGAACAGGGAGAACTGCTGAAGGTTCCCGGAAAACAGCCGGTCAGCTGTCCCAAGAGCAATCGGGTGATATTCTCCTATGACCGGTCGGCAGCCTTTCTGCCGATTGACCCCGGCTTCCGCAGCTGGCTGAAGCACGCCGGGGACCCGCCGGCAGGCGGGATATGGTGCGGGTACAATCTGCTGTCGCCGGAGGTGCTGAAGTACAGAATTCCTGAAATTGAAGCAGATATTGCCAATGTCTCCGGTGCAGGCGGGGTGCATCATTTTGAAGCATCCGATGCCCGAAACCGGCAGGTCAGGCAGGCCATGTATCAGCAGATGCTGCATTCGAGACCGAGCATTGGCATGAATGAAGAGGAGTTTGCACTGCTGCTTGACTGGTTCGGCATTGATGCCCCGCAGGGCGTGCAGGCCGGGGAATACATGAAAGCGCTCAGAGAGCTTGCCGGTAAAATGGATGCGGACACGGTAATTCTGCATACCGGGTTGGTGGCTATCGGCGTATCCCGGGTGCTTGGACCGGAACAACTGTCCCGGGTCCTTGCGGCAGGGGTGCTGACCGCATCGGTCCGCGCCCGGACCGGCGGATTTGTGACGGAGCGGGAGCTCAGAACTGCCGCAGAACTGCCGGCAGAGCATCTCTGGGAATTTGAACGGCACCGGGAGCAGGATTATTCTGCAGCATCGGTGCCGACACTGGATTTCGGCAAGGTACGCTGTTCCATCGGACTGGGGGACTCCTTCACCGCTGGACTGACGGCCGAATATATACGTTTAGCAGAAGAAAACAGAACACTACGATGAGGAGGATCTTCCATGCCTTTAGCAACCATGACTTCAGTCCTGAGGGAAGCTCAGAAGGGACGCTATGCTGTGCCTGCGTTCAATGTATGCACCAATGAACATATTGACTGTGTATTCGATGTCAGTCTTAAGCTGCGGACCCCGGTAATTATTGCCATCCATCCGGTGGAAATAGCCTTTTTCGGAATGAAGGAAATCACCAGGGTGATACAGTCACGGGCAGAAACACATCCCTATCCGGTGGTGATGCATCTTGATCACGGCGACAGCTATGATACGGCTGTGCAGTGCATGGTCCATGGATTTACTTCGGTCATGTTCGACGGATCAACCCTGCCGCTGGAAGAAAATATTGCACATACCAGGGAAATCGTGAAAGCAGCCCGGGCTGCCGGCGTGTCGGTGGAGGCGGAGCTTGGTCTGGTGGGGGGCACCGAAGGAGATGCGTATGCCCATACCGACGGTTTTTCCGATGATCAGCTGACCGACCCCGAGACTGCAGTTGAATTCATCAAACAGACCGGGGCGGATTCCCTTGCCGTGGCGATCGGCACAGCCCACGGATTCTACCAGGGAGAACCGAGAATTGATGTCGACCGTCTGATGGAAATCCGAAAGCGGGTGGAGGTGCCCCTGGTGCTGCACGGAGGCTCCGGGATTTCAGACACCATGATACAGACAGTAATACAGGAGGGGATCTGCAAAATCAACATCTCCTCGGAATTTAAGCGGGCCTATCACCAGGGCCTGACCGATGCCATGGAAGGGCATCCTGATGTCTGGGACCCGATCATTCTGTATCCTGAAGCAAAACAGCACGCAAAGCAGCTGCTGAAGGAAAAGTTCGAGCTTTTCGGTTCGGTGAATCAGGCCTAGCCGCTGCTGATTCTGACATTATGTTCCCGTCTCAGAAGTATATGGCCCCTGCAGATCTGCAGGGGTGACTCTTTCTTTTTTATTTGATAATATC
>PWKH01000076.1 GCA_003559765.1 Spirochaetaceae bacterium
CAATGACTGAAAGAGACCCTCCTACATGGCCGACGCCGAGTCTACCGATGGAAAGCAGAGTTTTTTTTCTGATTTCCCGGGCGACGGCGGTAAGGGAACTGATTGCATGTTCATCCATGTGTAATTACTCCTTGTTTCGGCAGATTCCCCGGTTGAGAAATGCCCCGAACCGTGTTATACTTACTTTCATTAAGTAAGAATAGCATACCATGGGAATTTCCCTTTGTAAAGGGCTGGGAGAGGAAACACATGGTGGAATCCGGCGGGTTTTTCGTCTATACTCAGTTAAGTGAGGAGTAAATCGAATGGCTATAAGCAGTAATCCTCTTCGGGGCGAAGATGTCCGGCAGAAGAATGAAAAGCTCATCCTCCATGCGATTCTGCAGCATGGAAGCATTTCCCAGTCGGAGATAGTCTCCCTTACCGGCCTGAAGGCTCCCACCGTTTTGAGAATTTTCTCTTACTTAGAGAAAAACGGCCTGATCCAGGTGAACGAGCAGGCCCAGCGGGAAAACGGTGACAGAAAGGGCAGGCGCCCGGTGTATTTTCAGGTTAATCCCCGGGTCCATTATGTGATCGGCATTGAACTGTGGTCTAAGCAGGTCTCCCTGGTGGTGACGGATTTTGCAAAGCGGCCGGTATACTCCCGGACGCTAGTGGATGACGCCATGGAGTACAGCGAGCAGCTCTACCGTCATGTCGCAGATATGATCACCGAGGCAGTCGATTCCCTCAGTCTGGATCAGTCCCGCATACTCGGGATCGGAGTTGGAGCGCCTGGACGGATCAAAGTAACCAACGGGGAGATCATCTATTATTCGCGGATCAAAAACCTTGAGAACTTTCCGCTGGGCAAACGGCTGGAAGAGGAATTCGGCCTACCGGTCATGGTGAACAATAATGCCAGTGTGCTGGCGGTAAACGCATTCAGGCGCGGTCAGATGGACTCATCCCGGACGCTGCTGACGATCCTGATTCGCACGGGAGTAGGCGGGGCGTATATCTGCCACGGAACCCTGCTGACTCCTCAGGGAAGGACCGCCGTGGAACTGGGGCATCTCTCTGTTGATATGCACGGAAGGGAGTGCGTCTGCGGAGCCAAGGGGTGTCTTGAGGCCTATCTCTCGGAGGTAGCGCTGCGGGAGGACGCCGCCGATGCTCTGGGAACCGCATCTCTTGAGGAACTTGACGAACGCATAGCTGAACAAGAGCCCCGGGTGCTGGAGTTCATGAAGCAGCGGGCGGAATACCTGTCCGTTGCAGCCCGGGATCTCTACCGGCTCTTTGCTCCGGATACCATCCTTATCATTACCAGGTATGAACATATTTCGAAATGCTACCGCGACATGATATACCGGACCCTCCAGGAGGACTCCTTCTGTCACAAGGAGCAGGGAGTGGAGGTGACCGCCTCAGTGTACGATCCGGAAGAGGCATGCAGGGGTGCCGCAGATCTGATTTTTGATGCCTATTTCATGATGGAGCAGTAATCACTTCAAAGAAAAATTATTGACAGCTGATATATTGTATGTTTTACTTACTTATAGAAAGAAAATAATAAAGGAGAGTTGTATGAACAGAAGAGCCCTATTAGGATTGTTTTTAGCGTTTCTGCTTCTCGTTTCTGTTTTCCCTGTCTTTGGCGCGGGGGCAGCAGAGCCGGACGAAATCGTGCTTACCTGGCCCTGTATCTGGGTTGGACAGGATTCAAAGGCAGATACCATCGCTCAGATCGTTGATTCATTCAACGAACAGCATGCCGGAGAAATTCGAGTGGAAATAGAGCCGCAGCCTGACTACGACGGTTATGAGGATACCATTCGAACCCGTCTGGCGGCAGGTCAGGCGCCTGACATCTTCACCTTCAAGCTGAGCCCCACTACAGCAGCGTACTACAGCGGAGATCTGCTGATGGACTTTACTGATGAGCTGGCGGCAGGCTGGGGGAATGATTTCAATCCGGGCAACCTGGAGACTTCCACCGTAGACGGAAAAACCAAGTCGATTCCCTATGAAATCGGAATTACTCCCATATGGTACAACACTGAACTCTTTGCTCAGGCGGGAATTGATGAATTTCCGACGACCATGGATGAGTTCTGGGAAGCAGCCGAAAAGCTGAAGGCTGAAGGAATTTATCCCACGAGTCAGATGACCGGCGGAACGAACTCCTGGACATCAATGCTGTGGTACACCCATCTGCTGGGCAGCTACGGCGGACCGGATGTATGGGAACGGGCCTGGGACTGTCCTGCCTTTGAAAAGGCCGCGGCAGATCTCAAGCGGATGTATTCCGACGGAAATACAACCGGTGATGCCATTGGTGCCGATGCCGGCGTATCCGGCGGACACTATCAGGCAGGCCGTACGGCAATGTTCATCAACGGGGCCTGGTACATCGGAAACATCAGAGATAACGCCCCTGACGTCTATGAAGTGACCGAACTTGCACCTCTGCCACAGGCAGGAGACCATTCCGGCCATCAGGTAGGCTGGCTGCATACCAACCTGGCCGCTGCACATACCGATGATCCTGACCGGCGGGAAGCAGTCATCAAGTTCCTGCAGTACCTCACCAAGCCGGAAAATGCGAAACTGGTTTCTTTGGATGCAGGATCCCTGCTTTCCATTGAATATGAAATCACCGATGACGATGTGGTCGACCCGCTGCAGCAGCAGTTCATTGAAGCCGGAAATGAAGCAAAATTCCTGATTGATCACATGGAAGCTTCCATGCCCGTCGATGTAGTGTATGAGCTCGGCCAGGCAATCGGATCAATGGTCCTGGAAGATAAATCTCCCGTAGAATTTGTAAGAATGCTTGAAGGAGCTGATCCTCGCTAAGAGTCAGCTGCAGGTTTTATGCTGCCGGGCTCAGGTTCCGGCAGCATCCATCTTTTTTGAACTAGTGAGATAACACGATGAAAACAGTAA
>PWKH01000091.1 GCA_003559765.1 Spirochaetaceae bacterium
GGAGCAAATATGCTGATAATCTGCGGGGCAAACAGAAACCCCAGGATGCCTGCGGTAAAGCAGATGACGATTGACGTCATGAATACCGTTCTAATAACTGCATGGACCCGTGCAAACTGCCGAGCTCCGTAATTGTACCCTGCCAGCGGCTGCAGGCCCTGGGCAATTCCGATCAGCCCCATAAGCAGCAGCATGAAAAGCCTGAGGGTAATGCTCACCGCGGCAATCGCGGCATCCCCGTAGGCCGCCGCAGCAGTATTGAGCATAGCGAAGGATATGCTGCCGAGGATCTGCCGGACGAAGGTCGGAATGCCGAGGGTCATCAGCTGACGGTAAATCCTTGGCACCGGACGAACCCAGGACCAGGTAAGCGGATTCATATATCCTTTGCCGAGCAGATAGAATCCGGACAGATACGCAGCTGAAACAGCCTGGGAAATCACGGTAGCCGCCGCGGCTCCGGTGATACCCATATCCAGGGCAAAAATAAAAATTGGATCCAGCACGATGTTGAGCACTGCGCCCAGAATCTGACCAAAGCTGCTGTGTCCGGAGGCTCCCTCTGACCGAAGGAGATTGTTGATGCACATATTCCATACCGGAAACACTGATCCGCCGATGATAATCCGGCCGTAGAGGGTGGCCGCCTCAAGAATTGAATCGGTTGCACCGAAGAGTATCAGCAGGGGCTCAATGAATATGGTGCCGCCGACAGAGAAAAGGATGCCTGCGGCCGCAGCAGAGTAGAGCGCAGTAGCTCCGACTTCTCGGGCTCCGCGGTAGTCCTCTGCCCCGAGGTTTCTGCTGATGACGCTGGCAGCTCCCATTCCGAAGGTGAGGCCGATTGATCCGATAAGCTGGAAGAGCGGGAACACGATTCCCGTTGCGGCAACGGCGGTGGTATCCCGAAGCAGACTGATGAAGAAGGTATCCGCAACATTGTACACCGCCATGACCACCATGCCTGCAACCGCCGGTGCCGACAGGGAAAAAAGCGCCTTGCCGATTCTTCCGTGAGCCATGAGCTCAATACGTGTGGTTTTGTCCATGCCCCCATCCTGCAGCGGTGTGCCGTGCTGATATCAGCGGATACTGTCAGAGACATACAGCGGCGGCTTCGTTTGAGGAAGCCGCCGCAATGATGAAACCGGGGTTATGATATAAACGCCCGGAGCGCTTCCTTGATTTTTTCCGGGTTCGGCGGACATCCGCGGACGTGGGTCCCGCCTTGAGCGGTGCAGCTGCCTATCCCCAAGGTGCCTTCACCATAGGGCCACGGCTCGATCTGTTCAAATGCCTGGCCGATGGCAAACACCGGTTTTTCCATTTTCTTGTTCGCCTTGACCACTAAGTCATATATCTCGTCGTCTGTCTCAAGCAGAGCCCTGACCAGGGAACCGTAGCATGCAGAGCAGGCGTCACGCTGGTCAATCAGTCCTTCAAAGGAGCGGTCAAAGGTCGGCAGATCATAAGAGTTCTGGGGGCTGTTGAGCTCAAGAAGGGTGTCGGCCTCGTCTTTGTCGTAGAGCTCTCCGATTCCGAAATCTGCGGCTTTGATGATGTAGTCCACATCATGTGCATCCAGTCCCATCAGGGTGCAGCCGTAGCTGTCCAGCAGCACCGGATCTCTGCTGACCATCATCCGGTGCATTGTCGAGGGATTTCCCCCTTCCTCAAATCCCAAGTCGCCGCAGAGCGCGTCCATGACGATCCAGTCCGGTTTGATCACCTGGTTGATGTCCGCAATCGGGTCATGGAGTCCCATGGAGTGGTATCGCCGTTTCTCCGAATCGGGGATGCATCCCTTCATGTTTTTCAACGCCCCTGTCATCAGGGTCTGGCAGTGCCCCTTCAGCACCGGTACGTTGATCAGCACGTCAACGTCAGAGACGGATCTGCAGACTTTATATGAGGTTCCCCCCACCTTCACGGAGATGACATCATCGTCCTTCGTGTCGATCAGCGGAACGTTGTAGGTCTCAGAAATCTGCTGATACCCGCATTTCTTATATGCCCGTTTCGTGCTGTCGCCGATCCAGGACCCTTCAAGTATGGTAATATGCGTATGTCCGTGGGCCTGCAGGTGCTTGATGATTCCTTCCACTACTTCCGGGGTTGTGGTGCCGCCTTTATGGGCGGGCTTTGCTACAACCAGGTTCGGCTTAATGCCGATGGAGGATCCTTTGGGAATGGAGGAGCCCAAATTCACTGATGAGAGCAGCAGCTCAGTCATGCAGCTCGGTTCATTGCCGTATATAACGGTGATTGGAGGTGTTTTTTCGTCTTTATTCATAGCTGCATCATGGATAAAATAATAAAAATTTTCAACCCGCCGGGAATCAGGACAGACCGGAGAACCCATCATGCATCACGAGAGACTCGGCGAAGTGAGGAAAAATCGAAAACTCCCTTGGCATCAGCTGGTGTGCTTCTCTGCGCATGTGTGCATGCACGGGAAAGGCTGCCTGGTGCCGGCGGTCACTTCACGTCATCTTCCGGCAGGTGCTCCTCTCGGATGTGCCAGTGGCTGCCGGGCTGCGGGAACGTGTCCCTGAACCGAAATTCGAGACGCCATCCTTCTCTGCAGCTCAGGATATTGAGGAGCTCTTTCGAAGCATAGGGTGTGCCGTCAATCACGAACAGCAGACCGTGATCATCCTTCTCGTCGTACCAGATATCGATGAACCCTTCATCCTCAAGCATGCTCGCTTCCTTGTTCAGTGAAGGATGCTTCAGACCATGGCAAATCACGTTCCGCAGCTGGGCTGCAGCTGCCGTGCCGTCCGTCTCGAAGGGCACCGTGCAGGAGAAGGAGTGGAAACTCCGATGCGAATCCTCTATTGCCGAGAAAACGACTCCTTCGTCATAGGTGTCATAGTGAACGCTGAAGGTTCTCCCGAGAACGTGCAGCTTTTCCGGGTGCTTGTACCGGGTACTGTCCAGCCCGCGGCGTTCGGACGCCCAGTCGCTGTAGCATGGCCAGCAAAATTCTGCGATTTCTCCCGATTTCAACGTAACATGATGGTCTGCAGGGTTCCCGCATGAATGACAAATAATCATGATAAACCTCCCAGGTAATGTCGTATTGTACTGCATTTAGGACAGCCTTGCAATTCTGCAGGCTGCCGCAGCTAGCAGCTGGAGGTCCTTATGCTGCCCCATCCCGAGGTGCATTCAAGGAATATGAGTGCGTGTATTCAGCTGCTCTGAACGAAAGTGAAAAAAACTATGCGATTTTTATTCTAACATATTGTGCTTAGAGTAACATTTTGTTATTATAAGAACACCAATGCTTAAGCTTGTCCATATAGTGAACCTCAGGGATGTAATCCATCCTGGTTTTCGCTCTGTGGTACATACAGCTCATACTGGAGGTACGCATGGAGAAAATGAAAGTGGCAGTCATCGGTTCCACCGGGGCAGTCGGACAGGTGTTTATGTGGATGCTTGCTGATCACCCGTGGTTTGAAATCGCCTATATTACCGCTTCGTCAGCCCGGATCGGACAGCGCTACGGCGACTCGGTGCACTGGGTCATCCCCTTTGAAATCCCTGAACAGGTGCAGCAGATCGAGATCGGTGAATTCAATCTGACAGCCATGCGGGAAGCAGGGGTGCAGATTGTATTTTCCGCAATGCCCGCGGAAATCGCAAAGGGCATGGAGCCGGAACTGCGGGCAAACGGGTTTTACGTGTTTTCCAATGCCGGATCACTGCGGTACGAAGACTATGTGCCGATTCTGATCCCGGAGGCAAATATTGAGTCCCTTGATATGATCAAAAAGCAGGGGTTCCCCGATTCCGGGTTTGTTGTGACCAACGCCAACTGCGTGACTACGGGACTTGCCATGGCCCTTGCTCCGCTGCGGAAGCACGGGATTAAGGAAATGACCATTTCCACCTACCAGTCGGTAAGCGGAGCAGGATATCCCGGGCTTTCCTCCTTTGACATCACCGACAACGTGATTCCCTATATTTCAAAGGAAGAGGAGAAGGTGGAAAAGGAAATCAAGAAAATTCTCTCTATCGATCCGCTGGTGGAGGTCTACTGCGTCAGGGTTCCGGTCATGTTCGGTCACCTGATGACCGTATGGCTTACTCTGGAGGAGGATGCAGCAGTTGAAGATATCATCAATGACTGGGACTCCTTCATCATCAATGAACCCGGCCTTCCTTCATCCCCCAAGCAGCCGGTCATCTATCGGGATGATCCGACCTTTCCGCAGCCGAAATACGCCTTCTGGGGCTCTCCGAAGGGCATGGTGGTATACACCGGAAGGGTGAAGAAGAAAAACGGCCGCATCGGATTCACTACCATGGTGAACAACGTTGTGAAGGGCGCAGCCGGCGGTTCCATCCAGAATGCTGAATTGTTCGTGCAGCAGTACGGGCTTCTTCCGAAGCAGCAGTAGCTGCTAGAGGATTCGGACTCCCTGCTGCTCCATTTCGCTGATGCGCTGCTGCATTGATCCTGCCGGGAGGTCTACCCCCCGGCTTGCCTCGGTGAGCAGGGTGACCGTATAGCCGAGCCTTCGGGCATCCATGGCAGTATGATAGACGCATACATCCAGGGCTAATCCGCAGATTTCCAGATGGGTAACACCGTGATCCTGGAAAAAACCGTGGAGACCGGTCGGGGTGCGGCGGTCATTCTCAAAAAAGGCTGAATACGAATCCAGCTGTTCCCGCATCCCCTTCTGCAGGATAACCGATACCGCAGAGAGATCAAGCCCAGGGTGGAGCAGCGCTCCCGGCGTACCCATAATGCAGTGGTCCGGCCACAGCATCTGAGTTCCGAAGCCGGTCTCCAGGGTCTCAAAGGGGATTCTACCGGGATGGTTTGATGCGAAGGAGACATGGTTTTTCGGGTGCCAGTCCTTGGTTGCCGCAACGAGAGAATGCTCTCTGATGCGACGGTTGACCGCCGGGACAATCTCATCTCCTTCAGGTACGGCTAAGGCTCCTCCCGGACAGAAGTCGTTCTGCAGGTCTACGATCAGTAACGCAGTTTCCGAATTCACCATTATAATCCTCCTTCCGTATGTTTTCCTGTGCCAATGAGAAATATCTCAAAGGATTCGCTCCTGCTGGCTTTCGGCTTGCAGCTTTTCACCCGGGAGAAGTCCCGGCGCATCTTTTCAGTCAACGCGGCCTCTCCTCCCCCCTGAAACAGCTTGATCACCAGATTCCCCCCAGGAACCAGCACCGTGCGTGCCAGGTTGATAATCTCCAATCCCAGTTCCTCAGACCGGGCGGTGTCTATGGTGCGGTTCCCCGTAGTTGCAGGAGCGGCATCGCTGATCACCGCATCATAGGGTCCCAGCTCGGTGATCTTCTGCATTATTTCCGGTGAAAAGGCATCGCCCTGAAGCGGGGTGATCCGATTCGGCAGGGGAGAAAGCTTCAGAGGAAGCAGATCAACCGCAGTGATGCGTCCCCCGGACCCCAGGAGCTTCCGATGCACATACAGGCTCCAGCTGCCCGGGGCGGCGCCGATATCCAGAATCGAGCCACCCCTGGGGACAGGAGCGAACCGCCGCTGCAGCTCCTTAAGCTTATATACTGACCGGGCGGGGTAGCCCTCTTTCTGAGCCCGTTTTGTGTAGCTGTCTGATTGTGATCGCTTATGAGCCATATAAAAAAGATACCACATCGAAAAAGATAAAAAAAGTGGCGGTCTGAGGGGGAGGGGTGAAACAGACCGCCAAACTAGGTAATGTATTATGGTATGTAAAAGGAGGTATGAAAAACTAGTTGCAATAACATATAAGCAGATAGCGTGCCAACTTTCTGAACGCAGGAAGAATAATCCTGTTGATGTATTAAGTGATTATACAGAAACACAATGCGGCGGAATAAAGCCTGGATGCGAGCAAATAAATCATGTCGTCGGGGATGGTGCAGGTGTGCAAAAACTTCACACCCGCGAAGATTGTGTAAAAAGCTCACAATTGAGCCGCCGTCAGATCATGCCGCTTGACTTTCTCTGATCGGCAGATATGCTGACATCCATGATGGAAACGAGACTGGCGAGAATAGAGCAGGAAATCCTTGCGCTGCTGCCGGACCGGGCTGACCGGGCCTGGTTTGAACAGGTCTGCGGACCCAGAGGCATGTCCCCGGACAGCCGGAAAATTGATGAGTTCTGCGAACCCGGAAGGGATCTGATCAAACGGGGCGGAAAACGGTGGCGGCCGCTGCTGATGGTGATGATAGCGGAGATTCTCGGGGGCAGAGAAGCAGCGGAGCTGGCATATCCCCTGTCGCCGGTGGTGGAGCTTCCACACAACGGCAGTCTCATTATCGACGACATCGAAGACAGCTCGGACATGCGGAGGGGAGAACCGGCGGTTCATGCCCGCTACGGGGTGGATCTGTCCATCAATGCCGGGAATCTGCTGTACTATCTGCCGACCTTCAGCATCGACGCCTCGGCGCTCTCCGACGAGGGAAAACTGCGGGTGTATCAGATCTACAGCAGATATTTGCGGCGGGTGCATTTCGGCCAGGGGTTCGATATCGCCTGGCATCGGGAGCTGGACTACATCCCCTCGGAATCATCCTATGAGCTCATGTGCCGTCTGAAGACCGGATGTCTTGCGGGAATGGCCGCAGAAATCGGTGCGGCAGCGGCGCAGGCCGATGAGCCGCTGATGCGATCTGTCGGTGAAGCGGCCCAGCAGCTCGGAGTAGCCTTCCAGGTGATGGACGATGTGGTCAATCTTGAGACGGGCAACCCCGGAAAAATGCGGGGAGACGATGTGATCGAAGGGAAGAAGAGCCTTCCGCTGATCCTGGCGCTGCAGCGGCGGCCGGATATGGCCGAAGAACTGACCCGGCTGCTGGACGATGCCCGAAGACTCAGCGGCGAGGGTGAAGATGCCCAGCCGGCGGTGGAAGCGGTTATTGCCCTGATTGAGGGCTCCGGCGCGCTGGCCGAAGCGCGGCAGCGGGCGGAGCTGCTCTATGACGGGGTGATCAGCCGGTATGAGCGGGAACTGCCGGCATGTGAAGCCCAAAGAGAGCTTTTATCCATGCTCAGCAGTCTGAAATAGTCTGCTGCTGTTGACGCGGCGGGCGATATCAACTACTTTCTCAGTATGAGAAACGTGCTCAACAAACCGTTCAGGTATTCCTACGGCAACTACACCCTGATTCTGATCATGGTGAACTTTTTCATTTTTTTTCTCTCGACGATCAACCGGAGCGTTATTTTCTACCTGGCAATGATCCCCGGACTGGTGGTTGAGCAGGGACATGTATGGCAGGTGTTTACCTACATGTTCGCCCATGCGAACCTTTCCCACATCGCCTTCAACATGATCGGACTGTTCTTTTTCGGGACCCAGATTGAACGGAGAATGGGAAGCAATGAATTTCTGCTGTTCTATCTGCTTACCGGAACCTTGGCAGGAGTCTTTTCCTTTTTTCTCTACCTGTTTACCGGGGGGTACATGGTGATCCTGCTGGGAGCTTCAGGAGCGGTGTTTGCCGTGCTGTTCGCCTTTGCCGTGTTTTATCCCCATGCCCGGATATTCGTTTTCGGAATTCTGCCGGTGAGAGCGCCCGTTCTGGTCATTGCATATACGGCAATTGAACTGTTCAGTCAGTTCTCCCAGGTGCAGACGGGAGTCGCCCACCTGACCCATTTAGCGGGATTTGTATTTGCGTATCTCTATGTCCGCATCCGCTTTCAGATTGATCCCTTTGAAATCTGGAAGCAGTCCGGCAGAGGTCCCTGGGGATAAGGGACTCGTCCAATAAGAGGTAAGCATATGAACAGTGATGAAAAACTCAGGCTCCTGAGAGCTCAGATGCAGGCTGAGGGGGTGGACGGCTATGTTGTCACCGGTGCTGATCCCCATCACAGTGAATATACCGCAGCGAGGTGGGAGACCCGGCGCTGGATCACCGGCTTTACCGGTTCGGCGGGGATCGCCGCGGTGACCCGAAGCGCCGCGGCACTGTGGGTTGATCCGAGATATCATCTGCAGGCAGGCAAGGAGCTTGCGGGCACTTCCTGGACGCTCTTTCCCGTTTCCCTTCCCGGAGAGAATCTGGTCATCTCCTGGCTTGCCGAGCAGCTCGAACCCGGTGACACCCTGGGATGCAACGCCTGGGAAACCTCCGCTGCCTCCTGGGAGATATACCGGGAAGGGCTGAACCCCCGGGGCATCCGCACCCGACTGACGGGAGATCTGCTGGATTTGGTCTGGCAGGGGCGTCCCCCCCTTCCCCGGGAGCCGGTCACCGAAGTCCCTGCAGCGTATACCGGATGCACCAGGACAGAGAAGCTTGACCGGGTCCGCTCCCGCATGGATGAAGCGGGTGCGGACTGGTTTATCCTCTCCTCCCTTGATGATATCGCCTGGCTGCTGAATCTGCGGGGTAACGATGTTCCCTATAACCGGCTGTTTCTTGCGTACCTCTTTGCCGGACGGGAACGGATGGTCCTGGCGGCCGGTGTGAAGGGAGCAGTGAAGGAGCTGCTGCTGCATGAGGAAATCGAAGTGGTTCCCTACGAAGATGCCCCCGGGCGGCTGGAGCAGCTGCTCTCCGAGGAGCCCGGCACAGTGCTCTTTGATGAACGGACCACCTCCATGGGCATAGCCGGCCGGATCGGAGAAAAAAATCCGGTGATCAAAGCTGCGGACATGACCGCTTCCTGGAAGGCAAAAAAGAATTCCGCAGAGCTTCAGGGCATGCAGGAGGCTCATCTGCAGGACGGGGCGGCGATGACGGCGTTTCTCTGCTGGCTTGAGCACTCCTGGAAGGAAGGGACCTGGGACGAGTGGAGCCTCGGACAGAAACTGTTCGAGTTCCGCCGGGAACGGGAAGGATTCATCCATGAGAGCTTTTCGCCGATATTCGGGTTCCGGGAGAACGGAGCAGTGGTGCACTACAGCGCAAAACAGGGGCACGCCGCACTGATTGACCGGCGGGGACTGATGATTATTGATTCAGGAGGACAGTACCTCGGCGGCACCACCGACATAACCCGGACGGTGCTCTTCGGGGATGCGAAGCCTGAGGAGATCAGGGACTATACCCTGGTGCTCAAGGGGCATATCAAACTGGCATCCCAGCTGTTTCCTGAAGGCACCAGGGGCATGCAGCTTGACACCCTTGCACGGATGTTCCTCTGGGATGCGGGCAAGCAGTACGGCCACGGTACCGGCCACGGAGTCGGACATATGCTGTGCGTCCATGAAGGGCCGGTCAGCATCAGTCCGAAACTGGTGGATGTCCCTGTCGAGGCAGGGATGGTCTGCTCCGATGAACCGGGGATATACTACGAAGGGAAATACGGTATACGCATTGAAAACCTGCTGTATGCCGAAGGGGCGGGAGACTGGGGGTTCGGGCCCTTTCTGCGGTGGCAGCCTTTGACGCTCTGTCCCTATGAACGGCGGCTGATCGATCCTTCCCTGCTCTCCGGCGAGGAGAAGGCTTGTATTGACTCCTATCATCGGCGGGTGTATGAGGCCCTTGCCGACCATATTACCAAGGAAGAGGCGAGATGGCTGAAGGAAAAAACCCGACCGGTTCAGTAAATGATCCCATATCTCAGCAGAAACGAGCCCGGGTGATCAGGCAGGTTTCCCGGGTCAGCATCATTGGGAATGCCCTGCTGGCTGTGCTGAAGATGGGTTTCGGGTTTATTGCCGGATCCTTTGCGCTGATCAGTGACGGAATTGATTCGCTCTTGGATGTGCTTACCTCAGGAATCACCTATGTGACCGCATCGATATCCTCCCAGCCGCCGGATATGAAGCATCCCTACGGCCACGGTCGGGCTGAGACCATCGCCACGAAGATCCTCTCCTTTGTGATCTTCTTTGCCGGAAGTCAGCTGGTAGTGGCCTCAGTGCAGCGCCTGGTCAACGGAGAATTTTCCGACGTGCCGGCTCCGGCAGCGCTGTATGTCGCCCTGATTTCTATTATCGGGAAGATTCTGCTGAGCGTGTACAAAAAACGCATGGGGGTGAAGTACCGCAGCCCGATGCTGATAGCGAATGCAAAGAATATGAAAAACGATGTACTGATTTCCGGGAGCGTGTTTGTCGGAATTCTGTGCACCCGGGTATTCAATGTGCCGGTCCTGGACCCGCTGATCGCCGCAGGGATCGGGGTATATATCCTGATCTCCGCCTTGGGGATTTTCAGCGAGACCAGTCTTGAGCTGATGGACGGAATTTCCGATAAGGAGCTGTACCGTGCAGTCTTTGAAGCGGTAAATTCCGTAAAAGCTGCAACAAATCCCCACAAAACCAGGATCAGAAAATTGAATAATATGTACATCATTGATATGGATATAGAGGTGGACGGCGCCCTGTCAGTGAAACAGGGGCATGCCGTGGCCATGAAGGTTGAGAAAAATATTCAGGATACGGTCCCGAATGTATATGACGTGCAGGTGCATGTGGAGCCTGAGGGAAACGTGGAGGACCACGAGTCATTCGGAGTTACCGAGGATCTGCTGAAATAGGAGCTGCTATGGTAGAAGCATTGAAGAAACGAGAAAACTGGAAGAAACGGAGAGGACCGGTGGTCCTGGTGGTGATGGACGGAGTCGGCTTCGGGAAGTATCCCGACGGGGACGCCGTGGTTCAGGCGAGGACCGAAACCCTGGATGCACTGTTTGAAAGCTGCCCCTGGACGAAGCTGAAAGCCCACGGCACGGCGGTCGGCCTTCCCACGGACGATGATATGGGAAACAGCGAGGTCGGACATAATGCCATCGGCTGCGGCCGGGTGTATGCCCAGGGAGCAAAACTGGTGAACAAATCCCTCCGGGAAGGGGTCGTATTTGAAGGGGAGGTATGGAAAAAACTGACTGCCCAGGTGAAGGACCATGACGGGACCATGCATTTCCTCGGTCTGCTCTCCGACGGGTATGTCCACTCCCACATTGATCATCTGAAGGTGCTCATTGAGCGGGCAAAGGCCGACGGAGTCAGGCGGGTCAGGGTGCACGCCCTGCTCGACGGGCGGGATGTCGGTGAGACCTCGGCTGTCGAATACTTCGAGCCCTTCGAGCAGTATCTGGCATCGGTAAGCGATGGATCCTTTGACGCCCGGATCGCATCAGGGGGCGGAAGGATGCAGATCACCATGGACCGGTATAATGCCAACTGGGATATAGTGAAGAAAGGCTGGGAGATCCATGTGCTCGGCGAAGGGAGGCAGTTCTCCTCTTCAGTCGAAGCAATCTCCGTGCTTCGGGAGGAGACCCAGGCAATTGACCAGGATATCCCGCCCTTCGTGATCGCCGAGAACGGAACGCCTGTGGGAACGGTGGAGGACGGAGACAGCTTTATCCTCTTCAACTTCCGGGGAGACCGGGCGCTGGAAATCACCAAGGCCTTTGAGGCTGAGCACCTTGAGGAGTTTGACCGCAAACGTGTACCCGAAGTCGAGTATGCCGGCATGATGGAATATGACGGAGATCTGCATGTTCCCAGGCAGTATCTGGTCGCTCCTCCGACGATCACCCGAACCATGGCCGAGTTTCTCTGCGCATCAAAGGTGCC
>PWKH01000129.1 GCA_003559765.1 Spirochaetaceae bacterium
AAAAGCGCGCTTCCCTTTTTTATGGTTATCCAGGTGGTCATCGGTACGGGAACGGTCATCGGCCTGGGGTTTCTGATGCCGGAAATTGATCAATCTTCAGCGCTCTATCTGGTCCCCGGCGGGCCGACGCTCACACTGATCACCGTTGGTCTGGTAATTGTCCCGCAGATGATCGCCGAAGACAAGGGGAAGGGAACCCTGGTATATATGTGGTCCCTGCCGATATCCCGGTGGGTATACGTGCTGGCGGATGTAACGGTTTGGACGGCAGCCGCCCTGCCCGGCATGAGTGCGGCCCTGGTGCTGGGAAGTTGGTATTACGGATTTCAGCTTACCGTCAGCCCGATGATCCTGCCGGTGCTGCTGCTGGTGAGTGCCGCCTCCAGCTGCGTCGGGTATGCTGTTGCCTATCTTCAGAAGAACGAGCAGATGACCCTGCTGATTACCAACGTAATTATCTTTTCATTGTTTCTCTTCTCCCCGATAAACTATCCCCTGGAACAGCTGCCGGAGGCTCTGCAGCAGATCCACCGCATCCTGCCGATTGTCTATATGGCTGACCTGGTCAGGACAGCGCTTACGGGGATTGAGGGAATGCCCGTATTTCAGGCGCTTGCGGTGGTGACCGCCTGGTTCTGCATCTGCTTCCTGCTGGTGGTCAGGGCGCTGCAGAAGCGGGGATGAAAGAAGAGTTGACAACTCCGGCTGTCTGTGGGTTACTGGAGTAAAGTCAAACAAGGGGGAAATGCATGGGGGGCGTGAAATATGCGGTAATCGGCGCCGGAGCGGTGGGAGCAGTGGTAGCCGAAGCCCTCCACCAAGGCTGGAAAGATCAGGCTGCCGCATTGGCCGACCGCACAAGAATCGAAGGGATTGCTCAAAGCGGAGGAATCCTCATCAACGGGAGGAACGCCTCCTTCAGACTCGTTCCCTTCGATGAGCCCCGGCCGCTGGAACTGGCAGTTTTTGCAGTGAAGGGATACCAGCTGGAAAGGGCCCTGGAGCACACCGCTCCCTGGATATCCCCGGAAACCCGTATCATCTCGCTGCTCAACGGAATCACCAGTGAGCAGCAGATTTAACAGCGGTTTCCGGGACATGATCTGCCCCTCGCCCTGACCGTCGGGCAGGATGCTCTCCGGAGGGACACGTCGATTACCTATGCAAACAGCGGAAAAATTATACTCGGAGAAAAGCAGCCCCCCTGCAGATCTTCCCGGGTTGAGGAGATTATCAGTATACTGGAGGCAGGGGGCATCACCTGTGAAGTGCCCGACGACATGAATCATGCCATGTGGTGGAAATTTATGGTGAACGTCGGGATCAACCAGGTGTCGGCCCTGTACCGTGCTCCCTACGGGGAATTCCAGAAGCGGGGGATGCACCGGGATATGATGCTGGCTGCTGTTTCCGAGGTGCAGTATATTGCCCGGCTTGAAGGGGTCTGCCTCACCAGCGGTGATGTGGCAGCCTGGCTGGACCTGCTGGACACCCTTGATCCGCTGGGAGAGACCTCCATGCTTCAGGACGTGAAGGGGTGCAGAAATACCGAGATTGAGCTGTTCTCCGGAACCCTGCTCAGACTTGCCGCACAGCACGGGGCGGAAGTTCCGGTGAATGCAGAGCTGTACCGCGGCTTGAAAAAGCAGAACAGCGATACTTAACAGAACAGCAAAGCCGTGGCACAATAAGAAAGGAGGCGCGTATGCAAAAGCGGAAAGCCCGGTTTTCCGGAAGCTGGTACACCAGTGATCCGGTGATGCTCCGTGCTGAAATAGACGAGTTTCTGGAAATGGTCCATCAGGATATCTGGGGGGGCGGGCTGTCTCAGAAGGACAGACCGGCGGCCGAAAGAATTCCTGCAGAACCGGTAAAAGGGGGGATGCTTCCCCACGCCGGGCTCTACTTTTCCGGACGGGGAATCGCGCATTTTTTCCACGCTTTAAGCGCCGAAACCGACCGGATTATCATAATTGCGCCGTCCCACTACGTTCCCCTGCTTCCCGATACCATATTCGGATCATCCTTCGACGCCTTTGATACCCCCATCGGCAGCGTCCGCAGCGCCGGGCTTCTGTCGGAGAACGGAGGTAAAAAGATCAGGGAGCATAATCAGGCTGTCGAACTGGAGCATGCCGTGGAGATGTTTCTGCCCTTCATTGCAAGGGTCCAGGAAGCCTCCGGTCAGTCCATTACTGCTGATCTGCTGCTGGTATCAGAAATTACCAGTCTGGAACATCTTGAATCGCTTACCGATACGCTGATTACCCTGCTCGGGAAAGACCAGCTGGCCAGCGGAAAAACCGCACTTATAGCCAGTTCAGACTACACCCACTACGGTCCCCGCTTCGCCTATACACCCTTCGGATCTGAAAACGTCAGGGAGATTGAACAGCAGGTTGAGCAGCAGGACCGGAGCGTTGCCGGAAGCTTCTGCGCATATCAGTTCAGACAGCTGCTGGAGATGAAGGATCACCAGGATTTGACCATCTGCGGGTTTGCACCCGGACTGCTGACAGCATCCTGCATGAAAGCGGTAGGCGCCCGGGGCGAGGTCATTGACTACTACAATTCGAACCGGTTTGTCGGCCCTGATACCGGTTTTGTCGCATACTGCACCATTCTCTGGAGGTAGTCCCATGCTGAGAACCCAGATACAAAATGCAATGCTCCAGGCGGCACGGGAGGCAGCTGCTCAGCGGGTCTGCCCTGATGCACCTCCCGTCAAGACGGATTTGTCCGTCTACCCTCAGCTCCATGAATACCGGGGAGCCTTCGTCACGCTGAAGCAGAAAGGATCCGGAACACTCCGGGGCTGCATCGGCAGCATGATCAGCAGGGAACCGCTGTTTGCCGCGGTACTCCGCCTGGCTGTGGAGGCTGCAGTTTCTGATCCCCGGTTCGAACCGGTGACCTGCGATGAGCTGCAGCAGCTGGTCTTTGAGATTTCGGTGCTCACCCCGCTGAAGCCGGTGGAATCATTTGAGGATATACGCATCGGAACAGACGGGATTGTCCTGTCCTGTCACGGGCGGCATGCGGTATTTCTTCCCCAGGTGGCGGTGGAACAGCAGTGGACCAGAGAGCAGACCCTCAGCCGTCTGTCCATGAAGGCCGGGCTTGCCCCTGACAGCTGGATGAAGCCGGCCTGCAGTTTTGAGGTGTTTCAGGCGGAAGTATTCAGTGAGGAGTAATCCATGAGACGTACCTGTGATTTCTGTTTCCGAATGTGCTCCATTGAGGAAGGAAAACGGGGAGTCTGCGGCATCAGGGAGAACCGCGGGGATGCAGTGGTAACAGTAAACTACGGCCAGGTGCTGGCCGCTGCGGCAGACCCGATTGAAAAGAAGCCCCTCTATCATGTACGACCGGGGGAAAAGACCCTGTCCGCTGCGCTGTTCGGATGCAATTATTCCTGCCGGTTCTGTCAGAACCATGATCTGTCCCAGAAAGACAGTCCCCTGTTTCCTGCTCCCTGGAAACGTGATCAGGAGCGTACCGAGCCGAAGCAGCAGGTCAGGCGCATGCAGGACTGCGGGGTGTCTGTCATGAGCTATACCTACTCCGATCCCGTGGTGTGGCAGGATTTTATGCTTGATACCGCCCGCCTGGTCAAAGAGGCCGACGGGATCAACTGCATGGTGACCAACGGCTCCTTTTCCCCTCAGTCCCTGAAGCGGGTGCTTCCGCTGATTGATGCCTTCAATATCGACGTGAAGGGTGATGATGAATTCTATCAGAGGTACTGCGGGGCGACCTTAAAGCCGGTCCTCGATGCGGTGGAGAAGATAGCAAAAGAGCGGGGAAGGGTGATGGAAATCACCACGATGCTGATCGAAGGGATCCATGAGATTGAGGATGTCTACTGGCTCGGGAGACTGCTCAAAGACGCGGGGGTCCAGGTGTGGCATCTCTCCCGGTTTTTCCCCCACTATCACTTAGGCGATCATAATCCCACCAGCGAAGTATTTCTGCAGCAGGCCCTGGATGCCGCCGAATCCTGCGGCATTCCCTATATCTATGCCGGGAACAGCGGAAATACGAAATATGCTCAGACACGCTGCCCGGAATGCTCCCATGTGATTGTAAGCAGAAGGGGATACTACGTAAAAATCGACCGGGAACTGCAGAATCATGTGCTTTTGGGACGGTGCACAAACTGCGGGGCATCCATCTACGGCATCTATTGAAAGAAACGGCTGCTTTTCAAGCAGCCGTTTCGTATCACACCTCAGAGGGTTACAGCAGCCCGTTGTCTGCCAGAAACTGGTATGCAACATCCTCCGGTTCTTCGTCCATTCCGTCCACCCGGTAGTTCAGCTCAGTCATGGTTTCCTGGTCAAGCAGGGTGACCATCGGTGCAAGGATATCTTCAATCTCGGGATGGGCTTCAAGGGTATCCTTTCTGATGACGTTGCAGAGGTTGTAGATGGGGAAGAAGAATCTGGTATCTTCCAGGACCACCAGGTCGTAGTCAATCAGGTTTCCGTCGGTGGAAAAAACCATACTGACGTTTACGTCCCCTCTCTGAATGGCGTCATAGGTCAGGCCGAGGTCCATAGTCCGGACATCGCCGCTGTCTACTTCGATGCCGTATTCCTCAGCCATCATGAAAAAACCGTCAGGCCGGTCGTAGAATTCATATTCTACGGCATACTGCAGCAGGTCCGGATTTTCATTTGCCAAAGCGGCAAGGTCCTCAAGAGTTGCAAGACCGTGCTGGTCGGCAAACTCCTCGGTAACTGCCAGAGCGTAGGTGTTGTTCAGGTCCATCCGGTTGGTCCACACCAGGTTGTTTTCTGCCAGATCCATGTCCCGGACTGCTTCAAAGAGGCCTGCATCATCCCGGATAACCTCCTCCTGTTCCAGATAGCTGGTCCAGCCGGTTCCGGTGTAGTCATTGGAAATGTCAACCTGGCCGGCAATCTGCGCCTGGCGGAGGGTAAATGAAGTCATTCCGAAGCGGCGGTCCACTTCAAACCCTTCGTTCTCCAGCATCAGCGCAACTATTTCACCGGTAATGTACTGTTCGGTAAAGTTCTTGGCCCCTACCACGACGCTTTTTTCAGCTGCTCCTGCAGCAAACAGCGCCGAAGGCAGTAACACTAACATCAAAGCCAGTGCAGTAATTTTCCATACCATGTTCTTTTTCATATATCAATTCCTCCTAAAAGAATTTTAAAAAGTTATACAGCTTGTGAATGCTTCTCGATATCCATGAGAATTCCATTGGATGTTATCCGTTTCTCCGCCCTGCTGAGAAGCACGTCGACGATGATGGCAAGGACTGCAGCAGGGAAGGCTCCGGCAAAGATCTGAGAAGTATTGATGAAGCGCAGCCCGATGAAAATCAGATCACCGAGTCCGCCGGCCCCCACTGCAGATGCGATGGTCGTCGTTCCGATGTTGATGGTAGCGGCAGTTCTCACTCCGGAGAACAGCTGGGGAAGAATTACCGGTACTTCCATCTTCCACAGAATCTGGGAATTGCTCATTCCCATTCCTTTGCCTGCTTCCTTCAGCGCCGGATCAATAGTCCTAAAAGCAGACGCCGCATTGAAAATGATCGGCACCAGGCTGTAGAGGAACAGGGCGATCACCGCCGGCAGCATTCCGATGCCGGTAAACAGAAACACCACGGCAATCACGGCAATACTGGGTATCGACTGGGAAGCACTGGTGATGCTGATTACCGCATCGGAAACTCTAGTTTTTACCCACGGCCGGGAGATGATGATGGAGACAGCCAGTCCGATGATGACCGCAGTCACCCAGGACAGAGCAAAAATGATGATATGCTCATAGAGCTTCTCCATTACCCGTTCCGGGTTCTGGATCATAAATGAAAATATACCCATATCTTCTCCCTATGCCTCATCTTCTGCCGTTTCCAGGATCGACATCTCTTCAATCTGATCAAGGATTGTCTGCATATGTATAACTCCCACCAGGACGTTCTTGTCGTCGATTACCGGGAGCGCTGTGAATCCTGAGGAGAACAGTTTCGTCAGTGACTCCAGCAGGGTTGCGTAGGGCTGAATGTATTCGGACTGTTTTGAGAGCTTATCCAGGGAATCAGCCCGGCGCTTTTTAATATCCTTGGCAGTAACCACTCCCAGCAGCTTGTTGTTCCTTCCGTCAACCAGAAAGGCGAATTTCGTATCGTGCTGCTTCATGGTCTGCAGCGCATCTGCGGGACTGACAGATTTGGTCAAGGTCGTAAATGTCTTGGTCATATGGTCCTTCACCCGCAGCAGCGCAAGTCCCTTGAACGCCCGGTCTGACCCCAGCAGGTCCTCCACCAGAGGTGTTGCGGGATTATTCACCACGTTATAGGCCGAGTCGAACTGCACCAGTGATCCTTCGTCCAGAATTGCAATGGAGTCTCCCAGTTTGATCGCTTCATGGATGTCATGGGTGACAAAGACGATGGTCTTCTGAATCTCCTTCTGAATCTCCAGAAAACTGTCCTGGATCTTTTCCCGGTTGATCGGGTCAATCGCCCCGAAGGGCTCATCCATGAGGACAATGTCAGGGTCTGCAGCCAGTCCCCGGGCTACCCCGACGCGCTGCCGCTGGCCTCCTGAAAGCTGGGAGGGGTATTTCTGCAGGAATTCATCCGGATCAAGATTCACCAGATCCATCAGCTCCAGAACCCGCTGCCTGATTTTCTTCTCTTCCCAGTGAAGCAGCCTGGGGACTGTGGCAATGTTGTCAAAGATGGTGTAGTGGGGGAACAGTCCGATTTCCTGAATAATATAGCCGATGTTTCTGCGAAGCTGGATCGGGTTCCATTCGTCTATGGAGGTGCCGTTTATCTTAATGTCGCCGTTGGTCTTCGGAATCAGGCCGTTGATCATTTTCATGGTGGTGGTCTTTCCGCAGCCGGAAGGTCCGATGAGAATGGTTATCTGATTGTCCGGTATGGTCATGGTAAGGTCTTTCACGGCATAGATATCACCGTATGTTTTTTCCGCATTGATAAGCTCAATAGCCATAATGGTAATTACTCCTTATTCTGTTCCAGCATAAGTCCCCTCGGGGTAACTGCCCGTTCCAGCATCACCAGCAGATAGTTCGTAGCTATGCCGAGCACCGCTACAATTACCGCACCGGCGAGGACCATGTCGAGGCGGGTTCTGGTCATGCCGGCAAAAATAAAGTGCCCCATTCCCCCGGCGCCGACAAGATAGGCAATGGTGGTGACGCTTACTCCCATAACGCAGGCGTTCCGGATGCCCGCCATCAGCAGGGGGATTGCCAGAGGAAGCTGGATTCTGCGCAGAATTTGTCTCGGCGTCATGCCCATCCCCCGGGCAGCTTCAATGGTGCTGGAGGGAACAGCATGCAGCGCCAGTACTGTATTTCGGGTGATCGGCAGGAAGGAATAGATTACCAGCGCAAAGATCGCCGGAGGTACGCCGATGCCCATGCCGAGGGGCGACATGATAATGATGGCGAATCCGAACAGTGCAAGACTCGGAATCGTCATCAGGATATTGGCGATTCCGATAACGATACGTTCCGCCCGTTTATTTCGGGATATCAGAATACCTGCGGCAACCCCGATGGTTACCGAAATGGGGAGTGATGCGGCAATAATGTATAAGTGCCGCACAAGCCCGTCAATTATCCGGGAACTGTTAGCCAATATATAGTAAAACATATATTAGTATGCTAAACAATAATGAGCCAATTAGTCAAGGTATAAAGCTTCAGATATTTTAACTAACTATTATTCTCTTTTATTTAGGTGAGTTAGAAGGGTATTGAAATATTTTTGTTTAGGTGCCATACTGTTAGAACACTAGTTAATGACACAGCATGATAAACTGTTGCAGGATAAATGTTAGAGAGCGATAGGAGAAAAATCCTTGGATGTTGCAAATGAAGTACTGGTCACTCTTCGCCAGATTACCAGAGCCGTGGATCTGTACTCACAGAGTCTGGTAAAAAAAATCGGATTGACAGGGCCCCAGCTTTTCATCATAAAAGAGCTGTCCCTGAATGAAAATATTACCCCCGGAACGCTGGCCAAGTATATGTCCATCAGTCAGGCCACGATCACCAGCATGATAGACCGCCTTGAGACAAAGGGATATGTGAAGCGCCAGCGCGATGCGAAGGATCGGCGCAAGGTTAAGATCGTGCTGCTTGATCCGGGCAAAGAGGTGCTGCGTTCAAATCCCTCCCTGCTTCAGGAGGATTTCATCCGCAGATTCGAAGAGCTCAAGCCGTGGGAGCAGACCCTGATTCTCTCCTCCCTGCAGCATGTCTCGGAACTGATGCAGGCAGAACGGATTCGGGAGCCGGCGAGAGTAAAAGCAGAGATCTACCCTCGGATTTCCCCTGAAGGGGAAGACGAGAAGAAATAGGAAAACCCTCCCTGCTCAATCACCTGGAACATCCGGTTTCCCTGTCGCAGTTCATAGTTCCGCTGTGTTTCTGAACCTCTGAGCCCGGAATAGGCCGAAAGCCTGCTGATAAACAGAGGAGGGCGAAAATCCTCCCCGACAGGTCCGAGGGGAAACGGCCAGGTCCCCCTCCAGGGAAGCTGAGACTGCTCAATCCAGTAATACCCGAACCGTATCGGAACTCTGCTCATCTGCTGCAGCTGTCGTGCCGCTGCACTGTTGGCAATATAACAGAACACATCAATCCACAGCACTGCATCAGCCGTCTCGGCCAGTTTTTCTGCCAGGGGCAGATGACCGATATTGCTGATTCCCACCAGCACCTTGGAACAGCGTTCTGCCAAATCGGCAAGGTCCTGCTCATAGCGGGGATCACATAACACCGGATGCAGGGGAAGACATCTGCGTCCCTCAAAAAGCGGCAGGTCCTCCGGAACGTACCTGCGGGGATCGGTAATAAAGGGTATCGGCCGGTCAGAATCGGGGGAGAGGCTGCTTCGCGGCGGGACGCCCGCAGCCGAAGGGCCGCCGCCTTCCTGATGCACGTCCCAGCGTTTCCGGGTAAACTGTGCATCCAGTTCCTTATAGCATGATCTTCTCAGCGCCTTGAGCCGGGACGGAGGGATGAACAGATGCGTATCGGGATATGAACTGCGGTTCTCCCAGGTAAAATCCCCAGGACGGAAGAGACTTTCTGAGCTTTTTAAAAAGGTCTGTTCAAGCTTTTTCTCGAGATCAAAGGGATTTCTTGCCTGTTCAACAGGCAGAACATCATGGAAAACGATCCGGTGTTCGTCACCGCGCCAGGGGAACCGGGCGGTTATTTCAGCTGACTGGTCCGTGACCGCTGCATGCATCGGCAGGGGATGCTGAAAGGGTTTGCAGGAGGAAATGCCGGGGGTGCTCCAGCGGATGCTGTGGTCAGATATCTTGTAGAGCACGCTTCCGACAGCCGGAGTTTGTGGAAGGCTGAGGAGCACCGTCATACCCGGTTCTGCCCGGGTGACCCGACGATTGCCGAGGATGAGCCCCCGGATGCTGCAGCGCACCTGTCCGGGAAGCCTGCCGGGATCCCCCGACGGTATTTCGTAGCGGATTCCGTCGCGCAGCGACAGGGCTTCGGTCAGCTTCACGGCGGTATATTCCTGAACCTGTCCGATCACCGAAGCAGCGATCACTCCGCGATGGGAAGGATAGCCGGGATCTGTCAGCGGCTGATCCGTATCCCCCAGCCACCCTTTGGTGGTCCTGCGTGAGAAAACGGCGGACAGCTGGCGCTCAAGGTCCTCATCAGGGGGCAGCCCGTCGATAAGACGGCGATATCGTGCAGTCACCGTCCCGGTGTATTCGGGGCTTTTCATCCGCCCTTCGATTTTACAGGATGCAGCTCCGATGCGTTTCAGTTCTTCAATCATCCCCGAGGCATCAAGGTCCTTCATGGAGAACCAGTATCCCTGACGGGAATCACGTTCAAACCAGGTGCGGCATATCTGGGCGCACCTTCCGCGGTTTGCGGAGCGTCCCAGCAGCATCCCTGAGGCGAGGCAGAGGCCGGAAAAGCTGCAGCACAATGCCCCATGAACAAACACCTCATATTCTATATCGGGAACGCTTCTGATGATTCCGCTGATTTCTCCGACACTCAGTTCCCGGGAAAGGACAACCCGGGAGAACCCTGCATCGGTGAGCGCCTTCGCTCCGTCTGCAGTATGTACGGCCATCTGGGTGGAGCCGTGAAGCCGCAGGGCGGGGAAATACCGGCGCACCGTCCTGCAGACCCCCAGATCCTGGATGATCAGCCCGTCTACCTGCAGATAGGCGCACTGATCAAGAAGGGGCATCATGGGATCAAGCTCATCCTGGGTAATGAGGGTGTTGAATGCGATATAGAGCTTTTTCCCCGAATCCGCCGCCAGCTGTTTCAGCCTGCGCAGTTCGTCGAAGCTCATATTCACGGCGGCGCTTCGCGCCGAGAACTGCTTCATCCCTGCATAGACTGCATCGGCACCGAACTGATACGCGTACACCCCAGAGGAGAAGCTTCCGGCCGGTGACAAGAGTTCCATGGGGACAGTGTACCGGAATTATCCTTTACATGCGAGGGTTTTTGTAGTTAACTGAATGCATGAGTAAAAGAGTTATGTTCGCCCAGGGCCATCTGATTGATTCAGGACTGCTTTCCCAGATACTGAACACGATCCTCAGGGAAGACGGGGATTATCAGATACATACGTTTGATGTCGGGAAGACTCCCCGGGAGCTTTCCCAGTTAGCCTTTGAAGTCAATGCCCGGGATGAACAGCATCTGCAGGTGATTGCCGACCGGCTCACTCAGCTGGGGGTGTATGAGCCGTCTGTCCCAGAAGCCCGGACGGCAGCAGCTGAAAAGGACCGGTATGCCCCCGACGGATTCTATTCCACTACGAATCACCGTACGGAGGTGTACTGCCGGGGCGCATGGAGGCCGGTGGTGCAGCAGCGGATGGACGCTGTGCTGGTATGGAATTCTGCGGGTCAGCATTTTATCTGCACGAAAATCCGGGATGTCCGCAAGGGGGATTTCATTGTCTGCGGAAGCGATTCCGTCCGGGTCTATCCGACAGCGCTGTCCCAGCGGAACGTTTCCTTCGCATTCATGTCGAATGAAGTATCCTCCGAACGCAGCTGCCATACTGCAGTCGGCCAGGTGGCCCGGGAAATGCGGACCATCGCATCACGGAAGGGGAAGACCGTCGTGGTCTGCGGTCCCGTGGTGATTCATACCGGGGCAGGAGGCGCACTGGCGTCACTGATAACGGGCGGATACATCCACGGGTTTCTCGGAGGGAATGCCGCAGCGGTCCATGACCTTGAGCAGCAGCTTTTCGGAACCTCCCTGGGAGTTGAGCTTTCTTCTGGTAAGGTGCTTGAAGAGGGGCATACCCATCATATGCGGGCAATCAATACTGTCTACGGATACGGTTCGATACAGCAGATGGTTGAATCCGGAGCTCTGAAAAGCGGGCTGATGCATGCGGTGATTACCGCCGGCATCCCCTGCTGTCTTGCCGGATCCATCAGGGATGACG